>CAYMUE010000062.1:0-20941 GCA_964393505.1 uncultured Polyangiaceae bacterium
CGCCGCGGGCCCTGCGGGCCAGGCGGGCGCCGCGGGCTCTGCGGGTCAGGCTGGTGCGGCGGGCCAGGCTGGCGCCGCGGGCTCTTCGGGCCAGGCCGGTGCCGCGGGCTCTTCCGGTCAGGCTGGCGCAGCGGGTGAGGCCGGCGCCGCGGGCTCTTCGGGCCAGGCCGGTGCTGCGGGTGATGCCGGTGCCGCGGGAGCGGCGGGTGACGCCGGGGCGGCGGGCGCCGCGGGCGGCGGCACGGGTGGGTCGGGACAGATCGGCGCGGTACGCGCTGCGGCCGACGGCACCGTCGACATCGCGGTGCAGGGTGTGATCGTCACGTATCTCAAGCCGCTGCTCGGCTCCGACGTCGCGGGCTTCTTTGTCCAGGCGGAAGCCGCGGGCCCGGCGATCTTCGTCGGGGTCGACCCCGCCACGCTCACACCTCCTCCGCAGATCGGAGACAAGGTCGACTTCACGGCCACGACCGTCGCGACGGCCGGCGGCCTCAAGAGCGTCACGGCGCTCAGCGGATTCTCGGTCGTCTCCTCGGGCAACGACGTCGCCGCGCTGGTGACCGACGTGACCTCTTCGGCGGATCTCGTGAGCGCGCTCGGCAACTACGAGAGCCGCGCCCTGAAGCTCACCGGGACCCTCGCAGCCGACTTCGCTTCCGCGAGCGCTCCGCAGGTGGCCGCGCAGATCACCACGACGGGCCTTACGGACACGAACCTGCGACTTCGCATTCCGGACACGATCCAGGCGCAGTACGATCTGCAGAACACCTGCGCGCTCACTGTCGATTACGGCGTGATGTGGCGCTACAACACCACGGCGCAGCCGTCGGTGTACCGCGCGACGGACCTGCAGAGCATCACCTGCCCGGCCCCGACGGTTGTCAGCGCGGTGCCGAAGTCGGCCACGGAGGTCATCGTGACCTTCAGCCGCAAGCTCGATCCTGCCAGCGTACAGTTCGGGGACTTCACCTTCGACAACGGCCTCACGGCTTCCGCAGCGGTGGTGAACGGCAAAGAAGTCACTGTGACGACGAACGCCACGGTCGCCGGCACGACGTACAAGGTGACGGCGTCGAGCCTGACCGACGTGCTCGGCACGGCGATTGGCAGCCCGAACGAGGCGACGTTCGGCGGTTATGTCACCTCGGCACAACTGCTGATCAACGAGATCAACCCGAACATCGGCAGCTCGCGCGATCTGATGGAATTCCTCGTGACCAGCGGCGGCTCGGTCAACGGCTTCGTCGTCCACCAACTGGGCTCCGCCGACGAGGTCCTCGCGACCTTCCCCGACGTCGTCGTCGCGACCGGCGACATCATCGTGCTGCACGTCAACGCATCGACCGCCACCGGCGCCGCGCCCGGCTCCGAAACCTCCGCGAAGAACCAGTACGCGAGCGCGACCTATGCGGCGAACTACGACGGCGCGTGGGACTTCCACGGGGCCAACATCGGCATCTCGACCGGCAACCGCGTCTTCAAGGTGATCGCCCCCGGTAACGTGGTCGTCGATGCACTGCCAGTCGTGGACGCCAAGAGCACGGGCACCCCGGCAGGAGCCTTCCCCGCGCTGCTCCAGGCGCTCCAGACCGCGGGCCTCTGGCTCCCGGCCAACTGCGGCGGCGCCCCCTGCGACTACACCACCAACCCGACCGCCGTCGCGGTCTCGGTCGACAACTCCGGCTGCGGCACCGCCGCCACCGGCAAGTCGATCCAGCGCAAGCCCGGCGCGAACACCAAGATGATGGCCGACTGGAACGCAGCCGCGAACCACTCGTTCGGCCTCGTCAATCCCTGAGTCCCCTGCAGCCCCTGCCCTGCCTGGCGCCCCTGCGCGCCCCGTGCGATGCCTCCGGGAAGCCCTCTTCCCGGAGCGCGTCCCGTGTGCCCCTTCGACGACCTGCTCGCTGACCCGACTCGCATCGCACCCGACCTCGCGTCGATCGTGTCCTCGATGCTGCGCGACCGACGTCCCGGCTACGCGCAGCCCGCCGCAGCCGCACTCGAAGCCCTGCGCTCCGGCCTGCTCGCCGGGATCCAGACCGCCTCGACCCGCTTCTGGATCCCGTTGCGTCAGCCCGCGGCCCGCCCGCTCGCTCCGGCCTCCGGGGCGCACGTGCAGGTGATTCACCTGCGCACGCCGCCGCGCGACGAGCGCGACATGGCGGGTTGGATCGTCACGCAGGACGGCTTCCGCTCCGGCGCGCTGGTGATGGTCCACGAGCTGTCGCACTTCCTGAATCGTTGGATCGTGTGGCAGTCCTCCGAGCAGACTCCCCGGCTCGTGGATGGTTCGCTTGCCGATGGGATTGACCCGCAGACGGTGCGATGGGTGCGCGCGCGTCTGCTCGACGAGATCGCCGCGCGTCACCTGGCGTGGCTCGGAGAGGAGGGGATCGTGCCGGGGCGCTGCGTCATGCCCGAGCCCGGTGCGTTCTTCGCATGCGCCGTGAAGATTGCCTCGTACCCCGAGGTCTACGCCGACGCGTCGTTGATGCCGAGGCTGCTATCGCGAGGGGATCGCGATGCGCTGCGGGATCAGGTCGGGATGTGGTTTGGGGCGCTGCGCGGATTCCGCTGGTTCGATCCGGGGACGGATGTGGCGCGGGAGCACGCGCGCTGGCTGGAGCGGGAGTGCGAGGTGGCGGAGAAGGGCAGGCGTGCTCCCGATCCGATCGCGGTGGGGACGTTGTAGAGCGGGGGGCGCGGTGGGATTGCGGCCGACGGCCGGGAGCCTTCGGCTAGGCGTGCAGAAGCCCTGGCGGGCTTCAAATGCCCTTCAGCGCAATCCGCTTGTTGTCGAACACGGCCACGACCTCCAACTCCCCGCCCAGGGCGGTGACGTACCGTCGCAGAGTGGAAATGAGGTGGTCCTCTCGCCGCTCGAACTTCGACAACTCGGCCTGCGTCATCTCGGCAACCTCGGCAACCTCGGCCTGTGTCTTCCCGGCTTGCTCGCGCAACTCGCGAAGTCCCATCGAAAGGAGCTCGCGACGGACCTCCGCGTCGAGCCGGGCCCGACGCTCAGGCGCCATCTGCTCCCTGATCTTGCTCCACTTGTGAACAGCCATGTTTCAACTCCTCGACCGTCGCCGCTTGACGCTCACTTCTTCTGCCTCCCCTGTCCCGTCTCCTGGAGGTACTCCGCCCATAATCGCTACGCGAGCGGCACCATCCGCTCATAGAAACGGTCGTCCGCTGTCTTGTCACCGCCGATGAGCAGGACGGCCTGCCGTGCTGGATCGAAAGCGTAGAAGATTCTGAGCGGATCGCCGTCGGACTGCGTCCTCAGTTCCCGCAACGCGAACGATGCTCCTCGAATCGCGCTCGTATATGGGAAGCCCAGCTTCACGCCCATCGCTTCCAGAAGGCCGACCGATCGGTACAAGCGATCCTGCTCGTCCTGCTCCAGGCTGTCGAACCACGCCTTGAACTCGTCCGTATAGACCACCTCCACTGCCTTTGCGCCTCTCCAAGGTCCGCTGGGTCGAGCCATCTCGACCACACATCAATATGCTGTTGACCAACTAGTCTGTCAAGTGACTCTCGAGAACGCTCCGCGAACTCCGCGGGTTCGGAGCGGTGACGCAACGGCCTTGCTGTCGCATGGCGGTCTGGCGATGCCGGTGGCGTCGCCTGCGTGGCCTTGCCGATGGCAAAGCCCTACCAGAACGAAGCTTCATCACGCCCCCCACTCGCATCGCGCCCGTCACGTCACCCCCCCCGCTCACGTCTTCGGCAACGATGGAATTGCCGCCGACGGCCGGGAGCGGTCGGCTGGGCGTGCAGAAGCCCTGGCGGGATTGGGGAGCGCGTTCGGCTCGGAATCCCCCCTCAGCGAACGCACACGACGTCGTAGTTGCGGCCGACGCCGAACTCGAACGTGTTGCCGTGGAAGTCGACGACCCACGCACGCCCGGACCCGGCGGGATTCGAAGTCCAGGTCCACCATCCCCTGGGGAACGCACACGGCTCCCTGTTCCCGGCAGCGATGCCGAGCGCCTCGTCTTTCGTCGGCAAGCGCATTCCCTTGCTTCGGCAGTAGCCGGCAGAGACCTCTTGCGTGAGCCCCGATCCGCTGTACGGCTTCCTCATCCAGGTCAGCCCGGTGCGCGTATCCCTCACCAGGCCCGAGCCGTCATCTGTGTCGCCCCCCGTTCCCTGGTCGAGCACCGAGTAGCGGCCGGAGCCGCAACGACCGGCGGCGATCTTCGCGTTCTCGGCTTCGCGCGCCGCTGCTTGCTGCCTTGCGACTTCCGCTCGCCTTACCTCCTCGGCTTGTCGCGCCGCTGCCTGCACACACCCCTCGATGTCCTGCTTCCAAGGGTCATACGCTCTCGCGAACTCCTTCCTGTAGGCTTCCTTCTGCTGCGCGGGGACCACGTCGTTGTCCATCCCCAACAACTGGTCGAGCTTCGCCTTGTCCTTCTGATGCTCCGCGCACACCTTCGCCACTTGCTCGCGGCGCTTCGCTTCCGCCTCCGCGACCCGCAGCCACGCGGCCTTGCGCTCCTCGGCCGACGCCTTGTACGGGTTCTTGCCCGGGTAGCCCTCAAGCGCCTCCCACGCCGCTGCCCTCTTCTCCGCAGCTAGCGAGTTGTCCTTGTCCGCTCGCTTCGCAGTCTGCAAGAGCTGCAGCAACGCGACATCCACGTCGCTCAGTCCGCCCGCAGGGCCCGCGAACTCCTGCAAGGGCTGAATCACCGGCACCGACGATACCGGCCCGAGTCCCGCACCGAATCCCGCGCTGGCAGCGCCCGCAGGCGCAAGCTCCGCCAGCCCCAGCTTCAGAATCGCGTTGCACGACTCGCCGCTCGCGCTCCCGCCCCTGCATCCCTCCACATCCCCGGCCCCGCTCTTGCGCGCACGCTTCGAAGCGTCCTCTCCCCCCGCGCTCACGTTCATCACGCCAGCGCCCGCTCCCGCTTTCGTCGAGGCCATCGTGTCCAGCGCATACGCACCCACCGTCATGCTCTTGACCCAGTGGGTCGCTCCGCGGCAATCCCCCGAGAGCGCCGCCGGCGCCTTGGCCGACGCGCGCTGCCCGACTGCCACGTAGCTGAGCTCCTGCTTCTTGCCCTGCGACAGCTCGCCCTTCAGGCTCGCTACCCCCAGCGGCAGCTCCGCGTACAGCTTGCTCTCGTCCTCGATCGTCAGCGTGTCGCCCACCGGAGTCGATGGAGTCAGCTCGTAGCTGCCTTCCGCCATGCAGTTCGTGAGCACCTTCATCACGCACCCGGCGTAGCTCACAACCACGATGCCGCGCCGGCTCGCCGTGTCGAGATCCGAACGGCTCATCGCCGGCCACTCCACGATCATCGGATTGAGCGGGTCCTTCGCCGCCTGACACGCCTGCGGAGCATCGCCGTGCTCGCTCACCTTGGGCGTGTCTGCGCCTCTCATGGCAGATCCGCCGCCGCAGGCCGCAAGCAGACAGGAGCTCGCCATCACGGCGACGCGAACGTGCGGATGTCTCATGGCTGTTCCTCCAGCGCAGCCTTCGCGGCGCTCACGATCCTCTCCACGTCCTCGGGCTTCCCCCCTTGCAACGACAGGCGCACGCGCCCCTTGCGATCGATCACCACGCTGTGCGGCACCTTCGCGACGCGGAAGTCCCCGCGAAGCCCGGCGTTCGCATCCACTACCTGGGGGTAGCCCACGCCCAGCGCCTTCACGTGCTCGGACACGAGCGCCGGGTTGTCGTCGCTCGCGACGCCGATCACGTCGAGCCCTTCACCCTTCCGCTCGGTCCACAGCTTCTGAAACGCGGGCATCATCGCCTTGCACGGCTCGCAGCTCGTCGCCCAGAAGTCCACCAGCGTGACCCGCCCCGGCTTCGGGAACTCCGCCAGGACGCCGTCGAGCGAGGGCTCGCGGCGCAGAACCACCGCCGGACCCTAAGCAGGCGGAAGCGTGGAGGACGCGCAGTCCGAGGCTGCGAAGGCAAGGAGCGCCGCCAGCGCGGCGCGGATGTACCAGCTCATCATCGGGCAGACTACTTCGACCTCGGACGTTGCGACAAGCCACGTGCGCCCCTGTGCAGCATCGTCCAGGTCCACGTCGCCGTCGCATCGCGTCCCCGCGCACCGCGTCCGTCGCATCACTTCCCAGCGCAGCTCCCCTGAGCCTCGATGTCATGAGGGGCCTGTCGCATCCGGCCATCGCGAGGCGTCGTCCGCACGCACCCTCGACACCCGTCTACCGACACGCCCCGCGCGAATCCCGCTCCGCAATCCAAGCACGGAGTGCGGTGTCGGCACGCCCCGGAATGACTAGGGCTTGACTTGCCCGGCATTTTCGACGAACCACCAACGCGGCAATGCTCACTCCCACCGTCGCTCGCCTCTCCTCGGTGATCCTCGCCTCCCTGGTCGTCACGACCTCGGGCTGCTGGAAGCGTGCGACCCCCGCACCCGAACCCGCCCCGTCGGCCTCCGCCTCCCCCTCCGCGTCCGCGTCCGCCGCGGACTCCGCTTCGGCTGCCCCAACGGCATCCGCCACTCCCGCTTCTTCCGAGGGCGACATCGTATTCGAGGACACCGACGCCGGAACCACTGTGGAGGAGGGCGCCGAGGCGGGTGCCGCGACAGCGATCGACGATCCGCGGTTCCACGATCTGCCGGCGCGCACGGTCAGGGAGGGGAGTGATCAGAAGATCGTCGCTACGGCGCTGCAGTCGTGGGTGCACAAGTATCCGGACGACGAGACGCCGTATCTCGGATACCTGCGGGCGGGGACGGTGGTGGATCGCTCGCCGGAGCCGATCATCAAGACCAAGCGCTGCAAGGGCGGTTGGTACGAGGTCCTTCCTCGCGGCTACCTGTGCGCAGGGCGTCGCGCGTCGCTCGATCTCGACGATCCGATCGCCAAGGCGAGCTGGAAGCCCGCGAAGCGGGGTGAGCCGCTCCCGTACGCCTACGTGCGTCCAGGCGATCCCCCTCCCTATCTGTACTTCACGCTCCCGTCCAAGAAGGACCAGCTCCGCTTCGAGGGACCGAAGCTCGACGAGCACCTCGTCACGCACGCCCCCGCGCGCCTTCCCAACGTGGATCAGCTCCCCGCCCCGGAGCCGATCCCCGACTTCCTGCAGCCTCCGAAGCACCTTCCAAACCCCTACGGCGCCAACCAGCGCCTTCGCTACCGCGTGCAGGAGGGCAAGGCCGATCCGCAATCCGCCTTCGCGATCCTGTCGGTACACGAACATGAGGGGCGTTGGTTCGGCCTCACCACCGAGCTCGACCTGCTCGCGATCGATCGCACGAAGATCGTCAAGCCCCCGGCGACCCGCGGCGGAAAGGTCGAAGGGCTCCCGGCCGCGATCGTTCTCACGCACGGCACTCCGCGGTTCACCGTCGACGATGCCGGGAATCCCAAGAAGGACGGCGTCTGGGATCGTCGCGCGGTGCTCGGGCTGACCGGCAATCGCAAGGGCAACCTGCTCGAGACGATCGACGAAGGCCACTGGGTCTCCGGCGGAACCGTGCGAATCCTCCAGCCCCGCAAGTCGTTCCCGTCCTTCGTCGCCGAAGGCAAGAAGTGGATCGACATCTCGATCAAGGAGCAGATGCTCATCGCCTACGAAGGGACCAAGGCGGTCTACGTCGCCTACATCTCCACGGGGCTCAACGAGATGGGAGACCCCGCCAAGACCTTCGCCACGGTGCGCGGCGTGTTCACCATCAAGTCCAAGCACGTGACGGCGACGATGCGTGGCAGCGCGCAGGCCGACTACGAGCTGTCGGATGTCCCTTACGTGCAGTACTTCCACGAGAGCTATGCGCTTCACGCGGCGTTCTGGCATGACGACTTCGGCCGCGTGCGCAGCCACGGTTGCGTGAACCTGCCGCCCGTGGACGCGGCGTGGCTGTTCGAGTGGACCGATCCCGTGGTGCCGTCGCCGTGGCACGGCTCCAACGCGGTCGCCGGAGAGCCGGGCACGGTCGTGTACATCCACGGGTAGCGGCGCGGGGAAATGCCACTCGACGCGCCGGGGTCGCCCGCGGACATTGCGCACCTCGGTTGCCGAGGGTCTGGTAGCATCGGCCGGCTGCGACGATGAAGCACGCGCTCGAATTCCTGAATCCCGCCGGGCTGTGGATGCTCACGGCGCTCGTGCCTCTCGTCGTCCTCTACATCCTCAAGATCCGGCGCCAGCGCCTCCAGGTCCCGTCCACCTGGCTGTGGGCCGCGGCCCGACGCGATCTGCTCGCCCGCTCGCCTTTCAAGCGCCTCACCCCTCAGATTCCCCTCTTCCTGCAGCTCGCGGCGATCCTCTTCCTCGCCTTCGCCCTCTCCCGCCCTGCCACCCGCGGCCGCGCCATCGCCGGAGACCACCTCGCCATCGTCATCGACACCAGCGCCTCGATGTCGGCGCTCGACGCCTCGGGCAAGCGTCGCATCGACCTCGCCGCGCAGGCCGCGATCGAGACGGTCAAGGCCCTTGCTCCGGGCGCCGATGCCATGGTCCTCGAGGCAGGACGCGACGCGCGCGTCGTCTCCCCGCTCGATCGCGACACGCGACGTCTCGTCTCCGCACTCCAGCAGATCCGCTCGGCCGATGTCGAGGGTGACCTCGCTCCCGCGATCTCACTCGCGGTGGATCGGCTTCGCCAGCTCGGGGGATCGCGACGGATCGTCGTGTTCACCGACGGCGCCCTGGCGCGTCCCGACGCCCTCGCCGGAGTGAGCCTTCCGCTCGAGGTCGTCAAGGTCGGGAGCCCGGTGGACAACGCTGCCATCGTGCGCGTAGACGTGCGCAGCGGCACGGATCCGGCCCTCGGCACCGATCAGGTCCAGGCCTTCGCGATGATCGCGAACTTCGGGGCGCGCCCGCGGGACGTCTACGTGACGATGCGGGAGCAGAACGCCTCCGACGTGCTCGCCTCGCGCAGGATCCTGTTGAAGCCGGGGGAGCGCGCGCCGGTGGTGCTGACGTTCAATCCGGCGACGGGCGACATCGGCCAGGGGCTCGTGCTCGAGATGTCGCCGCACGACGCGATGGGCGCCGACGACGTCGCCTTCGGCCGCGTTCCGTCGGGCTCCAAGCTCCCGGTCATCCTCGCGTCGGCCGGCTCGCCCTGGATCGAACGCGCGCTGCGCTCGGACTCCAAGGTCGAGATCCTGCCGGCGCCGGCGTCGGATCCGGCCAAGGCGGGCATCTCGCCGGGAGCCCTCGTGGTGATCGACGGCGCGTGTCCCGCGGAGCTTCCTGCCAACGACGTCATCGTCTTCAACCCGCCGCAGGGCGTCTGCCTCGGGGCCGAGATCGGCGCGGTGGTGGACAAGCCATCGATCACCTCCTGGGCCAACGCCGACCAGCGCTTCCGCTTCCTCACACTCGACGGCGTGCATATCGCCAAGGCGCGCGTGATCAAGCCCGAGAGCGGGCGGCAGGATCTGGTTCACGCGCGTGAGGGGACGCTCATCGCGGACGCGTCGGCCCCGGGAAGAAGCGCCACGATCGTCTCCTTCGACGTCGGCGAATCGGACTGGCCGCTGAAGGCGTCGTTCGTGCTGTTCATCCGCAACGTGCTCGAGCAGGCGCGGGCCCACCGCTCCCACGGCGTGGCCTCGGCGGCGCGCGCCGGCGAGCCGATCCGCCTTACCGTTCCGCCGCAGGTCGGCCGGGTCGAGGTCGTGGGCCCCGAGGAGTGGAAGCAGGAGCTTCCGGCCAAGGGGGGCCTCGCGGTGTTGTCCGAAACCGCTCGCGCCGGCATCTACTACGCGAGCTGGCAGGGCAACGCGGCGTCGAGCGTGGCCTTTGCGGTCAACCTCACCGCCGAGCGTGAGAGCGATCTCACCGATCGCCCGCTCGACCTGACACGCAGCGCCGGCGCCACGCTCACCACGGGGGACCAGCTCACCGACGCCCACCAGGAGTGGACCTGGCTTCTGGCGGCGATCGCGTTGGCGTTCGTGCTCCTCGACGTCTGGTATCTCACGCGCAAGCCTCCGACCCAGAAGCTCGCGGAGCCGTTGCGTCCCAAGCTGCCGGAGCGTGGGCGCGCATGATCCCCCCTGCCCTGCTCCGCGCCCTGCCCTGGGCATCCGTCGCGGTGGGAGTCCTGCTGATCGCGGCCTTCATCTTGTTCGCGATCCGAAAGGTCTCGCTGCACCGCCGCCCGGTGCTCCTCACCGGCGCCATCCTCGGCGCGCTCCCCGCACTCTACGTCGGTCTCGTGTGGACAGGCCTCGTCGCCGATCGGTACCTGCGCGTAGCCCACCCCGCAGCGACGCTCGTGTGCGCTGCCGCGACCGCCTTCGTCGCCTGGCGCCTCGCCACCCTCACGCGCCGCTTCCAGAACTCTCGCAAGCTCGCCGTCGAGATCCTCGGCGTCGGCGCCGCCCTCCTCGCCAGCCTCGCCATGGCCGGACTCGACCTCGGCAAGCCCCTCGACCGCATGACGGTCATCTTCGTGCTCGATCGGAGCCGCTCGGTCGATCTCGTGGCCGACGCGGAGCAGCGCGTCCGATCGGAGCTTCGCCTGGCCGAGCAGAGCATGCGCGAAGACGACCGCATCGGGACGGTCGTGTTCGCATCGAGCGCGGCCACCGAGGATCCGCCGCACCCCAAGAGCGAGCTGCAGCCTGCGCAGCGCATCGAGATCGGACGCGACGGAACCGACGTCGGGGCAGGCATCCGGCGCGCGCTCGCCGAGCTCCCGGCCGACACCGCCGCACGCATCGTGGTCATCTCCGACGGTGTCGCCAACCGCGGAGATCCCATCGGTGCCGCCGCCGCAGCGGTCGCCGCGCAGGTCCCGGTGGACGTCATCCCCCTCGATCAGCGCGTGGTCCCCGACGTCCGGGTGGTGGCGTTGCGCATGCCCTCGCGCGCGAGCATGGGGGAGGTCCTCGAGATGCGCCTGGTCACCGCATCGTCTTCCCCGGCCGAGGTCGCCCTTCGGATCAAGCGCGACGGCAAGCTGATCCAGGAGGGCAAGGCCAAGGTCGAGTCGGGAGAGGACGTGTTGCGGCTCCGAGACAAGGCCCCGGGCCCGGGCCTGCACCGCTACGACATCGAGATCACCTCCGTCGATCCCTCCCTCGATCAGGCGGCCGAGGACAACAGCGGCAGCACGTTCGTTCGCGTGCGCGGCCCCGCGAGCGCGCTCGTGCTCGAAGGCCAGCAAGGACGCGACGCCTTCGTCGTCAAGGCCCTGCAGGATGCGGAGTTCTCCGTCGCCTCCGGAGGAGTCGGCGCCGTCCCCGCGGATCTCGGCGGCCTCGCCCTGTACGACGTCGTGTTCCTCAGCGACATCGCCGCCCACGAGCTCTCCCCTTCACAGCTCGAAGCGTTCGCGAGCTATGTGCGCGATCTGGGCGGCGGCCTCGTGCTGCTCGGCGGCGACCGCTCCATGGGCCCCGGCGGCTACTCGCGCACGCCCGTCGAGGAGGTCTCCGCGGTCTCCTTCGACATCAAACAGGAGCGAAGGCGCGCCAGCCTCGCCGAGGCCATCGTCATCGACTACTCCGGGTCCATGGCCGCCTCCGCGGGCGGCAAGCTCAACAAGCTCGACCTCGCCAACGAGGCCGCGGCGCGCTCCGCCGCTTTGCTCGGCCCTGGCGACCGGCTCGCCGTCGCTCATGTCGACGACGCGGTCACCTGGACGGTCCCGATGACGCCGGTCACCGATGCAGCCGCGATCGGCAAGACCATCCGTGCGGTCAAGCCGGGCGGCGGAGGCATCTACACCGACATCGCGCTCAGGTCCGGCTACGCAGCCCTCGACAAGGAAGTCGTCAACCTGAAGCACCTGCTGCTGTTCGCAGATGGTTCGGATGCCGAACAGCTCACCGGCTGCCGCACCCTCGTCTCCGAGGCCAAACGACGCGGCATCACCACCAGCGTCGTCGCGCTCGGCAAGGGGAGCGACGTGCCCGAGCTCGAGGTCCTCTCCAAGCTCGGCGACGGGCGCTTCTACCTGATCGAGGATGCCAACCGCCTCCCCGCCGTGTTCACGCAGGAGACCATCCTCGCTGCCCGCTCCTCGATCCACGAGATCGACTTCCGCCCCCACCTCGTCTCGTCCGGCGCCCCCGTGCGCGGCATCGACTTCTCCACCGCCCCCATCCTCAAGGGCTACGTCGTCACCATCCCCAAGTCGCGATCCACCGTGCTGCTGACCGGCCCCGAAGGAGATCCCCTGCTCGCCACCTGGTCGGCTGGCATGGGGCGCTCCGCGGCCTTCACGAGCGATCTGAAGGACCGCTGGGGCGTGCAGTGGACGAGCTGGTCCGGAGCATCCACACTCGTCGCGCAGCTCGCACGCGACGTCACGCGCCTCGCCGACGATCCCCACGTGCGCCTCGAAAGCGATACCGTCGGCGGTGAGCTCCACGTGCGCGCCGAGGTGGTCGGAGACGACGGACGCGCCCAGTCGTTCCGCCGCCTGACCGCACACGTCGGCGGTCCCGACGGCTTCAAGCGCGAGGTCCCTCTCGAGCCCGTGGGCGCCGGCTCGTACCTGGGCACCCTGCCGTTGAGCCGCCCGGGCACCTACGTGGTCACCGCGCGCGACGAGCTCAAGAACGAGAACGTCGGCACCACCGGCGCAGTGCTCACCGCCGGCGAGGAGCTGCGCCCGACCGGAAGCGACCGTGCACTCCTCGCGCGCGTCGCAAGCATGACCGGCGGCAAGGTCCGCGACTCGGCCGCGGGGATCTTCCGCGATCGCATGCAGCTGCGATTCGCCTATCGTCCCCTGACGAGCTGGCTCAGCGCCTTGGCCGCGCTCGCGCTCTTGTCCGGTGTCGCCGCTCGCAGGCTCTCGGTCCCCGAAGGCTGGCTCCGTCGGGCAAAGGGCTGGGTCCCTTCGCTTCGACGCAGGAAGAAGGCGCCGTCCGCAGGCCCCGATGCTGCCGCCACCCTCGAAGAGCTCACGCGTGCCAAGGAGCGCACGCGCGCAGCAGCACCCGCGAGCGCCAACGCTCCCCTTCCCCATCGCCCCGCGGCGCACGCCCCGAGACCCGCACCCGTCGCCACCTGGCGCGGCGGACCTGCCACCACGTTCTCCCCGACGTCCGCATCCAAGGTCCACACCTCCGACGAGGCCCCGCCCTCGTTGCGCTCTTCGGGCTTGCCCCCCTCGGGCGCCCGTCCGCTCACCGCTGCCGAGATCCTGCTGCAGCGCCGCAAGGGCAAGCCGCGCGGCTGACCCCCCCTTGCGCTTCCCCCGCTCGGTCTTCATGTCCTGTCCCCGGAGGGGATCGCCATGGCCAGCATCCGGTCGTTGATGACCGCCCAGATCGTCACCGCGCACCCGTTGGAGACCGTGGCCGACGTGGTCCGACGCATGAGCAGCCGCAACATCGGCTCGGTTCTGATCCTCGACGACGGTCGCCTCACGGGCATCTTCAGCGAGCGCGACCTGCTGATGCGCGTCGTCGGCTGGGGCCGCGACCCGGAGCGAACCAGGATCGGCGACGTCGCAACGCCCTCCCCGGTCGCGGTCGAAGTCAACGCGCCGCTCCGCGACGTCCTGCAGCTCTTCCGGTCCAAGAAGTTCCGTCACTTGCCGGTGCTCGACGATGGCCGGCCGATCGGCGTCGTGTCGACACGCGATCTGCTCGACGCGCTCGTGGACGGTTTCGAGCGATTCGTGGACGAGATGAGGTTCAAGCGGGAGATGGCGGAGGGGGCCGATCCCTACGATCACCTCGGGGGGAGCTACGGGCTCTGAAGCTCGCGCCCACTCGCGTTCAGTTGACGTCCGCGTCTGCGCGCTTGGAGCCGAAGATGCCGTCGTAGTTCTGGCGGTACGCGCGAGACGCGACCCGCGGCGGTCCTGCGTGACTCGTCGAGGCCAACTCACGACCGTCGTACTCGACCTCCACATCCCACAGCACGGGGCTTCCTTCGCGCTCCTTCAGCTTGACGACTTCCGTTCCTTGGAGGCTCGCGCCCTCGCGCAGCGGCCGCATCTCGCCTGCCTCGAGGTTGCCGTCCCGCGCACGGATCACCCGCACGCCCTGCCGGTCCTCGGTCGGCGAGTGCATCAGCACGACGTCGCGCGACTTGGGCTTCGCTGGCGGCTTGGCCGGCTTGTCCGGTGGGGCGGAGGGAGGGATCTGGCTCACGATCATGTTGTAGCGCAACGGGGTGCCCGGCCCAACATCCCGGTTGCATTTAGGGGACAGACGGCGAGCGAAGATTCTTCGGAGATCGGTTGCGGTCAGTTCATCCCCTTCACCGAGATCCTCCTCGACACCTCCGCCATCGCTTCCTCCAACAACTCCTTGGTCGCTTCGTCGGAGAGACGGCCGTCGAGGATGATCTGCAACGACCCGTCCGGGTTCTCCACGATGCCCCCGGCAGGACGGGCATCATCCCGGTTCTGGTACATGATCTTGTTGACCGGGATTGTGTGCATCTGGCCCTTGATCAGGATGTTCACCGAGCCGACGTAGGTCATGCTCGTTCGATAAGGCCCCGTTCCGATCTGACAAGACCGACGTCTCGATCAGCCGGGCTGCTAATGAATGCAGAGGACGCGCGATCGCACCCGCCGAGGATCAGCGTCCTCGGCCCGTGGCCGGCCGGGTCTTGGACGGGACGAAGCGAACGCCGCGATGCATCAGCGCATCGACTCGCTGCAGCCAGGAGCGCCATGCCCCGTAGCGCTCGACCGGAATCGTGGACATGTCGAGCGCGACGGAGCGCGTGACCAGGACCACGTCGGGGTGCCCAGGTTGCAACGAGACCTGCAGCCGCGCAGCCCCGAACTCCCCGCCGTTCTCTTCCCCCCCGGGCGGCAACGGCCCGGGCCGGTAGCCCGCGGGAGCGACAATGCGCAGGGTCCGCTCCTGCAGCGCAGGGGCGAGGAACGGAGGCAGCACCACAGGGAGCTTCCGCGATACCAGCGGCGCGATCTGGCTGGTCATCGTCGAGCTCGGCGCCAACGGCACCACCCAGTCCTCCCCCTCCTTCCTCGCCAGCCCATCGGAGTGCGCGCGGTACGTCACCTTCGCCGTGCCCATCCCGATGTTCGGCTCGAATCCAACCTTGCCCTCCAGCCTCATACCCGAGAACCAACCGGACAGCAGGTTCCCTTCGACCCACTGGGCTCGCGACGCCTCCTCCTGCAGGTTCGTGCGCAGCTCGAACCCGTGATCTCCAGCGTGACGTTCCTCCGCCGATAGAATGCCTCCACCGCTCGCGTCGAGCTCCAGCTTCCACGCTCCCCGCACGCCGTGGTCCGACGGTGAGCTGGACGGCATGGCCACGACCTCTGCCGCGCCATCCTTGACGAACAGCGCCATCGCCCGCGCGTCCATGGAGGGCAACGGACCGAGCCTGCTCTGCGGGCTCGTCGCGTCCAGCCACATCGCAGGGCGTCCGTCCTTCCCCGGCAGGTACGCGATCCCGTGGTCGAACAACGGAACTGCAGCCCGCCGCGATCCCAGCACCGACGGCTGCGAGGTCATGCGCGTCTGCACCAGCACCTCGCGCGCCTCGATCCCCACCGCGGCCAGCAGCGAGATCAGCAGGATCGCCTTGTCGTCGCAGTCCCCTTGCTTGCGCGCGATGACCTGCTGCGGACGATTCGGCAGCCAGAACTCGCCCGACACGTAGTTCACGTATCGGATCGAGTCGGCCACGTAGTCGAACAACCGCTCGATCTTCTCCTGCCGTGTCGTCGCCCCGCGTGTCAGCTCCGCGGCCAGTCGCTTCACCTGGTCATCCGGCTCCGCGAAGCCTTTCACCGCTGCCCGGTACCACTCCAGAAACGCGTCCCAGCTCGGAAACGTCGATCCCACCACCAGCGGGATCGTCTCGGTCGGGTGCGGCGCCAAGGGCTCGTCCGGCACATTGCGAGGCCGGGTCCAGACCATCCTCGTCACGTGCGTGCCGTCGCGCTCCTGCTCCGCTCGCTCGTCCGGATCGCCGTGCAACACGTCAACCGCCAACGGCTGCCCAACCGGCGTCTCGACCACGACCTCGTTGTACAGGAGCGGATGCGTCTCGATCGAGCCGCCGTGATCCATGAAGAAGAACGGCGGATCACCGCGACGTCCCACGGGGCCGGCGGTATGGGTACGCAGGGCGACCTCGACCACGTCGCCTTTCTCCAGCCTGGGCCAGCGCACGCGCGGGCGCCCTCCCTCGCTCGCCTGCTCCTCGGCGAAGGCCACGCCGCCGCCGGCGCGGTGGATGCGAGCACGGAGCACCTCCACGGTGTCGCCCTCGAGAGACGGGAGGTTCTCCATCAGATCGGCCTGCGAGCGCGGCGCGATGATCACCTCGCGCGCATACTGCACGGTCTGCATCACGCGGTGATCCGCGAGGTACTGCACCGCCCGCTTCCAATACAGCTCCCGGTCCGCCTCTTCCCCTTCGCGCACCGGAACGCGCGCCTTGATCCCGAGGAAGACCGGCGCCTCGACGAGGTGGCGATCGTCGCCCTCGGACTTGCGCGCCCGCAAGCGCGCTTCCGCACCGAGCCGGACGTCTCCCGGGTCCAGCGCGCGCGATCGCTCCAGAGCCCGCTGCGCAAGCTCCAGATCCTCTTTGCGACCGCTCGCGAAGGCCGCGAGCGACAGACCCGACCAGAGCTCGGACACGTTTGGTGCGATCTCCACGGAACGGCGGAAGTGCTCTCGCGCCTCCTCGAGCTTCCCCGCATCGAGCAGCGCGCGCCCGATCACCACCAGCTCGTAGGCGTCCTGCACGCCTTCCTCGCTGCAGCGCGACGCCCACTTCGCAACCGCATCCCCACCCCGGGCGGCCATGGAACGTACGACCTCGGCACAGCTCGCGCCCGCAACGATCCGGAACAACGTCTCGTGCGCCTTTGCCGCCAGCTCCCGATCGGTGGCGCCCGCCTGATCCGCAAGCAGGCCCCAGATCACGGGCGTTTCCGCAGCCGATTGCGCGATCGTCTCGAGCTCCTTCGTGGACGCCGCGCGCATCGGGCGATACGCCCCGAGAGCCCCCGCCCGCAGCACACGGGCTTCGTCGTCCGTCGCGGAGGCGAGCGGCTCGGCCTGCAGGGCCGCCATCGCCCAGTCCGGATAACCGGACTCGACGCGAAGCGCCGCAAGTCGCCGGAGCGCAAACCCCTGCGTCTCGACGTCGTTCGCCTTCACGGCTTTCGCCCGCGCTGCGTTCAACCGCCCCGATCGATCTGCTCCGAAAGGAGTCGCGATCGCGGCCAGGGCCATCTGATCGGCCGACATCCGCGGATCACGCGCAACGCGATCGAGCAACCCCGGCGCACGCGGCGTCCGCTCGTCCTCCGCCCCGCCCAGCGTACGTGTGACGGCGGCATGCAATGACCGCTCGACCGACGCCTTGTCCTCCACGTCGAGGGCGTCGTGCAACGGTGTGGGCACCACCGTGAGCTGTGCTCCGCCGAGTCCGGCCTGCGCCGGCTTCAGGTCCGCGCTCCACTTCAGCTCCCGCGCGTTGCCCTGCTCGTCGGTCACCCGCACCCGCACCCGCCCCTCGTCGTCCACCGATCCGCTGCAGACCTTGACCCCGAGCACGTGCTGCCCCGCCTGGACCTGCACCTTCAACGCAACGCGATCGAAGCCCAGGGACCGATGGATCTCCTCGTCTTCGACGCCGTCCTCCCCGTCCACCATCAGGCGAATGGATCCGCTCGACGCCGCGTGCACGATGAACGCATCGGGAGAGGTCGACTCGAATCGCGACGCGAGATACGAGCAGCTCTCCTGGCGCGGGGAGATCATGACGTCGAGGGGGATCCCCGCGGCGGTCGCGAGGGCCGCGGGGACGGGGCGCCAACGCACCTGGTACGCGCCGCGATCGAACGTGCGCGATGTGTCGGCAAACGAACCTTCTTCCGGACCTTCCCGCCGTCGCAGACCATCGCCCGTGTCCTCGAACGGTCCGACGATCGACCAGGCTCGGATCAGCCCCGCAGGCGCCTTGGCTGCGCGTTCCGTCGCCAGGGCCGCGGCCATCCATCGCACCTCGTCCTGGAGACGGGAATCCGAAGGCGCGCGGAGCTTCGACAGCAGCTCCCTGGATCGCGTCGCCGGCACGCGGGGCACCAGCATCGCCACGACCGCGGCGCCCGCGAGCCCTTCCGCACCCCCGCGCTCGACGTGCGCTGCAGCGAGTTCGAGCATGCGGTCGGGCGTGGCCGCGACCCAGCGCCCGGCAGGCGCGACGAACACGTCCCGCGTCTTGTCGGCGATCGACGCGGCACGGGGCTTGTGTGGGGTGGATGGCGCTCCGTGCGAGGTTGAGCTCGCGCAGATGCACGTTGCGCAGATGGAAGCGAGCAGGCCGCAGACCGAGGCAAGCCTTCGCGCGCGAAAGCCGGGATCGGTGCCGTGGGTCGAGTCGGGCGCCATCCCGGCACCATGCCACGATTCGCTCTGCGCAGATCCCGCGTTCTGCCCCCGCCCCCATGCGCTCGTATCCCCTCCCGAACTTGGCCGCCCCGCTCCCGTCGTCCTACCCTCGCAGCATGGAAGCGCTGTCCCGTCGCAGCTTCTTCGGGTGTCTCGCGGTCGCTGCCGCGGGCGTCACCGCGACGGTCACCTCGAGAGCCGACGCACGCCCCCGCATCAAGGTCGTTTGGACCGAAGTCGCCCTGCCGGAGAGCGACCGGCAGCGCGCGCGCGAGCTGCACCTCCGGAAGGTGCTCGCCAAGGAAGCTCGCCGGGTCCAGTGGGGCGACCCGTTGGGAGGACTCGTCGAGGCCTCGGTCCGCGTCACGGAGTTCTCCGTCGTGAGGCGCCCCGACGTCGTCCGCGTGAGCTGCACCGCCGTCGCCAGGCTCCACAAGGGTCCCGCCGTTCGAACCAACTTCTCGTTCGGCGGTCACCCCCATCGTTCCAGGCAGCTCGAAGAGCAGATGCTGCTCCTGGTCGGCCGCGGCCTCGTCACCCGTCTCTCTGCGATCTCGCGAGACAGGAACAAGCCTCGGGTCACCGACGCGCTGTGAGAGCCCGGACGCGCGTCGAAGGCGGAGACCCCGT
Source organism: uncultured Polyangiaceae bacterium (assembly GCA_964393505.1). Classification (GTDB taxonomy): domain Bacteria; phylum Myxococcota_A; class Polyangia; order Polyangiales; family Polyangiaceae; genus JACRCQ01. The sequence goes on from CAYMUE010000062.1 coordinate 18,955, forward strand.
CTTCACGCGGCGCCGCAGGCAACGCTCACCGTGCTACCATCGCCGTCGTGTCCGGCAACGTCCCCGCTGCCCCGATGCCCATGACGTCCGCGCAGGCGTACGCGCACTCGCTCGCCGTGGACCCGGACCGCCTCGCACGCCACGAACTCGCGCTGCTGGTGGGTGGCCGCTGTCGTGCCTGCGCCGAGCTGCTCCCGCGCGGGGCGGTCCTGCGCGGCGAGGGTTGCCTCCTGTGCCACGAGCCGACTGCCATCACGGAGCACGACCGCGCCACGGTCGTGGACTACGTCACCCACCGCGCCAACGTGCGCATCGGGCTGCTCGCCACCGTCATCGGGCTGGCCCACATCGTCATCGGCTGGACTCCCGTCGTGAGCTCCGCGGTCGTCGCCGCCTCCACCGCCTACGTGCGCCTGCAGATCGTCAGCCCGGCCGTGAAGATCATGAGCTCCCGACGCGCCGGCATCGCAGTCTGGAGCGCGCGCATCGTCACCTCCGCCCTCGTCGCCGCTTCGCTCATCGTCAACGAGCTGCTCACACTGGTGCCCTTCGCAGGCGCCATCGCCAAGGGCGTCATCGCTTCCGGCGAAGTCCTGCTCGTGGCGTGGCTCAACGCGCGCTACATGCGCTGGCAGCTCGGTCGCGACGAAGACGGCCTGCCGGTAGCGTGGTGGGAGTACGGGATCCTCGCTTCGGCCGCGGTGGTGCTCGTGGGGGCTGCGATCGGACTGGTGGCTGCTGCCGTCGCCGCCGTCGTGGCTGCCCAGGCGCTCGCCGCAAGGTTGTTCGCATGAGGCGCGCGCCATGATGATCCCCTTCGAGATCGCCGCGAAGTTCCTCGGCGTCGGGACCGCGTCCGGAACCCGGGCAGCCCTCGCCATGCTCGTCGTTGCTGGCCTCGGTCGCGCAGGTGTCGTGGAGATGCCCGCTTCGGTCTCATTCCTGACCTCCACCCCCTGGCTGGGCGCGATGCTCGCGGCGACGGTGGTGGAGGAGCTGCTGGAGCGCGACGACGACGCGCAGCAGCTTCTTGCGATCCTGAAGTACGGGGTGCACGGGACGGGAGGGATCGTGGTGGCGTGGCTGCTAGTCGAGCGGTTCGGGTTGCCCCTCGACGGCTGGCCGGTCGCGGCGATTGGAGGCGCGCTGGCGCTGCTCACGCACAACATGAGGATGCGCGTGCACACCGCGCTGTCCGCGATCTCCGCCGGAATCGTTTCGCCGCGCAGGTGGCTGTCGTGGCTCGAAGCGGGCGGCGTCCTCGGCCTCACCGTCGCGGTCGTGCTCTCCCCCGCCGTGGCCCTCGCCTTCGTGTTCGTGGCGTTCAGCGGCTCGGTCGGGATGTGGGCGCTGTTCCGCTCGCTCGAGAAGCTCCGCAGGCACACGTGCCCGACCTGCCGCGCGCAGGTGCGCAAGGAGGCACGCCTCTGCCCGCACTGCCGGGAGGCGCTTCCGATCGGTCGCTGGGTGGGAGACGGGCTGCTCGACAAGCTCGAGCAGAAGACCTCGCGGTCCTGAGATCAGATCAAGAACTTGCCGTCGCGCATGATCGCGTCGCCGTCGATCTCGATCGTGACCTCGCGCATCACCAGGTCGATGTGCGCTTCCGAATGCCACGGCGAGCCGGTCTTCTCCGGGTAGCCATGCCCGAGCGCGATGTGCACGCCAGGGAACTTCTCGTCCTGCAGCAGGTTGCCGATGATCCGGTCGAGACCGATGTTCGTGCCGATCGCGAACTCGCCCACCCGGTTCGCATTCTCGTCCTGGTGGATGTAGGCCACCAGCTCCCGCTCGAGCTCCGGGCGCGCTTCGCACTTCAACGACTTCGTGATCCCGTCCTCAATCTCGAGAGTCACCGGGAACGTCTCGCACGTGCCCAGCGAGCTGAAGTGATCGCCAAGGCACCCGTCGATCACTGCACGCCCGCGCGCAGACTGCGCGCACGTGAACACCTCGCCGTCCGGCAGGTTCTTCCACTGCACCGGCG
>CAYMUE010000062.1:21041-22570 GCA_964393505.1 uncultured Polyangiaceae bacterium
GACTGCGCGCACGTGAACACCTCGCCGTCCGGCAGGTTCTTCCACTGCACCGGCGTGATCCGCCCGTCGGACACGATCCACTTCCAGTCCGGATTCAGCTCGATGTGCAGGTCGGTGCCGCGAGGAGAGGTCACGTGCGCCGAACGCGCGCTCTTGACGATCTCGTAGACCTTCGCCGACAGCTGCTGGATGACCTCGTAGTCGGCCGACATGCCGGTCTCCATCACCTCGCGGGTGATGTTGATCATGTGCGCATGACGCAGAGCCTTGTTGGCCTCGATGGCCTTGAGCATGGGCGAGCGGAACGACTTCAGCTCTCCCCGCTTGCCCGATGCCGCGTAGATCGAAACCGAAGCCTGGGACAGCGCCTCTCCGATCACCGCCGGAAACGCCAACGGGTTTTCCCCGTCGGTCGGACGCGGGCCGAAGTCCTCCAGGATGAACCTCGAGACCTGTCGCGTCGTCTCCCGAACCACCGAAAGCAACGCGTCACCGATCTCGATCGACTCCAGGTCCGTGATGAGCACCACGGGCTCGCCTTCGCGAACCCTGAGACACTTGCGAACCGCCTGCTCCGCTCCGAATTTCAAACTTCCCATCGGTCACCTTATCGATTCCCCCGGGGCTTCAGCAGCGCTCGCGGCACCTTCCCGAAGGACGACAAGCGATCCCAGTCGAGCCGTTTTGCCGCAGGCCGCTGGTGAATACCCCACTCCAGGTCCGGACGCCACCCCGCGGTGCCGTTTGGCGGCCATCCAACGTGTTTCGAAACAACACGCGCCCGCGCCCCGGTGACTCTCACCCCGCTGCAGCGAACGCTGCGACGCCGGGACTGGGACAACGAGGAATCCTCGGAGCACTTGCCTTCGCCCCGTCCCGCCGCTCGTCACCTCCTCGATGCCCCGTTCCCCCCCCGCCTCTCAACCCTCGCTTTGCACCAGGACATTGCGCTGCGCACCCAGCCCCTCGATCTCCGTCTCCAGTACGTCGCCTGCCTTCAACCACGGCCGCCGCCCGTCGGCATCCTTCCGCCCCAACGCCACGCCCGCAGGCGTCCCCGTGAGGATCAAGTCGCCCGGACGCAGCGTGATCGCGATCGAGACGTAGGCGATCAGCGCCGCCGGAGAGAACACCAGGTCCGCGGTCGAGTCCTGCTGCATGACCCTCCCGTTCACGCGGGTCGTGATCCGCGCCCCCACGGCAAACTCGTCAGGCGTCACGAGCAAGGGGCCCACCGGCGTCGACGCCTCCCAGCACTTGCCCTGCGTCCACTCCGACGTGCGCCCCTGCCAGCCTCGCATCGACACGTCGTTGGCCACCGCAAAGCCGGCGATGTGTCGGCTTGCGTCGCATTCCGCGATTCTTCGACCAGCGTCGCCGATGACGATCGCCAACTCGCCCTCCCAGTCGATGCGGTGATCCTCGGGCGGCACCGCGATCGGGTCGTGCGCCCCCGTGAGGGAATCGGCGAACTTCGTGAAGATCGTCGGGTACTCGGGCACCTTGTTGCCCGTCTCCGCGATGTGACT
>CAYMUE010000062.1:22670-28138 GCA_964393505.1 uncultured Polyangiaceae bacterium
TCCCCGTTCGTTCTTGCCTTCTGTGTCGAGGGGGCGAAACTCGCGCCATGGACTACCGCCTGAGCCGTCGCGCCGCCACGCTCTCCCCCTCGCTCACCCTCACCATCGACACACGCGCCAAGCAGCTCGCCGCCGCTGGCGAGGACGTCGTCGGCTTCGGCGTTGGTGAGCCCGACTTCCCGACGCCGCCGCACATCGTTGCGGCCGCCGTGAAGGCTCTCGAGGACGGATTCACGCGCTACACCGCGGCGAGCGGGATCCTCGAGCTCCGCAAGGCGATCGCGGACAAGATGCTCCGCGAGCAGAAGGTCGCCTACGAGCCGACGCAGATCACCGTCTCGTGCGGAGGCAAGCACGCCTGCTTCAACGTGGTCCTCGCGCTGTGCCAGGAGGGCGACGAGGTGATCATCCCGTCACCGTACTGGCTGTCGTATCCCGAAATGGTCAAGCTCGCCGGTGCGACACCGGTCATCCTCGAGACCACCGACAAGACGGGCTTCAAGCTGACGCCCGATCGGCTCCGCGCGGCCATCACACCCAACACGCGCCTGTTCATCCTCAACTCGCCCTCGAACCCGACCGGCGCCGTGTACACGCCCGACGAGCTTCGCGCCCTGGGCGACCTGTGCGTCGAGAAGGGTGTTCTGATCCTCAGCGACGAGATCTACGAGCACCTGGTCTACGACGGCGCGGTCCACGCGAGCGTTGCGTCGTTCAGCCCTGCGCACGAGCAGCACACGATCATCGTCCACGGGTTCGCCAAGGGCTGGAGCATGACGGGCTGGCGGCTCGGCTGGTCCGCGGCCCCCGCGCCCGTCGCCCGGGCCATCAGCGCCATCCAGAGCCACAGCACCTCCAACACCACCAGCTTCGCGCAGAAGGGCGCAGTCGTCGCGCTGACCGGTCCCCAGGACCACCTCGCCCCGCGCCTCGCCGAGTTCAACCGCCGACGCCTCCTCGCCTGGGAGCGTCTCAACGCCATCCCCAGGCTCACTTGCGCGCGTCCCGAAGGGGCTTTCTACCTGTTCCCAAACATCTCCATGACCGGGCTCGATTCCTCGACGTTCTGCGCGCGACTCCTCGAGGAGGAGCGGGTCGCAGCCGTTCCCGGCATCGCCTTCGGAGCCGACGCGTACATCCGCATCAGCTACGCGACGAGCTTGGAGAACGTGAGCAAGGGGTTGGATCGGATCGAGAGGTTCTGCAGGAAGCTGTAGCAGCGGCGGGCAGAGAGGATCAGCTGATCTTCCACACCTCGGGCATGTCGGCGGCCTGACGCTCGAGGGTCTGCCGCTCGGCCTCGAGAGCAGCCGGCAACCGGTCACCGAACTTCCCGAAGAACGTCTTGATCTCCGCCGCCTCGGCCACCAGGCCGTCGCGCGCGATGTTCATGATCGACGCGAAACGGTCCACACCGTAGTCCAGACCGGTCCAGTTGAGATCCGCGTATCGCGGCATCCATCCCATCGGGCCGGCCACGCCGCCCGCAGTGCCGCGAACGCGCCCGACGATCCACTCGATCACGCGCATGTTCTGCCCATATCCCGGCCAGGCGAACTTGCCGTCGGCGCCCTTGCGGAACCAGTTCACGCGGAAGATCTTCGGGAGCTTCACGTTGCGCTTCTCCCAGCTCAACCAGTGGCCCCAGTAGTCGGCCATGTTGTAGCCGGCGAAGGGGAGCATCGCGAACGGGTCGCGCCGGATCGCCGCCTGCCCGAACGCCGCGGCCGTCGCCTCCGACCCCATCGTCGCCGCCATGAACACGCCGTGCTTCCAGTCCCGCGCCTCGTACGCCAGCGGGAACGTCTTCGAGAGACGCCCGCCGAAGATGAATGCGCTGATCGGCACGCCCGCCGGATCGTCGAACGCCGGATCGACCGTCGGACACTGCGAGAGCGGCGCCGTGAAGCGCGAGTTCGGATGCGCCGCCGGTCGGCCGCAACCCGGCGTCCAGTCCTGCCCCGTCCAGTCGATCGCGTGCTCCGGAGCCGGCCCCTTCCCCTCCCACCAGACGTCGCCGTCGTCGGTCAGCGCGACGTTCGTGAAGATGGTGTTCGTCTTCATCGTCTCCATCGCACCGGGGTTCGAGGACATCGACGTCCCGGGTACGACGCCGAAGAAGCCGAACTCGGGGTTGATAGCGCGCAGCGTTCCATCGGGCCCGGGCTTGACCCACGCGATGTCGTCGCCGACCGTGAGCGCCTTCCACCCGGTGAAACCTTCGGGCGGCATGATCATCGCCAGGTTGGTCTTGCCGCACGCGCTCGGGAACGCGGCCGCGACATAGGTCTTCTTGCCGTCGGGACTCTCGAGCCCGAGGATCAGCATGTGCTCCGCGAGCCACCCCTCATCGCGCGCCATCACCGATGCGATGCGCAGCGCAAGGCACTTCTTGCCGAGCAGCGCGTTGCCGCCGTACCCGCTCCCGTAGGACCAGATCTCGCGCGTCTCGGGGAAGTGGCAGATGTACTTGTTCACCGCATCGCACGGCCACGGCACGTCCTTCGCGCCGTCCACCAGCGGAGCGCCGACCGAGTGCACGCACGGCACGAAGAACCCGTCGCCAAGCGCCTCGAGCACCCGCGTCCCCACTCGCGTCATGATGTGCATGTTCGCTACCACGTACGGCGAGTCGGTGATCTCGATGCCGATCTGCGCGATCGGTGAGCCGACCGGTCCCATCGAGAACGGGATCACGTACATCGTGCGGCCGCGCATGCTGCCCTTGAAGAAACCACGCAGCGTCTTGCGCATCTCCTCCGGTTCGGCCCAGTTGTTCGTCGGCCCCGCGTCTTCCTTCTTCGCCGAGCAGATGAACGTGCGATCCTCCACGCGCGCCACATCGCTCGGATGCGATCGCACCAGGAAGCAGTTGGGCCGCTTCTCCGGGTTCAGCCGGAGAAACGTCCCCGCAGCCACCGCGTCCTCGCAGATCTTCGCGTACTCCGCCGGACTGCCGTCGCACCAGTGAATGCGATCAGGCTGACAGAGCGCGGCGATTTCTTCGACGAAAGCGAGCAGACGAGCGTTGCGGGTCGGGGCGGTATCGGACATGGCGGCACCTCAGGTCGAGAGACATCCCAGAAAGATGCGCGGAGCCTAGTCCTCTTGCCTCGCCAAAGGCAACCCGTCGGCCGTCGTGGATACTCGCGCTGCGCTACTTCTTCTTTCCCGACACCGCACAGTCCATGTTGCACTTCAGATCCTCGGCCGCGCACCCGCACGGGCTCGGGGGCGGCTTCGGTGGCGCTGTCTCCGTCGGCGCGGGAGAAGGCTCCGCAGCCGGTGGGGTCTCTTCGGCCGGCTCCTCCGCCTTCTCCTTCGGCTTCGTTCCCCTCGTCGGAGTCACCGCCTTGGGAGCCGCAGACGCAGCCGCGGACGCCGAACCGCTCGCGATGGCCTGCGCACTCGCCGAGGGGGGGGCAGGAGCCGCCGACACCGAGCCAGACACCGCCGTCTCCGAGGTCGCGGCCGGCGCGGGTCGCAACACCCACACGACCGCGCCCGCAATGGCTAGGCCCGCGACCGCGATCCCGATTCCGATCCCCGCCGATCCGCCCTTCTGCACCGGAGGCGGCGCAGCTCGTTCGGCTTCCGAAGCAATCTCTCCGACCGCGGGCATGGCATCGAGCACGGAAGGCGCGACCGGCGACGCCTGCCGCGGCAGCTTCGACAGGTCGATGCTGCCTGAGTCCGGCCCCTTCATGTCCACCGGAGGCGTGTGGATCGACACCTCCTTGAGCTTGTCGAGCGAGTACGAAAGGGACGAGTCCCGCTCGAGGGGCAGCTTCTTCCCGCCCCCCTTGCCGTCACTCCCTCCCTGGTCCCCCGATCCCGCGCTCCCCGCCATCACGCCCATCCTTGTGCGACCGCCCGGCACGACGCCACGCACGGCCCCGCCGCACCCCGCACGTCGTGGATCCTGCCCTCACCATGCGTGCCCGGTCAAGTTGCGCGCAGCCGCCTCCTGCGACGATACTCTTCCCCATGACCGAGTTCCGCCCGCCCCTTCGCTCGGCTCTGGCCAGGCGCATCCTCGCCGCGCTCCTCCTCACCCTCGTCGTGCTCCCGATGCTCGGCCTCGTCTACTTCCTCTCCGGCCACCTCGAGATCACCTACCAGATCTCCGACGGCCGCCTGAGGATCGAATCGGGCGACCGCATGTCGGGCAGCCGAATCACGGACCTCGACCGCATCACCGAGGCTCGACGCGTGACACTCCAGGGCGGACGACGCACCATGGGGACCGCCCTCGGCGGCTACTGCGCCGGCAACTTCGCCTACGACAACCTCGGCGCCGTCTGGCAGGCCACCGACTGCGGCCGCGACGCCGTCGTCCTGCGCGCCACCGCCTTCGACAAGCCCGTCGTCATCACGCCCCCCGATCCCGATGCCTTCCTGCAACGACTGCAGGCGCGCGAGGTAACTTTCGTTACCCTCCCCCCGCCGGACAAGACCCATGTCCTCATCCTGTCGGCCGTCGTCGTCCCCATCGCCCTCATCACCGGCGTCGTCGTCGTGCTCCTGCTGCTCGTCGGCCCCAGTCGCATGGTCTACCGCGTCGGCGCGGGAACCCTCGAGGTCGCCACCATGTTCTCGCGCATGCGCTGGTCGACCTCCGGCATGACGGCACGACGCTATCGTTCCGGGCGCATGCTCAAGGTCATGGGCTCCTCCGCCCCCGGCTATTACACTGGCAGATTCCGCGAGGCCGGAGAAACCCTCCACGTGTGCGCCACCGACCTCAAGGAGACAGTGCTCGTCGAGTGCGACCGAAGGCTATTGCTGTCGCCCGAGTCCCCCGTGGCGTTCCTCGATGCCCTGGAGCGCGCCGGCGCGAGCGTGCAGCGATGAGCGCGGGCGATCACCTCTTCGGGGCGAAGCGCAGCGAGTAGCTGACCACGGTCTCGCCCTTGCGCGGGGGCAGGAACTCGATCGCCTCGAAGACCTTCACCACGCAGTCCTTGAATGCCGCACCCTTGAACGCGGTTCTCGGCTGCGTGACCTTCGCCTTGCCGCCCCCCTTGGGAATCCGCAGGTCCACGCCGAAGTCCCCGGCCTTGTCCCCGGTCTCCACGCTCGCCCAGCAACGCTGCAACGCCTCGAAGTGAGGCTCGACCGACTTGCGGATCGGCTCCTTCGTCACGTCGTCGTTTGGCCCGCCTCCGATGTGCATCCCGATGTTCGTGACCGTCACCGCGGGCAGCTCGGGCGCGGCAGGCGCCGGGGCCGCCGAAGCCACCGGGGATGGAGCGCTGGCGCTCGGCTCGGGCGCTGCGGAAGCCGAGGGTGCCACCGACGCGGTCGGCTGCGCCGGCGCTGCTTCGGACAACGCAACCTGCGGGGATTCGATCGGTGGCGGCGAAGCCGAAGGCGCCGCGATCTGCGCGTCGGGAACGGGCGCGCTGCGGGCGCACGAGACCATGGAGCCGAGGACGATTCCGAGGGGGAGCATCGCGCGGAACATG
>CAYMUE010000062.1:28238-31988 GCA_964393505.1 uncultured Polyangiaceae bacterium
GCACGAGACCATGGAGCCGAGGACGATTCCGAGGGGGAGCATCGCGCGGAACATGCCCCCGGAGTAGCGCGCCGCACCGCCTTCGGCCAACCTTCCGACGCTCACTCGTCTCCCTTCCCGCGATCGATCAGCACCGGGACCACGGTCGTGCGCGGGGCTGTCGCCCCCGCATGCTCACGACACAGAATCCCGCACGCCTCCCCCCCGATGACGTACACGCCGAGGCTCGCCTCCCAGCCGCGATCGTCCGCGAGCGCATCGACATGCCTGCGGGCGATCCAGTGCTCGGGTACCGCATTGCGAACCTGAGCCTGCCACTCCTCGTCGTCGCATGCCGAGCCGACGATCGCCTGCCCCCCTTCGCAGCCGTAGTCGGACTCGAGCACCCACTGCGCGCGGTCGCGCAGCAGCGCCTCGGCGTCGATCGTCTCCATCCGAACGGTGTGCGGAACGTGTCTGCGCACAGCGTCGCGCGCGGCCTCAGGCAGGCGCTCGATCAGCTCCCACATCAGGGCCATCGCTCGCTTGTTGTGCGTGACCACAGCGCCGAACGGATTGACCACCGCCACACGCCCGTCCCCCTGCGCCCGCAGCACGAGCTGCAGCGGGCCGTCCAACGGATCCTTGTTCTGGGACTCCGGCTCGTCCTTCCAGATCGCGGCGCGGTCTCCCCACCAGTCGATCCTGTGGTGACGTACGATCAGGTCGCAGGGCTTGTCGCGCATCAGCACGCCCGAGGGGCCGCCCTGCTGGAGGTCGAACGGAGAACCGAGGGTGACGGTCCAACCGGAATCGAGCAGCCAACGGTGGATCAGCGTAACGAAGCCGAGGTCATTGGAGAGGACAGTGGGGCAGACGAGCGCGGCGCTGCGCAAGGTGGGTCGTGCGGACAGAGCGGCGTGCATCGCGCTCACCATGGCCCCGAATCGCTCGCCCATCCGCTCGTTCGGATCCTCGAGATCGAAGTGCTCCCGCCAGGCCAACGCGCTCGACGCCACCGCCTCCGGCTCGCCCTTCGGGGTGTCCGAGTCGATCCCGCAAATGACGATCCCGTTGTCGGTGAAGCACGCGTCGGCACGGGCGATCCCGTGCCACTTCGACGGCGATGACGCCCACATCAACCGCTGGTGCGGTGACAACCCGAGGATGTCGAGCAGGGCGGGCTCTCGCATCACCTCGCGCGCGACGGCATCGCAGGCGAGGGTCACCGATTCCGCCGCCCGGCGCAGCGCCTGCCACCTCGACGCGGACAGGATCAGCGGCTCACAGCGGAACCTGGGCGCGCCGTCGATCCACGGGTCGAAGATGATCCCGGTCGCCTTCAGCCGGCTCGCGTGCGCGAGATACTCCTGCTCCGCAGTCATGTCAGCCAGGTGGCCACCATCGCGGTTGCCAGGTACGTGACGGCTTCGATCGCGCCGAGCCCGACGTTGCGCTCACGCCCGATGCCTTCGTCCAGCCGGCCCTTCCACAGCGACACCCGACCACCGCACAGGATGGTCTGCACGATCAGCTGCCGTACCGGCCACAACGCCACCGACACCAGCAGGGCCAGAGCGTAGGACTTGAGGGACGAGCCCCAGCCGGTGAAGGTTCCGTCCGCCGCGTGACCGATGATGACCGCGAGCGCGATCATCGCGCCCGCGTAGCTCAGCCCTGCGGCCACATTTTCCCCGCGAATCTCCGCGGCGTCGTCGTAGCTGGTCAGCGCGCGGAACAGCAACACGAAGGCGTGGAGAGTGATCTGTCCGATGAAGAAGAAGGCGATCGAGACGCCGAGTGTCGCGAGGGTGTCGCCGTAGACCGAACGGGAGATGATGATCGCGGTGGCGACGAAGTGAGCGCCGGCGGCGAGGGCTGCCGCGTGATTGCCCCGCTCGATCTCGCTTCCGAGCTTGGAACCCAGGAGCAGGCGCACGCCGAGACGCCCGGTCACCAGCAGCAGGACCACACCGCAGCAGGCGTAGCCCGCCGCGCACGCGATCTCCGCGCCGATGCGCTCGCCCTTCACGCAGCCCCCCGCGGCGGACCCGGCGATCAGGAAGAGCCCCAGGGTCTCCCCCGCCTGCACCAGCCTCCGTGCCGCGTTCGGGGTCTTCGTGGCTCCCGCCCACAGCCATGGCTCCGCCAGTCGCAAGACGATCAGGAAGGCGATCACGGTGACCCCCGCGACCGCAAGAACCAGCCCGTGCGAGCCCAGCTTGTCGAAGATTCCCATGCCTCTGCTCTGCAACTATCGGACGGCCAGCCGCGCGTCAATCTCCCCTGGGGACGAATGGCTCGTGCAGCCTCCGGACAAGCCGCTCCTCCATGCCCCGGCCAACTCCGCGGAAAACCAGCAGTGCGGACTTTGAATTTGCCCGCCATCGCCGTCTGGCCTAGGAACTGCGCCGTTCTTTCACCCGGTTTCTGCCAACCGATGAACGCATCCCTGACCCACGGTTCCGAGTTCGAGGCACTTCGCGCCCTGGAAGCGCAAGCCCTCGAGCTGCGTGAGTTCCTCGAGTCCCTCCCCTCCCACCTCACGTGGGAGCGCTACGAAGAAATGCGCGGCGAGCTTCGCGATCGGTGCGCTCGCCTCATGCGTGACTTGCCCAGGACGCCCCTCGACGAGCGCGTCCGCTCCGCCTGGGTCAGCACCCAGGAACGCCTCTCCGAAATGCACGCAGCCCTCGCTTCCTGCTCACCGCGTGAGCGCGTGCAGGACCGCTACGATGAGCTGTCCCGCGCCTACGAGCAGTGGGTCACCGCCTTCGGTGCCCGCATGCGCAACCTCGGCGCAAGCGCATCGTCGCGCTCCAACAGCCTCAAACCCCTCATCCGTGCGCGCACCCTGTTCCACATCGGAATGGGCGTCGGCGCCGTCGCCCTCTACCAGTTCCTGCTCACTGCCCGCCAGGCCACCATCGTCCTGCTCTCCGTCCTCGGCATGGTCGTCGGCCTCGAGGTGACTCGACGCATCTGGGCCCGCTGGAACCACATCCTGCTCACCAGCCCCGTCTTCCAGCCCATCGCTCGCCCGCGCGAGTACAAGGCCGTCAACTCCGCAAGCTGGTACGTCGTCGCACTCTGCCTCGTGCAACCCTTCTTCTCCCGCCCCGCTGTCTGCGCAGCGGTCCTCGTCCTCGCCCTCGCGGACCCCGCCGCTGCCTGGATCGGACGCAGGTTCGGAACGCGCAAGCTCTACCGCCGCAAGAGCTGGATCGGCACCGCCACCTTCGCCGTCACCGGCTTCCTCGCCGCGATCGGCTACCTCTTCGCCTTCCACGCATCCCTCGGCGCAACGCACATCCTCGGCGCCGCCGCCTTGTGCTCGGTGGCGGGAGCGATCGCCGAGCTGTTCTCCGATCGGATCGACGACAACATTGCCGTGCCGATCGCGGGGGTGCTTGCAGCCGCAATCCTCATCTGAGGCCGGGCGCTCCGCTCTGCTGCTTCTCGTGAGGCAACCACGCGCATGGTATTCCGCACTTGTGCAGCGACGGTCCCGTTCGGGGCGCATGCGCGGCCTCCCGGACGCTGTGTTGCATCAACAGCCCTCCGCAACGCAGTGCGTCCATGGCCTGTCTCGGGTCTCGCCAGCCTCCGTACAGGATGTACCAGGGTTCGCCACTGTGCGCGCGCGCTGCCTGCACCGCTTCCTCTTCGGTGTCGAACACCCATGCGCGCACACTCCCCGAAGGCCCTCCTCGATCGCACCCCACCAGCAGTGTCATCGGCCCATGATGCGCTCGCGCCGCCTGGCTCCCC
>CAYMUE010000063.1:0-13918 GCA_964393505.1 uncultured Polyangiaceae bacterium
GCCCCCGCCGCCCCCCCCGTCGCCGTCGCCGTAGCCGTAGCCGTAGCCGTAGCCGTCGCCGCATCCGTCGCCGTTGCCGTTGCCGTTGCCGTCGCCGATCCCCGCCCCAGCAGCCTCCGCCACCACGACGTCACGGCCTCACCTCGAGCAGAACGCTTCCGCCGCGCTCGGCGCGGATCCGGTCGCCCACGCACAGGTCGAGCGGCGAGTCGGCCGTCAGCTCGCCCAGCAGCGGCGCGCAACCCGGGGTGCCGAGGAGCTGCGCGCCCTCTTCTCCCTGCACCACGCGGAAGGGGCCCACCTCGAGGGGGCCGAGCGGTAGGATCCAGCGCTGTCCGGCGATGGATAGTCGGACGCCGTCGCCCCAGGGCTCGATCCGGCAGGGGAGCTGCCCGCCGAGCGAAAGGTCGAGCCCCTCGCCCACCGGGATCGGCCCGTCGATGCGGGCGCCGCCGACGAGAGTCCCGTTGCGCGTCTGCTGGTCCGCGACGGTCGGTCCCAGCGCCCCGCGTTCGATCCGAAGGTGCGTGCGGCTGAGCACGGGGCTGGGGAGGGTGATGGTGCTGTCGGAGCGTCCGACGGTCACGCTGTTGCCGAGGGCGATGGCCACGGGGCCGCCGTCGAGGATCGCGTTCACGCAGGGGCCGCGTGCGATCCGCTCGCGCGTGGATCGCGCGAAGGCGGCGAGGTCTTCGTCGGCGGGGTGGTCGTGGCACCAAAGCTCGCACAGCCGGATCGCCTCGAGGCGGCGACCGAGGGCATCGAGGTCGCGCACGCGGTTCCAGGTCTGCTCGCGTTGCTGGCGTTCCACGCGATGTTGGCGCTCCGCGTCGAGGGTGGACTCGAGGGCGTCGATCTCGCCGCAGGCGGCGAGCAGGCGAGCGCGGGCGTCGTGGTCGCCGAGGATGCCGCGGACCTCGGCGGCTTCGCGCAGCAGCGTGAGGGATTCGAGCTGCTCGGCGAGGTCGCGCAGCTCGGAGGGGAGGATGGATCCCGGGGTCTGGCGCAGCAGGTCGAGGGTGAGCAGGGCGCGTCGGCGGAGGGCCTCGCGGTGCGGGACGGAGCCGGGGGGGGCGCAGGAGGCGGCGAGGGAAGCGAGGGTGAGGCGTCGGGAGGCGTCGGGCTCGGCCTGGGCACGGGCGAGCAGGACACGTGCGGCCTGGTCGTCCTGGCCGGCTTCACGATACGCCTGGAAGGCCTCGTCGAGGCGTCCTTGCGCCTCGAGGCTTCCGGCGCGGCCGGAGGCGCGGGCGCGCCCGATTCGTTCGAGGAGACGATTCAGAAGGCCCATGGCTCCAGCATGCTTGACGAGGTGGGCGGCGCAAAGCGAGTCTTCGATTCTGGCATTCGGCGCGCGGACAGGGCAGCCTTCCCGACGGCCCACCGGGGCGTGCAAGCAAGGATCACCGGATCAGGGAACATGAGCAACACTTCGAATCGACTTGGCGAGCTTCTGGTACGAGAAAAGCTGATCAGCCTGCAGCAGCTTCGTCAGGCGCAGGACGAGCAGAAGCGCACGGGGACGAACCTGGGCTTCGCGCTGGCGAAGCTTGGGTACCTGAGCGAAGGGGACATGACCAACTTCCTCTCCGCGCAGTACCGCGTGCCGGCGATCAACCTCGACGAGTACGAGATCGATCCGGAGGTGCTGAAGCTGGTGCCGAAGGACGTGTGCGAGAAGCACAAGATCATCCCGGTGTCGCGCACGGGCTCGACGCTGATCGTGGGGATGGCGGATCCGACGAACCTCAACGCGATCGACGACATCAAGTTCCTGACGGCGTTCAACGTCGAGCCGGTGGTGGCCTCGGACATGTCGATCGTGGCGGCGATCGAGCGCTACTACAACGCCGGGCCCTCCTACGACGAGGTGATGGCGGGGTTCGAGGAGGGGGAGATCGACTTCGGCGAGGATGCCGAGGAGATCAACATCTCGGAGCTGGAGCGAGCGAGCGAGGACGCGCCGGTCGTGCGGCTGGTGAACATGATCCTGCTCAACGCCATCAAGAAGGGCGCGAGCGACATCCACGTGGAGCCGTACGAGAAGAAGTTGCGGGTGCGTTACCGCATCGACGGCGTGCTCCTCGAGGAGATGTCTCCGCCGCTGAAGCTCAAGGCGGCGATTGTGAGCCGGCTGAAGATCATGAGCTCGCTCGACATTGCGGAGCGCAGGTTGCCGCAGGACGGGCGCATAAAGCTCAAGCTGGGCAAGGGGCGGGAGATGGACTTCCGCGTGTCGGTACTGCCGACGCTGTGGGGCGAGAAGGTGGTCATGCGGCTGCTGGACAAGTCGAACCTGCAGCTCGACATGACGAAGCTCGGGTTCGACACGGGGCCGCTGGACGACTTCAAGTGGGCGATCAACCAGCCGTGGGGGATGGTGCTGGTGACGGGGCCCACGGGGTCGGGCAAGACGACGACGCTGTACTCGGCGTTGTCGGATCTGAACAAGATCTCGCACAACATCAGCACGGCGGAGGATCCGGTCGAGTACAACCTGCACGGCATCAACCAGGTGCAGATGCACGACGAGATCGGGTTGAACTTCGCGGCGGCGCTGCGGTCGTTCCTGCGGCAGGACCCGGACATCATCATGGTCGGCGAGATCCGCGACTTCGAGACGGCGGAAATCGCTGTCAAGGCGGCTCTGACGGGCCACCTGGTCCTCTCGACGCTGCACACCAACGACGCCCCGGCGACGATCTCCCGTCTGCTGAACATGGGCGTCGAGCCCTTCCTCATCACTGCGTCGGTCAACCTCGTGCTGGCCCAGCGTCTCGCGCGACGCTGCTGTCCGGACTGCAAGCAGCCCACGCAGATCGAGCCGCAGGTCTACGCGGACCTCGGGTTCACCGAGGAGCAGATCCGCAATGCCAAGCCGATGAAGGGCGTGGGGTGCAAGACCTGCAACAACACCGGGTACAAGGGACGCGTCGCCCTGTACGAGGTCATGCGCTTCAACGAGTCGCTCAAGGAGATGGTGCTCCAGGGGGCATCCACTGCCGAGCTGAAGGCTGCGGCGATCAAGAACGGCATGACGAGCCTGCGCATGGCGGGCAACATCAAGATCGCAGCGGGGATGACCACGCCGGAGGAAGTGCTCCGCGTGACGATGGCCGACTGAAGCCCGCACGCGGGCGGCAACGAAAGGGACCACGTTCCATGACGCAGGGCGCACCCGAAGGCATCAAGGTCAATCTCCATCAGCTGCTCAAGGCGATGATCGAGAAGGGTGCCAGCGATATGCACATCACGACCGGAGCTCCGCCGCTGCTGCGGATCGACGGTTCGATCGTGCCGCTCAAGCTGCCTCCGTTGAGCCCCGTGGACACCAAGCAGCTCTGCTACTCGGTGCTGACCGAGGAGCAGAAGGTCACCTTCGAGAAGAAGAACGAGCTCGACCTGTCCTTCGGGGTGCGCTCCCTGTCGCGCTTCCGCGCCAACATCTTCATGCAGCGCGGAGCGGTCGCCGGCGCCTTCCGCTCCATCCCCTTCAAGATCCTCAGCTTCGACGAGCTCGGCCTCCCCCCCGTCGTCGCCGAGCTCGCGCAGAGACCTCGCGGACTCGTCCTGGTCACCGGCCCGACGGGCTCCGGCAAGTCCACCACGCTCGCCTCCATCATCGACAAGATCAACTCCGAGACCCGCCAGCACATCATCACCATCGAAGACCCCATCGAGTACCTGCACCCCCACAAGCTGTGCGTGGTTAACCAGCGCGAAATCGGCACCGACACCTCCACCTTCAAGGACGCCCTCAAGTACGTCCTGCGCCAGGATCCCGACGTGGTGCTCGTGGGAGAGATGCGCGACCTCGAGACGATCGAGGCGGCCCTGGTCATCGCCGAGACGGGCCACCTGGTGTTCGCGACCCTGCACACCAACTCGGCGGTGCAGTCGATCAACCGCGTGATCGACGTGTTCCCGCCGCACCAGCAGGGGCAGGTGCGGGCGCAGCTGTCGTTCGTGCTGCAGGGGGTGGTGACGCAGTTGCTGCTTCCGCGAGGCAACGGACCGGGGCGCGTGCTCGCGCTCGAGGTCATGGTGCCCAACCCCGCCATCCGGAACCTCATCCGCGAGGACAAGGTCCACCAGATCTACACGCAGATGCAGGTCGGCCAGGACAAGCACGGCATGCAGACCCTCAACCAGTCGCTGTACTCGTTGTATCGGCGCAGCCTCATCACGCTCGAGGAGGCGCTCGGGAGATCCTCCGATCAAGACGAGCTCAAGATGATGATCGAGGGGCGCACGGCGATTCCGGCAGCGCAGTTGAGGTAGCGCGCGAGCTGGAGCCCGGAGTGCTGGGCGGGGCGATTCGAGCCGAACGCCGACGAGGGGACCTCGGTCGGCCGGCGGCGGACGATCACTCTCCGGCCGCGTCGATCGCCTCACGCACTTCGTTGGAGCTGGCGCCGAGGAGCTCGGCGATTTCGTCGGGGGTGAGTCCCCGGGCGAACAGACGGGGGGCCGCTTCGCGCAAGGCCTCGCGTCGTCCCAACTCCTTGCCGCGCTTCTCGCCCAGCTCGAGGCCGCGCTTCTCGCCCTCTTCGATTAGCTTCTCCGCCAACGTCATGGCCACCTCCCTGCCCGCGTTACCCAGTGACAGCGCAAGCGCTTCGCCCAGCTCTTCGGTCGTCGTCTTCGCCGCCACGTGCATAACGTAGCGCAGCAACACCTCGATGGCATCCCAGCCCTTCGGCGCCTGGCTGAGCTGCGTGAGCAGCGCTCCGAGGGACCGGAGCCGATCGAGAAGGTCGTCGCTGCGCCCGTGCTTCAGCAGCAGCAGCGCGAGCCGTGCGAAAGCCGACATTGCCGCTCCGCGAAGCCGCTCGTCTGCGATCGTCGACAGGTCCACGAGCAGGAACTCGGAGCGGGGTTGGAACCGAACGTACTTGTCTCGCAGCTCCGCCGGCAGCTCGACCATCGACAGGGTGTCCGTACTTCCGGGCCACGGGCGGTTGCCGTGGAAGATCACGATGGGAAGCACTGGGGGAAGCCGAGTGCCGACCGCGCTTCCAGCGGGCTGACGGCTGTGCTGGCTCCACACGGCCACGGCGGAGCCGAGCATGCGCAGCGGCATGACGGGGTCCGGCTCGCTCTGGTGCTCGAGGATCAGTCCCACCAGCATCTCGGAGCCTTCGATTTCGGCGGTGCACAGAAAGTCGGGCAGCAGGCTTCGCAAGTCGTCGCCGGTCCTGCGTGGGGCGATGAGCTTCACGCTGCCCGGACGGAGGCTTCGGCCGATCGGTTCGGGGAGCACGGCGAGCAGGAAGCCCTCGATGTCGGCGGAGGATTCGAAGGCCCGTTGGATGAGCCCGTCGTGGGCGTTACGCGAGAGCATGCCCGCCTCAAAAGCAGGCAGCGTGCCATCGTGAAAGATCGATGAAGCGCGTGACGCTTGCGAGCAAACGGGGTGGCGGCCGCCACCCCGAATTCCGCCAGGTGACTTGCAGAATGATGAAATCGAAGTCGGATTTGGCTTCGAAACGACGATCTGGCGGTCCGCCACTCTTCCGCCACCTTCGCCACCTTCACGCTCGCTCTTCATCGAACCTCGTGCCGAGGCGTCGAGCGAAGGCATTTGCATCGCAGGCTCACTCCGTGGACGATCCCGCGCACCGAGGACGACCCGCCCATGCCCTACTCCCCCGACGCCGCCCAAGCCGAGTACCTCGCGCGCGTTCATCGCGTGATGGACCACATCGAGGGCCACCTGGATCAGGACCTGGCCCTCGAGGATCTGGCGCGGGTGGCCCGCTTCTCTCCGTATCACTTCCATCGCGTCTTCACCGGAGTGGTCGGCGAGAGCCTCTACCAGTTCATCCTGCGTCTGCGCCTGGAGAAGGCGGCCTCCCAACTGCTGCAGCAGCCCGGCAAGAGCATCACGGCGATCGCTCTGGACTGCGGCTTCGGCAGCTCGGCGACGTTCGCCCGGGCCTTCCGCGCCGCCTTCGGCCGGAGCGCGAGCGCGTGGCGCAAGAATGGCAAAACGAATCGCAAGCAGGGCAAAGAGACCGCACCGCAGGACCGCTATGTTGCCCTCGTTGCCGGGGAGCAGATGGGCGCCCCGGACCTTTCATGGAGGCAACGCATGTCGCAAGATCCCCGCAACGGTCGGCCGGCGAAGAAGGCCGACGAAGTGCGCATCGAGACCATCGAGCCGATGCTGGTGGCCTATGTCCGTCACGTCGGTCCCTACGCGGGCAACGCGGCGCTCTTCGGTGAGCTCTTTGGCAAGCTATGCGGTTGGGCCGGTCCGCGCGGTCTGCTCGGCCCGCAGGCGAAGATGCTCACCATCTACCACGACAACCCCGAGGTCACCGAGGAGAGCAAGCTGCGCATCAGCGTCTGCGTTACGGTCCCGCCCGGCACCCAGGGCTCGGGCGAGATCGGCGTGATGGAGCTGCCCGGAGGCAAGTACGTCGCGGCCAGGTTCGAGGTCTCCTCCGACGAGTTCGGCGCCGCTTGGAGCTGGCTCATGGGGACCTGGTTCCCGTCGAGCGGATACCAGCCCGACGATCGCCCCTGCTTCGAGGTGTGCCTGAACGACCCGCAGTCGCACCCCGAGAAGAAGCACATCGTGGAGCTGTGGGAGTCGGTGCGTCCTCTGTAGGCGCTGGCGGATCCTCCTGGCCGTACCCACGCACCCGGGAGCATCTTGCCGCTCGCAGGCTCTAGGATCTCTCCTTCCATCTCGATCGCAACGCGGCGGGCGGCTGCGCCGCCGCCGACTGGAATCCGCGTGTCTCGTACGGCGCGCAGGTGTAGTCTTGTTCGGATCGTGTTGGCCCGCACCCTCCCCCCGGTTGCGCTCATGCTCGCCGCATGGATCGTGGGGTGCACGCTCGACACGCAAGGGGGCGCCGATCTCGTCGCCTCCAAAGCAGGCAGCGGCGGCGCCGTTTCGAAGGACGCCGGCGCGGACCTCTCGATGGCAGGAGGCTCGGGCCCCGATGCCGACGCCTCGATCGACGGCTCGATCGCGTCAGGGGGCAAGGCGGGATTCGACGCGGGCAGCGCCGGCGCAAGCGGGGACGGTGGAGCAGCGGGCGCGGGCGGTGGGGGCGCGACGGGCGGGGCGGCGGGCGCGGGAGGCGTGGTCTCGACGGGCGGGGCGGCGGGCGCGGGAGGCGTCATCGGCACCGGAGGCAGCGGGCCGATCTGCCCGACGGGCACCAAGGGTCCGTCGATGGTTCTCATCCAGCGGCCGCTGTCGAGCGGCGGCGCGTTCTGCATCGACTCGACCGAGGTCACCGCGGAGCAGTACGCGGCGTTTCTTGCGGCTGTCGATGACGCGGATCCCGAGGACGACGCGCCGTGCGGGTGGAACCAGACCTACGCGCCGGAGCAGAAGGGGGCGTGCAACCTTGCCGTGCACGGCAACGCGACTGCGCACCCGAGCTGGCCGATGGTCTGCATCGACTGGTGCGACGCGCGCGACTACTGCGCGTGGGCGGGCAAGCGGTTGTGCGGCAACATGTCGGGCGGAGCGGTCGCTTTCGACGAGGCGGTCAATCCGGCCGCGAGCGAATGGGCGTACGCCTGCACCAGCGGAGGCAAGCACGCGTATCCGTACGGAGCCGCGCTGGTGGCGGGCAAGTGCGTGGATGACGCCTACGACAAGATCGACAAGAACGGCGCGGATGCTTCCCCGGAGGGGGTGGGTACGGCGACGGGGTGCATGGTGACGGATCATCCCCAGCTTCTGGACATGTCGGGCAACGTGTGGGAGTGGACCGACTCCTGCGAAGGGACGAGCCCGCCGGAGAAGGCGAGGTGTCGCGATCTGGGCGGCTCGTTCTGGGACTTCGAGCCCAACATTCTCCGATGCGCCAGCAATCATTCCACCGGACACTTGCGGGGGCTCATCAACAAGAACGTCGGATTCCGCTGCTGCGCCGACGCGGAGTGAACAGAGCGCCGGCGGTGGGGCATCCATGCGTCGTTGATGCTGCCCCCGACCCTCGCGCCTTCGCCGATGAGCGGCCTCAGAGAACCTCCACCGACGCCGCGCACTCCTTCGGCCCGCTCGGCCCCTGCAAAACCTTCAGTACCGCGGTGTGCGTCCCCGCGCCGACGTCGCTGCCGAGAAACGTTGCGTCGAAGTTGCACTCGCACGCGCCCTTCGGCTCCCCGTTGAGGGTCCACTCACACGATGTCCCGTTGCTCGTGGCCTTCCACGCGAATACCGTGGACAGGGTCCCGCTCCCCGGGGTGATGGTGTGCGTGCAGGTCGTCTCCTCCTTGACCTCCACGAATGCCGAGCAGTCCTTCGGCCCGGTCGGCCCCTGGCGCACGTGCAGAATCGTCGTGTGCGTGCCAATGCCGACGTCCGAACCGAGGAAGGAGCCGTCGAAGTTGCACTCACATGCGCCCTTCAGGACTCCATCCACGGTCCATTCGCAGGAGGTTCCATTGCTCTGCGCGATCCACGCGAAGGCCGTGCTCGGGAACCCGGTCTTGGGGCTGATATCGTAGTAGCACCAGGTCGGATCGACCGGACCGCCGCCGGTGCCCGGGGAGCCTCCGGTGCCCGAGGATCCTCCGGTGCCCGAGGAGCCTCCGGTGCCCGAAGAGCCTCCGGTGCCCGAAGAGCCCCCGGTGCCCGAAGAGCCCCCGGTGCCCGAGGAGCCTCCGGTGCCCGAGGAGCCTCCGGTGCCCGCAGCTCCACCTGTTCCGGACGGGGGCAAGCCGCAGGTGTTCGCGATCCCCGAGCCTCCGCAGGTCAACGGCGCTGCGCAATCGCCGCAGGCGAGGGCCGCACTGCAGCCATCGGAGACGTAACCGCACGACGCGCCCATTTGCGCGCACGTTCTCGGCGAGCAGGCCTGCGTTCCACACTTGTTGGCGCCGTCTCCGCCGCATTCGGAGCCCGCCGGACACTCGCCGCAGTCCAAGATCCCGCCACACCCGTCGGGCATTGTCCCGCAGGTCGCCTCCGTCTTCGTGCAGGTCGTCGGATTGCACGCGCCCGCCTCCGAGGCGTCGGAGGCTCCGCCGTCCTTGGCCGGGATCGGGGGCTTCGCGTTGGAGGCGTTGCCTTCCGCGCTTCCGCCACAACCCGAGGCGGAGCCCGGCCCGCACAGCAGCGCGATCAGCAAGGCGAAAAGCAGCCGTCGGGGACGTCGCGGGGAAGCGGAGGCGGGAGCGGGCGTCATGAGATCATGATGCCAAGGGTCGCGGGAAGGGGCACGAGGATTCGTGCAAGCGGCGAAGTCCGCGACGAGTCGTAGACAATTGCGGCAATTCGGCCGATTCGTGCTTGAATCTCACCGTGACCGAAGCCCAGCCGGCCCCCGCCGTCGATCCCTCGAAACCCACGCAGCGCAGCGCCCTGCGCTCCACGCTGCTCGTCAGCGCCTTCACGCTCGCTTCGCGGGTGATGGGGCTCGTGCGCGAGCAGCTCTTCGCCATCCTGCTGGGCGCCGGGTTCTTCGCCGACGCCTTCGTCGTCGCGTTCCGCATTCCCAACCTGCTGCGCGATCTGTTCGCCGAGGGCGCCTTGAGCGCCGCGTTCGTTCCGACCTTTGCCCGGGTCGAGAAGGAGAAGGGGAGGGAAGCCGCTTTCCGCGCCGCCAACAGCATCGTCGGCGCGTTGCTCCTGGTGGTCGGTCTGCTCACGGTGCTGGGCGTGGTGTTCGCCGGTCCGCTGGTGCACCTGCTCGCGCCTGGCTTCTCCGCGGATCCCGGGAAAAGCGAGCTTACGGTGGAGCTCGCGCGGCTCATGATGCCGTTCCTCCCCGTCGTGTCCCTCGCCGCGGTGATGATGGGGATGCTCAACGCGCGCGGGCGGTTCGGCACACCTGCGCTTGCGCCGACGCTGTTCAACCTGGCGGCGATCGTGGTGGGCGTGGGGCTGAAGCTCGCGGGGGCAGAGCCGCGGACTGCGGTGATCGGCTGGGCTGCGGGCACGCTCGCGGGCGGGCTCCTGCAGCTGCTGATTCAGATTCCGCCGCTCTGGAAGCAGGGATACCGTCCGATTCCGGTGCTCACGGGGCTGTGGCGTGACGAGTCGGTGCGTCGTGTTGCGCGTCTGATGGCCCCCGCTACGGTGGGGCTGGCGGCCACGCAGGTCAACATCTTCGTCAATACGCAATTCGCGAGCTCGCAGCCGGGGGCGAATGCCTGGCTCAACTACGCGTTCCGACTGCTGTACCTGCCGATTGGCATCTTCGGAGTGGCCATTGCGACGGTGACCGCCACCTCTCTGGCGAAGAGCGCGGCGGCGGGGAACCTCGAGGAGATGAAGTCCGGTCTCGCGCGTGGCATGCGCCACGTGGCGTTTCTGACCGTGCCGGCCACGGTCGGCCTGGCGGTGCTGGCGGAGCCCGTGATCGGTCTGCTGTTCGAGCACGGCCGGTTCACGGCTTCGGACACGCGCGCCACCGCCGTCGCCCTCGTCGCCTACGCCATCGGCCTGTATGCGTATTCCGGCGTCAAGGTCGCGGCTCCCGCGTTCTATGCGCTCGATCGCACCCGCATTCCCCTGATCGCCTCCGCAAGCGCCGTCGCCACGAACCTCACGCTCAACATCATCGCCTTCCGGTGGATTGGATATGTCGGGCTCGCCATCGGGACCTCCCTGGGGGCGTGGGTGAACCTCGCGGTGTTGACCGGCGCCTTCCGCAGGCACACCCGCAGCACGCCGGGCCCCAAGGGACAGGGGAGCCAGCTCGTCCGCGTGGCCCTCGCAGCCGCCGTCATGGGATTGGCACTCTGGAGCGCAGAGCGCGCGCTGGCGGGCGTCGTCCCGGTTTGGACGCGCGCCCTGGGTGGCGTGGCAGTGGGCGCCCTGGTCTACGCTGTCGCCTGCAAGCTGCTACGGGTTGCCGAGATGGACGAGGTCCTCGCGGCGGTGATGCGACGTCGTCGACGCTGACCGGCCGAGCGGTGGTTCGCAGAGCCCCCTGACGTCCACGACACGCGACGAAACCGGGGTGGATCCAGCGACGGGAGTTCACGACGGGCGCTTGCGCCGCGGGGACGCCCCTTGACGCCGCCCCCCCGAATCCCTCAGGGTCGCGGCTCAACTCGAGGAGGTCCCGCATGCTGCGTGTGCGCTCTGGATGGAGCTTGTTCCTGGGTCTTGCGTTCGCCGTCGCCGTGGCCGGTTGCTGTGGAGGCTCGTCCGAGGAGAAGAAGCCCTCGCGTTGGGAGACCAAGACCACGCCCAGCGCACAGCCGTCGGGCGCCACGACCACCGCCGCCAAACCCCCGGCCCCCGCGTCGAGCGAGCCCAAGCCGCTGGAAGGCTCGGCATTCAACAAGTTCTTCCCGGCCGACGCGACGGACGGGACCAAGCGGGTGTTCACGCAGGAGAAGACCGGGTATGCGGAGGCGAAGTACCAGAAGGACGGCAAGGATCTGATCACCTTGTCGATCTCGGATACGGCAAACAACCCCGATGCGCGCACGAAGTTCTCGAGTGCGACGGAGAAGCTGCAGAGCCACCCGATGATGACGGTGGGGAAGAACCAGTCCACGATTCTGGTGAAGGACCGGTTCCAGCTCAAGGCGTCATCGCAGACGCTCGATCACGAGGCGCGCAAGGCGTGGCTGTCGAAGTTCGATCTGACCGGCGTGGCGGGGCTGTGACC
Organism: uncultured Polyangiaceae bacterium; assembly: GCA_964393505.1. Classification (GTDB taxonomy): domain Bacteria; phylum Myxococcota_A; class Polyangia; order Polyangiales; family Polyangiaceae; genus JACRCQ01. The sequence goes on from CAYMUE010000063.1 coordinate 11,601, forward strand.
CGCACCCGAATCAACGAGGGAGAAGACTCATGAGCGACGAGACACCGATCTATCAACTGCTCGAGCAGCTTCCGCAGGGCGGCGCCACGGTCCGTCTGCTGCAGGCCTTCGACTACCTGGTTCCGGGGGAGTGGCAGAACATCACGAGTCTGGAGGGAATGATCCGTTCCACGACGGGGGAGGAAGACGAGTCGTTGATTCAGACGATTGGGGAGCGGGCGATCGCGTTGTACGGAAATAAGGAGGAGGGGTATCAGCGCGCGGTGTGGCTGTTCCAGTCGGTGGACTCGCTGGACAAGCTCGCCGGCGCCGCTGCTGCCGCCCACATGATTGGCGAGAAGTTCTCCTTCCTCGGCTTCATGGAGAAGGTCACGCCCAGCGAGGAGGCGACCCAGTGCGTGGACGCGGCCGTCAAGTTCGCCGCGGAGATGGCCGCCTACTGCTACTGTAACGGGATCCCCGGCGACAGCGTCGGTGACTTCGTCGGCTCCCTCTCGCAGTACGCCAAGGAAGACGTCATGCGCGTGGCCGCGTGGGTCAGCTTCGACTGCGTGCTGCCGCTCGGTCCCGACTTCCTCGACAAGATCCTCGGCAAGCTGCAGAACGCGTCCCTCGATACGCTCACCAACAACCGCGTTTTCCAGAAGATCTCGCACCTGCTCCCCGGCGGCGCCCAGGAGCAGAAGGCCCTCATCGAGACCAACATGCAGCAGTCCGCCTCCTTCCTGTCGGACTTCGCCTCCTCCCGCGACATCACCCAGAACGGCGTCATCGACCGCGTGCGCTCCGTCATCGACGTCTCCGAGGACAAGCTCGACTACGTCGCTGCTGCCGTGGACATGTTCACCAACTACTACGAGCACACCGGCATCCAGACCGTGGCCCGCCGGCTCTCGTCCCGCGCCTACGGCGAGATCTGACTCGGGCGTCCGGACATCGACCCTGCGGGGCGTCATCCCCTTCTTGCACTGTTCCCCCACTCCAGGCACAGTGATCGGTGGAGGTCCCCATGCTCTTTCATCGCAACATCTGCTTTGCCTTCGTCTTGCTCCTCGCTGCTACCGGAGCCGTCGCCTGCGGCGATGACGACGAAGGACTCCCTGCCGGCACCGGCGTCGGCGGGGCGTGCAGGGATGGATGCACGGCTCCCAAGGTCTGCGATGCCACGCTCGGGTGCGTAGAGTGTACTTCCGACGCCCAGTGCTCCACCGCGGAGCCGCGTTGCGTCCGAGGCTCGTGCGAGGCGTGCGCCGCCAATGCCGATTGCCCGACAGCAGCTCCGGCCTGCTGGCCGTCGGACTTCCGCTGCCACGCCGCGTGCCCTGCGGCCCCCTGCCCCCCCAACGCCAGCATCTGCATCCAGGAGACCGGACAGTGCGTGGGCTGCAAGGCCGATGCGGACTGTGCCGGGACCGGCCGCCCGTTGTGCGACACGGTCGTCGCCCGTTGTGTGGCGTGCCTTTCGAGCGCGGATTGCGGCGCTGCGGCGCCTTTCTGCTTCACGGGCTCCGGCACCTGCGTGCAGTGCCTGCAGAACTACGACTGCCCGGTCGCCACGCCCATCTGTTCCGGTGACCTGAAGTGCAAGTCCGGGTGTGTCTCGTCCGCGGATTGTCCGGCAGCCGAACCCATCTGCGATACCGTCTCGGGCGACTGCGCCCAGTGTCTCGCCAACACCGACTGCGCTGCCCCGACCCCCGTCTGCAAGGGCCACCACTGTGTCGAGTGCGCGGGCAACCAGGATTGCCCGTCGAACCTGCGCTTCTGCAAGAGCGATCGCTGCGTGGAGTGCGAGAACGACAAGCACTGTCCCAACGATCGTCCCGACTGCCGGGACGGTGTTTGCGTGGTGAACTGAGCGTGTCCGGTCCTCCCTCGCGGCGCCTTGGCTGCGGCGCTTTCTTCCGATTGAGCGCCAGCCCTCACGCGGCGTACAGTCCTGTGATGCGCGCGATGAAATCTGGCCGTTTCGCCCCGCCTCTCCTCACCGGAGCCGTCGTCGCTGCGCTGTCGTCGATGGCTCTCTCGTGCGGCGGTGACACCGGAGCAGAGGCTTCGCCGCCGGTGAAGCCGAAGCCCGACACCGGGGTAGACGCCGCGCCGTTGGAGGGGGGAATCGACGGGGGCAGCAACGGGGGGGGAGGGGACGCGAGCGCATGCGCACCGAAGACCTGCGCGCAGCTCGGGGCGTCGTGCGGTTCCGCGCCCGACGGTTGCGGTGGCGTGGTCCACTGCGGGACCTGTCCCATCGGGCAGAGCTGCGGTGGGGGGGGACCGAACGTGTGCGGTGACGCTCCCTGCACGCCGAAGAGCTGTGC
>CAYMUE010000063.1:14018-31756 GCA_964393505.1 uncultured Polyangiaceae bacterium
GTGGGGGGGGACCGAACGTGTGCGGTGACGCTCCCTGCACGCCGAAGAGCTGTGCCGAGCAGAGTGCGGAGTGTGGAACGCTCGATGACGGGTGTGCTGGCACACTCTACTGCGGCTCGTGTCCCGCGACGCAGTTGTGCATGGCGTACCAATGCGGGTGCGCCTCGGGGAAGTTCCTGTGCGGCGCCCAGTGCATTGCGGAGGGAACGTGCTGCACCGACGCCGACTGCTCCGGCCTCAACGTGTGCTCGAAGCCGGGCAGCGCCTGCGCGTGCCGCACGTCGCCGTCACGGCAGGCGGTGTATCACTCCTGGAAACCGTCCACCGGTGACCACCTCTTCTCCCCGGCGATAGGGGAAGGATCGAGCGCTGGATACACCGGCGACTCGATAGCCTATTATGTTTATGCGGCCCCGTGCCAGTGGGGCCTGGTGCCGTTCCACCGGCTTGTCCGGGTATCCACCAGTGAGCACTTCTGTACCGCCGACGACGCGGAGAAGAGCTCCCTCGTTTCCCAGGGGTGGACGCTCGAAGGCAACGTCGGGTGCCTGTCGGAGACGCCGATCTGCGGCGCGGTGCCGTTGTATCGGATTGCGACCTATGAGGCCAAGCACATGTACACGACCGATCCATCGGAGCGTGACGCGTTGGTGGCGGAGGGAGGACTCGCGGAGGGGTTGGCAGGATACGTGTGGGAGGGGCCGTGAGACCGCCTGTCACCCCTCTTTGCCGGGCTCCTCGGCGATGATGTCGCATCGGCTGAGGATCTGGTCCATCAGGACCCGTGAGGCCTCCGTGACGCGGACCTCGACGCTCGGCTCGATGATCATGTCGAGCGAGACCTCGATTTCGGTCGAGGGCTGAGGCTGCGGGGCGCCGGGCTGGCCGGGAATCGCCGCCACGGTGGGCTGCAGGTGAACCGGAGCGAACGACGCCGCGCTGGGATCCGGCGGCGCTCCCCCGGAAATCCCGCTCACGTCGAGACGGATCATCGCGTTGCGCACGGCCTTCTGCATCGTCGCCGCATCGGGCCAGCGGTTGTTGCGATCGAACTCCAGGGCCTTGTCCACGAGCAGCGCGACGTTCGCCGGGATGTCGGACACCGCCGTGGCGAGCTTGGGCGCCGGCTTGCTCATCGCCATGGTGTGACGCTCGCGCTCGGTTGGAGCTTCGTGCACCGATCGCCCGCTGAGCAGGCGGAACATGACTGCGCCCACGGCGAACAAGTCGGTGCGGTGGTCGAGCAGGTGCCAGCGCGCCCCGGCCTGCTCCGGCGCCATGTACGCCGGCGTCCCGAGCACCATCCCCGACGCGGTCAATGCCATCGTAGGCGTCGGCTCGTTCAGCCGCGCCAGCCCGAAGTCAAGCACCTTCACCCGCCGATCCCGCGTCACGAACAGGTTGGCCGGCTTGATGTCCCGATGGATCACGTTCTTCGCGTGCGCCGACACGAGCACGTCAAGCAGCTGATCGGCCATCCCGAGCACGTGCTGATACGGCATCCGCCCGCCGAACCGCCACAGCAGCTCGTCCACCGACACCCCTTCCAGCAGCTCCATCACCAGGAACACGTCGCCGTCCTCCGACGTGTCGTCGTCGATGACCGATACCGCCCCCGGGTGGTCCACCCGATTGGCCATGTACCCCTCGCGCAGGAACCGCTCCCGCATCTTCGTCTCCGGCGGGAAGATCGGGTGCAGGATCTTCACGGCCACCCGCTTGCCGTTGCGGTGCGTCGCGCGATACACCGCCGCCATCCCGCCCACCCCGATGAGATCGTCGAGGTGCCACTTGCCGTTGAGCGTCTTGCCGATGCGTGAGTCCACCAGGTCGCGAAGGGGATCTTTCTGCTGAGTCATCGCGATCGCATCGTCGCAAAACCAGCGCCCCATTGAAAGCCCAAGCGTGCGCTGTCCGTTCCTCCCGAGATTCCCCGAGGGGCCACGCTTACCGGCAGACCCCCGCGCGGCGCCGCAGCCCTTGGCCTTCGACACGGTTCCCAGAACGACCCGCGCGCTCTAGCCTGAGAACGTGCGCCTGTACGATCTGACCCTGCCCATCACGCCCGGCATGCCGGTCTACGACGGCGATCCCGATCCGGTGCTCGAGGCGGTCTCACGGATTCGGCACGAAGATCCGACGTCGTACAACCTGTCGCGGCTCGTCATCAGCACGCACACGGGCACTCACGTGGATCCGCCGCTGCACTTCTGTCGCTGTGGCGCCAGTGCCGACTCTCTTCCCCTCGAGCTCCTGTGCGGGCCGTGCCGCATCGCCGACCTGCGCGGTGCGGGCCGGGAAATCGGCCCCGAACAGCTCCAGGACCTCGAGCTCACCGGCGTGCAGCGCCTGTTGCTGCGCACCCACGATGGCGAGATGCTCCGACGTCCGGTGCCGCTCGATCACGCGTTCCTCACGGCCGACGGCGCCAGGTGGTTGCGCGAGTCCTCCGACGTCAGGCTCATCGGCACCGACTGCCTGTCGATCGATCCGTCGGATCGGGGCGCTACTCTCGGGTACCCGGCCCATCACGAGCTGTTGTGCGCGCATCGCCCGGTCGTGGTGGTGGAGGGGCTCGATCTCGCGGAGGCTCCGCTCGGCGACGGCGAGCTGTGGTGCTTGCCGTTGCGCATTGCGGGGAGTGACGGATCCCCGGCCCGGGTCGTATTCGTCGTGCCGTGAGGGGCTGCCGGCCGCTCGCATTGCCGTGTGGTATGGTTCTGCGCCCAGTGCGTTGCGCACTGTCGAGCGAGGCACTCCATGGACAACAAAGTCGTTACGTGCAAGCTGACCGACGGTCGGGAGATCCTCATCCGGTGCCCGAAGGCCGATCGAGACCTGGACAAGCTGCTCGCGTTCTTCGGTGCCCTGCCTTCCGAGGTGAAGAACCACCTGCGCTACGATGTGGGCAAGGACCGCGACGCTGGCGCCTGCCGGCTCCAGCAGATCGACGGTCGGGATCACTGGCGTCTGGTTGCCGAGCTGCAGGATGGGACGTTCGTGGGCGACGGCACGATGGATCGCGAGCCTTTCGGGTGGACGCGCCACATTGCCAACATGCGCATCGTGGTGGGCGATGGCTTCGACGCGCTCGGCGTGCGTGAGGCGATCTGCGAGGAGCTCATGCGCCTGGCTCAGGCCGCGGGGATCGAGCGAATCGAAACGGAGGTGCTGCCCGAGCACGAGTCGTACATCCGGTTCCTGTCGCAGCTCGGGTTCGAGCGCGAGATGGTCCGCAAGAACCGCGCGAAGGGTGTGGACGGCAAGCTGCACGACCTCGTCATCCTCTCCAACGACCTCGAGAGCGTGTGGAAGCGCCTCGAGGACAACATCACCGACATGGACCTGTCGTTCGCGCGGTGGTACGGCGGCCACTGAGCTCCCACCGGCGCGTGCAGGGCGTCGCCGCGGGCGCTGCCGCCATCGGTGCGGCGGCGTGGCTGGGGAATGTCTTCCTGTCGTCTCCCAGAACACAGGCAGGCCCCCCGCCTTCGCCCTCGGCCGTGTCCACGGGCGCCCCCGCGGTCCCCTCCAGCGTCTCGCCTTCTGCCCCTGAACCTGCTGCTTCGACGTCGGCCGAACCCGCACACGAGTCCGCGCCCCGACAGCTCGAGCTGTCCGCCATCGACGACACCGTGCGCGCGGCGATCGATCGGGGAGAAGTACCAGGCGCGGTCGTGTTTGTGGTCCATGACAATCGGATTGCGTATCGCAAGGCGTTCGGGGAGCGTTCCCTCGAGCCGGCGCGTGCACCGATGCTCCCCGACGACGTCTTCGACCTGGCGTCGATCACCAAGGCCGTGGTCACGGCTCCGAGCGTGATGCTGCTCGCCGAGCAGGGGAAGCTGTCGATCTCGGACCCGGTGATGAAGCACTGGCCGGACTTCGGGCGCAACGGCAAGCAGTCCGTCACCCTCGAGCACCTGTTGTTGCACACCTCCGGGCTTCGTCCGGGAGTGGCTCCGCACGGCAGTCCGCAGGCCGTCATCGATCGGTTGGCGGGCGCATCCCTCGCCGCCGAGCCGGGGAGCGAGATGGTCTACAGCGACGCTGGCTACATCGCCCTCGGGGAGCTCGTGAGGTGCGTGAGCGGCCAGCCGCTCGACGCGTTCTTCCGCGAGCACATCGCGCAGCCGGTGGGGATGGAGTCGACGGGGTTCGTTCCCGGGCCGGAGCTGCGTCGGCGGGCGGTCCCCACGATGCCGCGTGCGGGCAAGATGCTCCAGGGCGAGGTGCACGATCCCGTAGCGTCCGGTCTCGGCGGCGTGGCAGGCCACGCGGGGCTGTTCGGGTCGGCCGAGGACCTGTCGCGGTTCGCGCGAATGATCCTGGGGCAGGGCGAGATCGACGGGCGGAGGGTGCTCGCGCGCGACACGGTGCGGGCCATGTCGCGCCCGCGTGCGGTGCCCGCGGGGCTGCGCGCGTGGGGCTGGGAAATGGCTTCGGGATGGGGCGGCGCACGGGGACCGGAGTTCCCCGTCGGAGGGATCGGCCACACCGGCTTCACGGGCACCTCGCTCTGGATCGACTTCGCGAGCCGGACCGCCGTGATCATCCTCACCAGCAGGGTGCATCCCGACGGCCGAGGCGACGCGAGCCGTTTGCGCGCGGAGGTGTCCGCCATCGTCGGGAGGGCGGTGCGCGCGCCGCTCGACGGCAAGCCGGTGCTGACGGGCATCGAGGTGTTGCGGCGCGACGGGTATCGAGCGCTGGCGGGGCGGACGGTGGGGCTGATCACCAACGCGTCGGGGGTGGATCGGCAGGGCAAGACGACGGCGGAGCTGTTGCGGGGGGCGCCGGGGGTGAAGCTCGTCGCGTTGTTCACGCCGGAGCATGGGCTCGCTACGGACCTGGAGGGCCCCCACCACGACACCCACGATCCGCGCACAGGGCTCCCGGTCTTCAGCCTCTATGGCCCCAGGGCTGCGCCTTCTGCCCGACAGCTCGAGGAGGCCGGCGTCAACACCCTCGTGTGGGACGTTCAGGACGTCGGCACGCGTTTCTTCACCTACGCCTGCACGCTGCGCCACGCGCTCTCCTCGGCCGCGCGCCGCAACCTGAAGTTCGTGGTGCTCGACCGCCCACCTCCGGATGGCGCCGATGACGTAGAGGGACCTGTCGGCCAGGTGGTGGACGGTTCGATCACGTCGTGTCTTCCGGTGCCGGTGCGCTACGGCATGACGACCGGCGAGCTCGCGACCTTCCTGCGCGAAGGAGATGGTTCGGGTGCCGATGTGAACGTCGTACGCATGGACGGCTGGAAGCGCGGCACGCCGTTCGAGCGCACGGGGCTCAAGTGGGTCAGGCCTTCTCCCAACCTCCCCACGCCGCACGGTGCGCGACTCTATCCGGGGATCGCTCTTCTCGAGACCACGAACGTGAGTGTCGGTCGCGGTACCGATCTGCCGTTCGAGCAGGTCGGTGCCCCGTGGCTGCGGTCCCACGCGCTCGCCGATGCGCTCGAAGCGAGGAATCTCCCCGGCGTGCGGTTTGCTCCGGTGCGCTTCACGCCGTCGCGCAGAACCTACGCCGGACAGGAGTGCACAGGCGTCCGCGTCCTGGTGGTGGAGCCTGAGGTGGTCGAGCCGGTCCGCATCGGAGTGGCTTTCGCCGTGGAGCTGACTCGATTGCACCGCGAGGCCTGGAATCGCGCGGAGCTGCCCATGCTGATCGCGCACAAGCCGACGTGCGAAGCGATCGAGCGCGGCGATGACGTCGATGCCATCGTGGCGTCGTGGAAGGACGGGGAAGCGGAGTTCCTCGCGAAGCGGCAGAGGGCGCTGCTGTACCCCTGAGGCTAGAACACCACCAGCTCGTAGCCGTCGCGCACGAATCGCTCGACTCCGGCGTGCCCCTGCAGATCGCCGATCAGCTCCACCTTCTGCTCGCGAGCCAGCTCCGCCACGTTTCGCGACAGATCGTCGCTCGCGCAGCCGTGCGAGGCGCGGTCGCACGCGCCGACAAGAACCCCGAGCTCGCGCGCCTCCCGGAGCATCTTCCCGAGCTGCGAGTCCGGCTTACCCATCTCCGCCACCGCGCGCGTCCCGGTCCCCTCGAGAAGGACTCGCACGTGGTGCCCCTTGGCGTGCAGGTCGAGCGCGTACATCAGCGCGTGATTCTGGCGACAGGAATCATCGGTGAACACTACGAACAGATGCTTTCGCACGAGGGACCTCCTGGACGGGGCTCTGGCTTGGCACCGAATCGACCGGACCGCAACCGTGCTACACCTGCCCCATGCGCGTCGTCATGCGCTCCACCCGATTTGACCGCTGCTCCTGGCCCGCTGTCCTCGCGGTCCTCGAGCAGGGCCTCGCCCCACGGAGCGTGCAGGCTTGCTTCGCGTCGACCCTCGACGACCTCCGCGACGGCGATCGGGTCCTGTTCTCCTTCGCATCGAGCCTGGCCGAGACCGTCCGCTCCGAGATGGGTGCGCTGCGCGCGCGGCTCGGTGACGCGCTGCTCTCGATCGCAGGAGGTCCGCACCCGAGCGCTGATCCCGACGGCGTGCTCGCGATGGGCTTCCGCTGGGTGTGCGTCGGAGAGGCCGGCCCTTCGTTCGTGGACGTGGTTCGTTCGCTGCTCGACGGCACCGTGCCTGCTCCCGGCGCGTTGTACGATCCGCCCGAGGAGCTCGATCGCTATCCCCCGTGGCCGACTCACACCGAGCTGTTTGCGCCGGTCGAGATCTCCCGCGGGTGCCCTCATGCGTGCGCGTACTGCCAGACCCCCTCGTTGTTCGGCCGACGCATGCGACACCGCTCCGTGGAGGCGTTGGAGAGCACGCTGCGCAGCGGTGTGGAGGCGGGGCACCGGTACACGCGATTCATCTCGCCCAATGCGTTCGCGTATGGGTCGTCCGACGGTCGCACGCCGGACCTGCCCGCCGTGCGGCGACTGCTGGAGGCTGCGCGGCGAAGCGGCCTGAGCGGGGTGTTTCTGGGGACGTTCCCGTCGGAGGTCCGGCCCGAGTCGGTCTCCGACGAGCTCCTCGGTCTCGTGCGAGATCTGTGCGACAACCGGAGCATCGCGGTGGGCCTGCAATCGGGCAGTGATCGCGTGCTGCAGGCCATCCGGCGCGGACACTCCGCGGGGCAGGGGAGGGAAGCGATCGCGCGCATCGCGCGCCGCGGCTTCGAGCCCCGTGTGGAATGCGTCTGGCGCCCGGGCCGGGCCGGGATTAGTACCCCGCTCGTCCCATGTGCGGCGTGTTCGGAATCTGGGGTCACCCCGAGGCGGCGAGGCTGTCGTATCTCGGGCTGCACGCGCTGCAGCACCGTGGACAGGAATCGGCCGGGATCGTGTCGACCGACGGCCGCCAGCTCTTCATTCACAAGGACATGGGGCTGGTGCCCGATGTGTTTCCGCAGCGCGCGCTGGAGAGTCTGCCGGGCCACGGGGCGATCGGCCATGTGCGCTACTCGACTGCGGGGGGAAGCCACATTCGCAACGCCCAGCCGTTCGCCGTGGACTACTCCGGCGGCTCTGTCGCCGTCGCCCACAACGGCACCCTGACCAACGCTCGTGAGCTGCGCGACCGGCTCGAGGCCGATGGCTCGATCTTCTCCAGCAACTCCGACACCGAGGTCGTCGTGCACCTGTTCGCGTGCTCCGACCGGCCGTCGGTCGAGGGCCGCGTCACCGACGCGCTCGAGCGCACGCGCGGCGCGTGGTCGCTGCTCTTCCTGACGGAGCGCGGAATGATCGCCGTGCGCGATCCGCACGGGTTCCGTCCCCTGGTCCTTGCGCGGCTGCCCGTGCCCGGGCGCGATGAGCCCGCCTGGGTGGTCGCCAGCGAAGACGCCCCGCTGAACCTGATCGGCGCGCGTTTCGAGCGGGAGATCGAGCCCGGTGAGCTGCTCACGATCGACGACGGCGGCTTGTCGTCGCGCAGCATCTCGAGCGCCCCGCGCAGCTTCTGCGTCTTCGAATACGTCTACTTCGCCCGGCCCGACTCCACCCTCGAAGGTCGCAGCGTCTACCAGACCCGCCAGGCTCTCGGACGCGCCCTCGCCTCCGAACATCCCGTCGATTGCGACGTCGTCATCCCCGTCCCGGATTCCGGCGTCCCCGCCGCCATGGGCTATGCCGACCTGCTCGACCGCCCGTTCGAGTACGGCATTATCCGCAATCATTACGTAGGACGAACCTTCATCGAGCCGCAGCAGACCATTCGTCACTTCGGAGTCAAGCTCAAGTTCAATACCGTCGCACCCGTGCTGGAGGGAAAGCGCGTCGTCGTGGTCGATGACTCGATCGTTCGCGGCACGACCGTGAAGAAGATCGTCACGATGCTGCGTGCGGCGGGGGCGGCGCACGTTCATGTCCGAATCTCGAGCCCACCCACCGCGTGGCCCTGCTACTACGGAATCGACACGCCTTCCCGGCGCGACCTCATCGCGGCCAGCCAGTCGGTCGAGCAGACGCGCGACTTCATCGACGCCTCCTCCCTGGAATACCTCTCGCTCGAGGGCATGATGAAGGCCGTGCGCGCTCAGGCCGACACCCGCCCCCTCGGCCTGTGCGGCGCGTGCTTCAGCGGAGAATACCCCGTGACTGTCGACGAAACCGTTCCACCCAGGTTGCTGCGGCTCGTCAGGGTGTAGCCCGCTCGGCCCGCCTGTCCCTTTCCCGCTGCCCTCCAATCGAACCCATGTTCTCCAATCGAACGAGCTGGGACTTCCACCCCAACGACCTCTCCCTGGCGCTGAACGAGGCCCGAAGAAACGGACTCGACCTGATCGATCTCACGGAATCCAATCCCACCCGGGCTGGCCTCGCCTATCCGACGTCCGAGATCCTCGAGGCGCTCTCCCTCCCCGCATCCCTCCAGTATCAACCCGAAGCCTTCGGCCTCCCCGAGGCCCGTGAGTCCGTCGCCGCCGACTTCCGCCATCGCGGCATCCCCGCTTCCGCCGACCGGCTCCTGCTCACCGCGTCCTCCAGCGAAGCCTACGCCTTCCTCCTCGACCTGCTCTGCGACCCCGGCGACGCCATCCTCGTGCCGCAGCCCAGCTACCCGCTCTTCGACGATCTCGCGCGGCTCGAGAGCGTGCGCGTGCGCCCGTATTCGCTGCGCTACGACGGCCGTTGGCACGTGGACCTGCAGAGCGTTCGCGACGCGATCGACCCGCGCACGCGGGCGATCTTCGTAGTGAGTCCCAACAACCCGACCGGATCGTGCCTTCGGCGCGAAGAGCTCGATGCCTTCGAGCGGATGGCGATGGAGCACGAGCTTGCGATCGTGTCCGACGAGGTGTTCGAGCCGTATGTCTGGGAGGACGCGCCGGATCGGATTCCGTGTGTCGCCGCGGCGTCGCGCGTGCTCTCGTTTTCCCTGGGTGGGCTTTCGAAGGCGGCGTGCCTGCCGCAGATGAAGCTCGGTTGGATCCTCGCAGGCGGTCCCGAGGACCGGGTCGCGCAAGCGATGGCGAGGCTCGAGATGATCGCGGATACGTTCCTGTCGGTCGGCACGCCGGTGCAACGCGGCGCGGCGCAGCTCCTTCGCACCGCTGGAGCCGTGAGAGCGCAGTTGTGCACGCGAATCCGCGCCAACCTCGCCACGATTCAGCGGATCGTCGCCCCGCCGTCGCCCCTGACCGCCTGGCATGTCGAGGCCGGTTGGTACGCCGTCCTGCGCGTGCCGCGCGTGATGACCGACGAGCAGTGGGCTGTCGCTCTCGTGCGTGAGGCGGGGGTCGTGGTCCATCCGGGGAGCTTCTTCGGATTCGAGTCCGACGGGTTCCTCGTGCTGAGTCTCCTGCCCGCCGAGGCGGTCTTCTCCGATGGGCTGGGGCGCATGGCCTCGTGCGTCGCTTCGGCCTGCCGCTGAAGTCTTCGTGGCGCCCGAGGGGCGGGTTGTGGGCGGCGCGCGCGGCGTGGCGAGGGTGTTCCCAGTCGCTTGCCGGTGGGGTACGGTACGGGCCCCTTTTGGGGCCGCTCCAGGCATGGCGGCCCCGGCATGACAAGGAGACCTGAGCGATGCGTACGTTCGAATCGGCGGGGATCGCCGTTCCCGATGTGCTTCTCCCCAAGCAGGGCGCCGCCCTGGACCGCTGGGCCGTCGTTGCCTGCGACCAGTACACCTCCCAGCCCGAGTACTGGGCCGAGGTCAAGCGGATCGCCGGTGACAGCCCCTCGACGCTGAACATCATCTACCCGGAGGTGTTCCTCAACGAGGCCGATCCCGACTCCCGCATTCGCAACATCCGCGCCTCGATGCGCAGCTATCTCGACTCCGGGCTGTTCGAGAGCCGCGAAGGGCTCGTATACGTGGAGCGCACCGTGGAAGGCCGCACCCGTCGCGGTATCGTCGCGTGCATCGACCTCGAGAAGTACGACTACAACCGCGGCTCCACCACGCTCGTGCGCGCCACCGAGGGCACCATCCTCGAGCGCATCCCGCCGCGCGTGCGCATTCGCAAGGGAGCCCCCCTCGAGCTGCCGCACATCCTGATCCTGGTCGACGATCCCGACGACGCGATGATCGGCCCGATCGAGGCTGCCAAGGGGAAGCTCGAGAAGGTCTACGACTTCGAGCTCATGCAGAAGGGCGGGCACCTCGCCGGGTACCGCGTCAACGACGCCGCCCTCGAGAAGGGCGTCATCGATGCCCTCGGCCGCCTCGCGGAGCCCGCGAAGTTCCAGGCGAAGTACGACTTGAAGGCCCAGACCCCGGTGCTGCTGTTCGCCGTGGGCGATGGCAACCACTCGCTCGCCACTGCCAAGGCGATCTGGGAAGACGCCAAGAAGGAAGGCGCGGGACTCGACAGCCCGCTCCGGTGGGCCCTCGTCGAGCTCGAGAACCTGCACGACAAGGCCCTCGTATTCGAGCCCATTCATCGCGTGCTCTTCCACCTCGCACAGGGCCGCGACATCCTCCAGGAGCTCGAGGCCCACTACCCCGGCAAGGTCAAGCGCGTCCCCGTCCCCAACGTCGACGAACTCAAGAAGCTCGTCGAATCCTCCGACCGCACCACCCATCGCATCGGTGTCATGCACGCCGCCGGCTACGAGGTCCTCGAGGTCAAAGGCTCCCCCGCGGGCCTGCCCGTCGGCACCCTCCAGGCCTTCCTCGACCCCTTCGTCAAGGGCGGCGGCGCCAAGGAAATCGACTACGTTCACGGCACCGAGGTCGTCGACGAGCTCGGTCGCAAGCCGGGCAACATCGGCTTCTTCCTGCCCGGGATGGACAAGCACGACCTGTTCCGCTCGGTCCTCCTCGACGGCGTCCTGCCTCGCAAGACCTTCTCCATGGGCGAAGCCCACGAGAAGCGCTTCTACATGGAGTGCCGCCGCCTCGGCTGAGCCTCTCCTCCCTCGCTCCCAATCCGCACAGACTCAGAACGACGGACTCGTCACGTCGCTGTCGCCTCCCGCGGCCGACTCGTTGGCGCCCGTCTGCCACGCTTCGTCGTTGCGCAGCCACTCGTATTCGAACGCGACGCCCTTCGGAATCTCCGTACCTGCCCAGCGGTAGATTCCGTCGCTCACCTTCCACGCGGGGACTCCCCACGTCCAGTCGAGCGACGGAGCATTCCCCCGCAACCACAGCGCGTCGCCCGATGCCAGGGTCGCATGGGCCTCGAGCCGTGTGATGGTGACCGGCGCCGGGGCCACCGAGGTGAGCCCGACGATTACCCCGGGGTGATCCGAAACGCGCGGCTGGGTCGTTCCGTCGAAGGCGAGCCCTTCCTGGGCCTCGTCCGGCCTCCGCTCCCAGCGTGTCAGGCGCAGGGCTGCAGCGGTCCACGGGGGGGCATCGGCACCAGGGTAGAGCGGGTCGCCCCGCGTTGGAACCCGACCGTGCGTCTCCCATGCACCGCCGCATCCGTGGTACAGGCCGGGCATGAGGTCCAGTCGCGCTGCCGGACTCGTCGTGACCGCGTGCACCCTTGCCGCTTGCCGGTCTGCAACGCCCGAAGCGAAAGGGGCCGACGGGGCGCCGCCCCTGGCGACCGTGGTGGTGCCCCCCGCTCCCGTCGACCAGGGTCCCGGGACGGCCTCCGATGCCGACGCTCCCGCGCCTCGGACGGCGCCGCTCGAGCTGCTCCGCAGCGAGTCCTGGGCGAGGCTGCGCGAGCCGTGGCGCAAGCTCGACGAGCTGACGGCCATCGGTTCCGGCCCTGGCGCGCCGTCGGCTCCGCAGGTGCAGGACGTGGGGGAGCGGGCGCACAAGGCGCTCGATGCGATCGAGAAGGAGCCCTCTGCGGAGGCGCTGGACCCCGCGGTGCTCCCTGCGCTGCGCGGCATCCTTCACACGCGCATCCAGGTCCTTCTTGGCCTCGAGTTCCGCCTCATGGTGTCGCATCGCATGCCGTCCGAATCCGAGCTCGCGACCGCTCACGTCGGCGCGGCCATCGAGAAGCGCATCGACGCCTTGATCGAGCTGCGCATGGCGGGCGCTTCGGCGCAGGACTACCGGGTTGCGCTCGAGGCCGTCACCCAACGAATTCACCTGCTCGTCGCTCTGCAGAAGCTCCATGGCGCATATCACGCGGGGCTCGACACCCGGGCCGAGACCCTCGAGGACCTGTCGCGGAGCCTCGGCTCGCGACGTTCGCAGGGATCGGACGCCTCGGCCGACGCGGTGATTGCGGACCTCCAGCGGGGCATCGACGAGGCCCGTCGGATCGCGCCGGTGATCGATGCCATGGTCACCGACCTCGAGCGATGAGTGTCGGCTCGCTGCTGCTGGAGCTGACCCAGCGGTGCGACCGCGCCTGCGCGCACTGCTACAACGTCTGGAGGTCCGACGCGCGGTATCCGCGGCACGAGCTGTCGCGGTCCGAGCTTCGAGGCTGGGCCGATCGGGCGCTGGACGTCTTCTCCCCGCGCACGGTGACCCTGATCGGCGGGGAGCCGTTGTTGTGCGAGGGGGCGCTGGAGCTCGTCGGTCACGTCTCGGGGCGTGGAGTCGTGGTGGGGCTCTCGACGCACGGAGGCCTGGTGGACCGGACTGGGGCGCGGGGGCTGGCCCGCGCGGGGTTGAGAGCGGCCGAGGTCTCGCTGTGCGGGGAGCGAGCGGACCAGGATGCTGCGGTGTCGGCGGGACTCGAGACGATCGCGCTGCTGCAGGCGGAGGGAATCCACTGCACGGCGTCGTTCGTCCTGGCGCGGCCGTTCCTCGCGCGCCTCGGTGAGGGGATTCGGGCGGCGGTGGCGGTGGGAGCGGCGGGGATTGCGGTGCATCCGTTGCTCGAGCCGTTTCCGGGGGCGCTGCCCGCGGAGCTCGTGCCTGCGGCCGATGAGATCGTCGGGGAGATCGCGGGGCTTGCGGGGCAATCGGCCCGGTAAGGGATTCCAATTCTGTTTTCGTATCCCATCGGCGATTGCCGGGTTCCCGGCGGGGCCGAGGCTATGTTCCGCGCGGCCTGCGCCTGCGACGGCAGCCGTGCGGTCGTGGATCCGCTGGGCAACGTGCGGCGCTGCGAGGCGGATCCGCACGTGGTGGGCAATGTGTTCCGGGATGAACCGATTGCGATCGCGCGTTCGAATCGGGCGCCCGCGGCATGCGCGGAGTGCGAGGTCCGGAGTTGCCGCCGTCCGTGCCGGTTCCTGGCTCGGGGGATCGAGTCCTGGTCTGCCGCTGCGCCGGGTGGCGGGTGTCGCGTCGTGGACAGTTGACCGTGCCGGTTGGACGGCGTCTCGACCCCGCGCTCGTTGGCAGGCGGCGATCGCCTGCGGTCGGGGCGCGGTGTTGGCCGCTGGTGAACGCTCCGGTCGCGGGCACGGTGCGTGCTCCCGCTCGGCCCGCGGTCCACCCCGCGGAGGTTTCCCATGACGCGTTTTCACCGAATCCCGCTGATTGTCTCCCTCGCCGCGCTCTCGCTTCTTCCGGCGTGCGGAAAGAAGGCCAGCGCCGAGGCCGACGAGGATATCCCCATTCGCTCGCGAAAGTCGGCAGAGCCCGCTGCGACGGTGTCGGCCGCTCCGTCCGCTGTTGCCTCGGCCGCTCCCTCGGCCGCGGCCACTGCGAGCGCGGTATCGACCGCACCGCCGACCTCCCGGAAGACGGACGACTTCCCGCTCGACGACATCAAGACGATCGCGGACGACTGTGCGGAGGCGTGGGCGGTGATGACGGTGATCACGCCGGCGCTGCGCAACCGGTCGCCGGACTGGCTCTGGAACGGGTTCGTGCAGGCGTTGTATTCCGACCCTCGGTTCATGTTGGTGGGAGGGCAGCCTTCTGGGCCGATGCAGATTGCGATTCTGGAGGGGAAGCACGGCGAGGACAACTACGCATTGTGGGCGCGGTGCTCCGACGGCGCGACGTGCAACAAGCTGGCGGCGATGTATCGGTTCGTGACGCCGACGGCGAGGCCGTGGGTCTATTGCGGCAAGGGCGATCAGAAGGTGGACCGGATGGGGAGCAAGGTGCTGTTCGCGAGCCGCGCCGCTCTCGAGGCGGAGTCCCGCGCGAAGCTGGACAAGTCGGTGGAGAGCCAGTGTCACAGGATCGGGATCTGCTACCTGCGAGAGAAGGGGCAGGACGCCAAGGAGATGGGGCGTGAGTGCCAGATGAAGCCCTCGACCTTCACGCTGGCCTGCTCGCGGAAACCCTCCTGCTCCGAGGTCGTCTCCTGCGTGGCGAAGTAGCCCCGCGATCGATCCCTCTGAGCGTTTCGCACTCCATCCTGGGCCTGGCCTCTCGGGTGCGGGGTACTGGGCCGATGGGAGGAACGGGGCATGATCCTCGGGAAGAGCCACCGCACGGAGCCACTCGAACAGCACTGTGAGCACGCGTCCCGTCAACCGCGCCCGCGCAAGCTCCACCCGCAGCCCCTCGTCGGCGAATACCGCACGGTCGAGGCGCCACGTCAGGCCCCCCTCGAGCCAGGGTGGTTCGGGGACTTCAGGTGGTTGCGCCCGCTGAACGCTTGCGTACGCCAACCGGGCTCGAATCCAGTACGTCGGGCTGGCACCTTCACGGTGCGCAGCAGCGGAATCCGAGACCGACATGCAGGAACAGCCGGAACTGGATCGCATAGATATCTTCCGCGCAACGCAGTCGCTCTGCGTTATCTCCGGCTGCCCCCCCGCGAGCGCGGCAGGAGTCGTACTGGTCGGTCGGTCCCGTACACGAGTCCTCCCATTCCCATACATTGCCGCTCAGATCATAGACTCCCTCGTAGCCTGGCTCGTGCGAGACGCACCCGGGGAACGATCCCACAGGCAAGAGAGCGTATGCGGCGGGATCGGCGGTGCCGCAAGTCTCCGGCTCGTAACCGTCGGTCTCCCCCAGGTCCGGATTCCCGCCGTAGGGGTAGTTGTGGAGTCCACCGGAGCTGCACGCATTGAACCACTGGCTTGCAGCAGGATCGGCCCACGCATCCAAAGGATTGGCGCCGCCGCCGATCGCTCCGCACAGCCGCTTCCCGACTCCCCTGCAGTACGCCTGGGCGTCGCACCAGTCCACGCACCCCATCGGATGCTGCAGCATGTCCGAGGCCGGGGGCCACGCCTCGGCCACGCAACCCTTCTTCGGTGCACTGGAGGTTGGGAGAAACGAGGTGTTCCAGCCGCACCACGCGTCCTGACCGTCCGTCGATGGATCGGTGGCCAGCCAGGCGGCGTACTGCCCGCGGGTGACCTCGGTTGCGTCGATGGCGTAGCCCTGGGGGAGGGGGACGAGCTTTGCGACGCAGCGATGATCTTGCCAGCACTGCTCGAGCGGGCCGCAGGAGGCGCATGCGCCCGCCGTGCCGCCGGAACCACCCGAGCCAGCCATTCCGGCGTATCCCCCTGAGCCCCCAGCTCCGGCGCTGCCGCCCACACCGGTGTCGCTCACGACGGGAGCATCGGCGGCTGCGTCCGGGGCCGAGCCAGCTACCGCTTGCAGCTCCTCGACCTGAACCTTTCCGCCGCAGGCCGCAAGAATGCCCACCGCGAGGAGAGGCAAGATTCCGGAGCCGGGGGTGCGAAGGCCGGTTCGTGCGCGGACTCCGCGCAGGCGGGGACGGGGAGGGCTCAGATGGTTCATCGGACGTCGCTCCTCGGGGATTCGCAGTTGAACACCATGGTTGCGTGATACGGCTGCGAGACGTCAGCGGGCTCGGGCAGGGTGATTTTCCGTGCGCATCCCAGATGATAGTTGGCGTGAAGGAGCTCCGGCCACAGCGCCAGCGCCACCGAGTGATTCGGCCAACGAACGGTGGAGATGCAGCTCGTGGACCGGCAATCGACCTCCTCGATTTCGAACCGAGCCGCGGCGGACAGGGTCTCCAGGTCTCCGCGGAGGGATGCCTCGCTCGCGCGCGCCCAGCGAGAATCCCGGCCCTGCTGCCGATGCGCTGCGATCGCGTTCTGATGCCGCACAACCCTCTCCGAGCGCAGCCTGGCGTCGTCTTCGGGGCCCGCGGGGGCCTCGACAGAAGGATCGGGATTCCGATCCGAAGCCGGAAGAGTCGCCGCTGTCGGGTTCGGCTCGGAATGAGTCCCGGCGGGGGAGAGGTACACCGTCCGGACAATTGGCGGCTGGGTCGGCATCAGGGCCTGGGGCTGGGTCGTCGAGACGGCCCGCGGCGAGAACACCATCGCACCGACCAGACCGGAAGCGACCCCGGCAACCACCGGAAGAACCCATGACAACGCTCTCGATCCCACGGCAACGACTCCGTCTCGTCAGTTCTTCTTCACGTACATCCCATAGACGCTGTTGTAGGTAGGGAACTCTCCCGGACAGACGCCGTCGAGGTAGATCACGACGTAGGGCATGTCCTTGGAGTTGGTGCTCGCACTCCACGCCGAAACACTCGGGGTGATGTCGTAGTATCCGGCGGTGGACGAAGAGCCTGCCGTCCCGCACGCGCCTGCGGGCGAGCCCCCCGCGTAGTAGGAGAGGCAGGCGTAGGCAGTGACCTTGTTTGCCGCGCACTGGGACCCGACGACGTTGAGGCTCGAGATGTCCTTCTGGAGCAGGCTGGTGTCGCTGGGAATGCCGCAGCTCAGGGACATCGTGGTGGAGGTCGAGTTCTGCACCCGATACGAGCCCCACGACATGTCGGCGCCGTTGACGGAGCAGTAGAATGCGCTGATCGATCGCTCGAAAGTCAGCGCGTGCGCCGACGGCGACCAGGATGCGAGCAGGGCTGCAGCCGCGCTGATCGTGAACCTTGCTGCAATCTCCGTCTTCATCTTGTCCTCCCGTTCTCCGGCTTGGAGCTTCGGCGCCACGCGCCCTGACTTCGGTCCGCAATGGCTGGACTGTCTGGCTCTTCCGATACCAGAGTGAACGATGTGTGTCAAATCAGCAAACCCAGGACTGTGGTGAACCAGCGAAGTCCCGGACTGCTCGAGCGGACTTCCCCGCCCCTTCCCCTGCACCACCGCGCGGCTGTGTCCGTCGCAGCACAGTCGGGCTCGATCTCCTCGGCTCCTCGTTCTCGTCTCCGGAGCCGGAGGATCCACGAGGTCCCACTCCGTCGGCGGGTCGCGCTCGTCGGGATCGGGATCCACGCCCACGGCCCAAGAGGCGGCCCGGTGCATGTCATGCGTCCGACCACCCGATCGGGCGGGCGTGCGTATTGCGCGAGTCGCCGACGGTTGAGAACCGTCGGCTGCGCGTGCAGAAGCCCTGGCGGGCTTCGGGGGAGTCTTCCGAGACCGAAGTTGGCGGTGAACGACATCCCCCGATCGCACCTGGGTTCGGGCACGGCGTCGTTCGTCCTGGCCCGGCCGCTCCTCGCGCGCCTCGGTGAGGGGATTCGGGCGGCGGTGGCGGTGGGAGCGGCGGG
>CAYMUE010000064.1:0-31160 GCA_964393505.1 uncultured Polyangiaceae bacterium
CGGGTCAGGGCGGTGCCGCGGGTCAGGGCGGCGCGGCAGGCGAAGGCGGCGCCGCGGGTCAGGGCGGTGCCGCGGGCCAGGGCGGCGCGGCAGGCGAAGGCGGCGCCGCGGGGCAAGGCGGCTCCGATGCCGGCGTCGTCTACGATCCCCCCTGGTGGAATGCCTCCTTCCACGCTCGCTGGCGCATCGAAATCACCAACAACGCCTCGATCGAGCTGCCCGTGGGCTATCAGATCCCTCTGCCCGTCGAAACCGCTGCACTCGACAACGCCCCTCCGCCCTTCGACGCCTGGCGCATCGTTCGGTGGGATGCCGGCGCGAAGACCTGGACCAACGTCGCTCGCCACGTCGATGTCGTCGGCGCCAAGCAGATCGTCTGGTTCAGGAACCAGAAGGCGATCGCCGCCGGCGCCAAGGACTCGGACACGTTCCTGTACCTGGACAACCCCTCTCCGCCCCCGATCGTCGCCAACACCGGCGTGTTCGACATGTTCGCGCCCTTCGATGCCTCGAGCAGCGCCTGGGCGCAGGAGGGCAATGTCAACTTCTCCAACGGCGCTGTGATCCTCAACGGAACGAACGCCGGCGGATCGATCCGGTCGGCCGGGGCTACGTGGGGAGTCCGCTATGCGGTCGACTTCTGGATGGCTGTCGAAGCGCCGGTGGTGAACAACTCCCAGTGGTTCTGCGGTGGATTCCAGCGAGAGAACGATTTCGTCAACACCGCCCCCTGGAGCCTGTGGATCAGCCGCACACCCAGCGGCCTCGTCCCCGAGTTCTACTCCTCCTCGGGAAACTTGGTGGGCAACGCCTTTGCCGTCGATTCCCCCAACGGTCACTACTATTCGATCGAGCGATTCCCCACCACGCACCGGTTCCTGCGGGACTTCGCCGACGTGGATTCTCTCACCGTGACCAACGCCTTCAATACCCCCATGCAGGTCCGCTTCAGCGCCTACGCGGGCTCCCGCTTGAGGATCGACTTCGCGCGTGTGCGTCAGGTCTTCCCCAACACCCCCGGGGCCGTGCTCGTCAACGCCGAGCAGGGGCCTTGATCGCGGGCGCGACGCCCTCAGCCGCATTCAACGGGTCGGGCGAGTCCGACGGAACCGGCGCACTCAGCCCTTGCCGCCAGGAAAGAACGGACACTGCCCTCGTGTGCACTGCCGATTGCGCTCGAAGAACTCGCAGGTGATCGCCTCCAGGCGCGCAAGCTGAATGCCCGTCTTCTCGCCGAGGAACGAGACCGCCTCGATCAGGGCGAGGAACGTGTCCCGCTTGCAGCACCGCGGTCCCCCTTGGATCGCAATCCGCAGGAGACTGCGCGCGGTAAGCTCGTTGGCCCATCCCCAGGACTGCGTGGTCAAGGGCGTGGCTCCGAACGCCACGCTGGCGAAGATGCCCGTCCCCACAGCCGCGCCGCAGCTGCCGTGGGTGCCGCAGTAGCCGCCTGGCACCATCTCCGCCCGTCTGCGCGCCTCCTTCAGCGCCACCGGTTTCGCCTCCCGCTTCCCCTTCGCCTCGAGCATCGCACTCAGCAGCACCGCCGGCACCAGGTAGTGGTGCTCCGGACCGTGCATCTTGACCGACGGCGCCCGCATGATCGCTTGCGCCATCGCCACCGGGTCGAGGCTGGTCGAGCAGGAACACGTCCGCTCGATGACATCGAAGGCAGGCGCACGATGGCACGCGTCGCACACGAAGTGGCCTCGGGTGCAGGCTACCTCGCTCTGGGCGGAGGCGCCGCACAGAGCGCAGGTCACGCTGCTCGCCGAGTGGGCGTATTCGAGTTCGCTTCCGCAGACGAGGCATCCGGATTCGGGCTGAGTCATCGTGCCCATTGTGGTCGATCCGGGCCCGCGGGCAACCCCGCCAAGCCCCCTAACTTGGCCCCGCGCTCCCCCCCGTGGATCATCGTCCCCGTGAAGCGCCTGCCCACCCTCTGCATCGCCCTCGCGGGAGTCCTCTCCCTCGCCGCGCGTGCGTCGGCACAGCCCAGGCGCGTGGTCGATTCCCACGCCGGCAGGCCCGGCATCGCCGCGAACCAGCCGCGCAGCATCGGTTCTCCCAACGAGGGTTTCCTCGCCGACGGCCTGGAGCTGTTCTCCTCCAGCGCATTGCACGTCCTGCCGGGTCACACCGCACGATTCGGCCTCCCTCAACTCGTCGGCATGCTCCATCGCAGCGCCGACACGATCGCCGCGCGTTTCCCCGGCTCTGTCCTGCGCGTCGGCGATCTTTCCCGCCGCTCCGGCGGCGATGTCCTGCGCCACCGCTCCCACGAGAGCGGCCGCGACGTCGATGTCGTCTTCTACCTCCAGGGCGAGGACGGACGCCCGCGCGATCCGGCGCAGTTCCTCGCGGTCGACGAGAGCGGACGCACCCGCGGGGGCCTGCGGTTCGACGACGCGCGCAACTGGGCCCTGGTCGAGCTGTGGCTGAACGACCGGGAGGCACGGGTCACCGCGATCTTCATCGCCTCGCACCTGCGAGACCGACTCCTGGCCTTCGCCCGCGCGAGCCGCGCGTCGTCGTCCCTCCTCGCGCGCGCCCAGGTCACGCTGCGGCAGCCCCCCGACGCCCTCTCCCACGACGATCACTTCCACGTTCGCATAGGCTGTCCACCGAACCAGCGCGGCGCCTGCGTGGAATACGTCACGGCCGAACGACGCACGCCTCTGCGATCGCGTCGTGCGCCGCGACGGTGATCGCAGCTCGCCGCGCTGCTCCAGGATCACCGGCGACAGGGCCTCATCCGCGCGGCCTTCGCAGCACTCCGCGTGATTTGCCGTCCCTCACCGCGCGCAGCGGATACCGAGCCAGCCTCCCGACTGCTTCGGCTCCAGGGCGTTTCGATACGTCGCGCGCAGCTCGCGAAAGCTCTGGCTCGCCCGGCTCCCCCCGCGCGCGACCCGGAAGTCTGACCTCTGCGGCTTGCCGTATTCCGCCGAATGCCCAGACGACGTCCACTCTGTCACATTGCCTCCCATGTCGCGCAATCCGTGCAATCCCTCCGAGGGAAGGATCACCGCCGGACACGCCCCCGGTGGCCTGCGCCCGTTCTTCCAGCACGTCGGATCGACCGGGTCCTCGTTCCCCCACGGGTACTTCCGCCCGTCCATTCCCCGCGCTGCATACTCCCACTCTTCCTCCGTCGGCAGCCGCTTCCCCATCCAACGGCAAAAAGCCTCCGCCTGACTCGCTTCCACGCACGTCATCGCCCGACGCTCGTCGCCTCGCTCGCCCTCCTTCGCCCCCTCGCGATGCAGCGGCTCACAGCGCGATCTGTAGTGCGTCTGCGCGCACTTCCCCGCTCGCACACAGGCCAGGTACTGCCTCGCCGTGACCTCTCCCTGGTCCAGCTCGAAGCTCGCCACCTCGACCTCGTGCGCCGGCATCTCGTCGGACGCCCCATCCTCGGATCCCATTAGGAACTTCCCGCCCGGTATCCGAACCATCGGATTGGCAACCTCCTCCGGAGTCGTCGGCTCCTTCTCCTTGCACCCGATTCCGAACACAGCACTCGCGCACGCAACCAGCACAATCCAACTCCGCAGTCCGAACCGTCCGGGGCAATCTCTCATGACCGCATTCTCTTCCCGCGTCCCCCCTCGCGCAATCGGATTGGGTGCTCTCCTTCGCCTTCCTCGCGATCCGCACGACCCCAGCCCGTTGTACCCCACCGACCCCGATGTTAGCCTCCTGCCGTGAAAAGTCCCTCGGTCGGCACCGCGTCATTCGGACGCTATCGCATCCTCGGACGCGTCGCGTCCGGTGGCATGGCCGAGGTCTTTGCCGGGTGCGTCAAAGGCGAAGCCGGGTTCGAACGCGTCGTTGCCGTCAAACACCTCGCCGAAGCTCTCGCCGCCGACGAGCAGTTCGTCCAGCTCTTCCTCCAGGAAGCGCGTCTCGCGGCCCGAATCCGCAGCGCCCATGTCGTACAAACCCTCGACCTCGGCCGCGATGACGACGGCACCCCCTACCTCGTGATGGACCTCGTCATCGGCGCGAGTGTCGCTCAGCTCGCAGCCGGCGCCGCCCGCCTCGGTCTCATGGTCCCCGCGGACGTCGCCAACAGCATCCTCGCCGATGCCTGCCGCGGTCTGCACGACGCTCATGAGGCCACTGCCCGCGATGGCTCCCCGCTCGGCATCGTCCACCGCGACGTCTCGCCCCAGAATATCCTTGTCGGTGAGGACGGTATCGCGCGTGTAGCGGACTTCGGCATCGCTCGCGCCCTCGACACTTCCGTCGAATCCACCCGCGATCAGATGCGCGGCAAGCTCGCCTACTTCTCGCCCGAGCAGGCCAACGGCGAGCCCGTCGACCGACGCTCCGACATCTTCTCCCTCGGTATCGTCGCCTGGGAGCTCCTCAACGGACAACGCCTCTTCCGCTCCGATCACCCCGTGCGAACCCTGCACCGCGTGCTGCAGGACCCAATACCGTCCGCAGGCGCCGTCCGTCCCGATCTGCCTCCCGCCCTCGCTGCCGCAATCGACCGCGCCCTGCAGCGCGAGCCGACCCATCGCTTCCCCAACGCCGCCGACTTCGAGCACGCCTTGCGCGATGCTGCCGCCACGTCCGGCATGCTCTTGCAGCCCTCCCGCGTCGCCTCGTTCCTCACCACCGTCTGTGCCGCAGAAGTCGCACACATCCACGCCCTGCTCAAGACCCGGGGATCTTGGCCCGGTGACCTCACGCTCCCGGCGCAAATACCGGTCGAAGTCGTGGACCGCTCGGGCGCGACCCTCCCCGATATCCCAACCACGGATCCGCTGTCCTGCGAGCCCACCACGAAGCTCGTCCGCCCAGGGGCCGCCCCGCCCTCCACCCCGCCTCCCCCTTCCTCCCCGCCTCCAGCGCCTGCGTCCGACACTCTGAAGCTCACCCGCAGACAGCTCGCTGCCGCCCTGGGCGCCGCCGGTCTCCTCGGTGGCGCCGCCTTCATCGGAAACCGATGGATCCGTGTCCGCAATCCATCGCAGGCTCCCGTCGACTCCAGCATTGTCCAGGCGCCTCCCCCGCCCCCCTCCAGCCGCCAGCGCCTGCGCGTCGGCACGACGTTCCTCACCAGCATTCCCTCGTCTCACCTCGCGCCGGCCCTGTTCTGGTCCGCGGTCGAATCGGGTCCCGACGGGCGCCGGAAAGCCAGCTTCGTGCGTGGTATTCCAACGCTCGAAAACGGCGCGGCGCGCATCCTCCCCGGTGGCAGATTCGAGGTGCGCTGGGAGGTCGTGCCGGGTCTGAAGTGGTCCGACGGCTCCCCCCTCGGCGCCGACGATCTGGTGATGTCCCAACGGTTGCTCCCGAGACCCCAGGTCCTGGAGGCGCGCAGGGACGGCGACGACTCGGCCCTCTTCGTCTGGTCCGATCACTTCGCCCAGGCCGTCGGGAGTTTCGAGCCCTTCCCGGCTCCCCTGTTCGAGCCGTTGATCGCGTCCGGCGGACGCGAAGCTGCGTTGGAGTTCCGCAAGACCCACCCAACCCCCGGATTGGGCCCGTATCGAATCGCCGACTTCCGCATCGGCGAGCACATGATCGCCGAGGCCAACCCGCACTTCGCCGGCCTCCCGCCCTCCATCCAACGCATCGAGCTGCGCTGCGTCCAGGACAACGCCCGCCTGCTCGAGCAGTTCGAACGCGGCGAGCTCGACATGCTCGTCCCCAACGCCATCACCCCCGAACAGGCCGAGGAGCTCAAAGCCCGCCGCCCCGATGCGGTCCACCTCCGCCCGTCCCCCCAATACGTGCTCCTGCAGCCCGATCTCTCCCACCCTCGACTCGCTTCGATCGAAGTCCGCCAGGCCCTGCTCGGCGCCATCGACCGCGTCACGCTCTCCCGCGAGATCTTCGGACGGATCGATCTGGTCGCCCACAGCCCGGTGCTGGGCCTCGACGCCGGTGTCCTGCGAACCTGGCCCTTCGACCCTCGACGCGCCGCCTCCACCCTCGCCCGCCTCGGCCTCGCCGGCGCGTCCTTCCCCCTGTTCCACGGCTCCTGGCCCGTCGATGTCCGGCTCGCTCGCCGCGTCCGCGAGTACCTCGCCGCCGCCGGTCTCGACATCGCCCTGAAGCAGGTCGATCGCGTCTCGGATCTGCGACGCAACGGACACCACGGCGGGCTCGTGCTCTACTCCCTGCGCGACGCCGGCCCCGACGACGTCGCCGCCCACTTCAACCTCCCCGCCCTCGGCGCCGACTACGATCGGTCCGCGCGCCATTCGGGGTTCGACGATTGGACCGCATCGCTGCTCGATCGGGAGGAGCGCGCCATCGACCCGCAGCGTCGCGCCCAGCTCAAGCAGGAGCTCTGGATGGCTTTCTCCGAACGGCTCCCGGTGCTCCCCCTGTTGTTCCTCCTCGAGAGAATCGTGGCAGACCCCGCCCTGCGCGGCTGGGACGGGAGTCCCTCGCAGCGGTTCGGCGCCGACCTCGAACGGTGGTATTTCGTGCGCTGAGTCCGCCCCCAGCGCGACCTACGGGCGGTCGCTCACGGGCTCGTGCAGGTACATGAATGTCTTCTCCGGAGTCACGGGAAGAGACGGCAGCTCCTTGTCGGCGCGGACGCTTCGCAGGGCGTGCAGCACCGCGAAGTAGGCGCCCAGGCCGTGCACGAAGGGCGGCTCGCCGATGGCCTTCGAGTTGCACACCGCGTAGGGGTTGTGCGAATCCGGCAGCAACGTGACCTCGAATCGATTCGGACAGTACTGGATGTCCGGGATCTTGTACGCATTGGCGCCCGTCAGCACCCGGCCGTCTGAACCATATCGAATCTGCTCGAGAGTCGCCCACCCCACCCCCTGGATGACCGCGCCCTCGATCTGCCCCCGATCCACCGCCTCGCACAGCGTCTGCCCCACGTCCTGCACGACGTCGATGGACTCGATCGTGTACGTCCCCCGCACGCAGTCGAGCAGCACCTCGGTGAGCGACGTCCCATAGCTGTAGTAGGCAAAAGGCCTCCCTCGCTCCGTACCGAGATCGTAGTGCAGGTCCGGCGTAGCGTAGAACGCGTGCTCCGACAGGTCGACCCGCGCCCATTGAGCCGCCGCCACCAGCTTCTCCCACGTGAGCTCGGCCCTCTGCTCTCCCACGTAGATCCCGTCATCGCGAATCGAAATCGCCTTCGGATCGGCCTGCCCGAGGTGCTGCGCCGCAAACCGACGCAGCCGCGCCAGCAGCGCCTCGCACGCGGTCTTCGTGGCCATTCCGTTCAGGTCCGCGCCCGTGCTTGCCGACGTCGGCGAGGCATTCGGAATCCGCGACGTGTTCGTGCTGTCCACCCGAACCCGCTGCGCTCCGATGCCCAGCGTCTTCGCCGCGATGAGCTGGATCTTCGTGTTGACCCCCTGCCCCATCTCCACCGCGCCCGTGCTCACCGACACGCTGCCGTCCACGTAGATGTTCACCAGCGAGCTCGCCTGGTTCAGTGCCGTCTGCGCAAACGAGATCCCGAAGCAGACCGGCAACACCGCCATCCCTCGCTTCGTGTCCCCGTGCGTGCGATTGTACGCCTCGACCGCCGCCTCCCGCTTCGCCAGATCGACCTGCTGGTCGAGCTTCTCCCAGCATCGAGTCGCATTCGCCGTCTCCAGCTTCATTCCATAGGGCAGCGTGTCGCCGTCCTGCAGGAGGTTCTTGCGCTTGAGGGCCGTCGCCCCCATGCCCACCACCTCCGCCGCTCGGGCGATCGCTGCTTCGATGACGAATGTTCCCTGGGGCACGCCGAAGCCCCGGAATGCGTTGTTCGGCGGAATGTTCGTGCGGCAGTTCAACCCCGTGACGCGGATGTTGGGGATTCGATACGACCCGGAGACGTGCAGGAACGCTCGTCCCAGCACCGCCGGTGAGATGTCCGCGCAGGCGCCCGCGTGCTGGTACAGAACCACCTCGAAGGCCTCGATCCGCCCCTGCTCGTCGAGGCCGATCTTGTAGTCGTACTCGTAGGCGTGGCGCTTGCCCGTGGTCGCGATGTCCTCGTTGCGACGCAGTACCAGCTTCACCGGACGCTGCAGCAGGTACGCCGCCATCGCCGGCGCTACCACCCACACCGCCGTCGATTCCTTCCCTCCGAATCCTCCCCCGAGCCGCCGGATGTCGAGCTCGACCTTGTGCATGGGTATTCCCAGCACCTCGGCAATGTGGTGGTGAAACGCCCCGGGAGCCTGCGAGCTCGCGTACACCTTCATCGTGCCGTGCTCGGAGGGCATCGCCAACGCCCGCTGCGTCTCGAAGTAGAAGTGCTCCTGCGGCCCGCTCGAGAGCCGACCTTGCACCACATGCTTGCACCGCGCAAACGCCGCCTCCGGATCGCCGTTCACCAGCACCCGCTTCTTTCCGTGCAGCATCCCTCTCGACGCCGCCTCGCGCGGATCGAACACCGCCTCGAGCCGTTCGATGTCCGCCTCGATGAGCCGGACTGCCCGCAACGCCGCCCGCTGCGTCTCCGCCACCACCAGCGCAATCGGCTGCCCGATGTACTCCACCGCATCTACGGCCAGCAACGGCTGATCCTTCAGAATGTGCCCCACCTGGTTGAGTCCGGGGACATCGCCGTGCGTGTAGACCGCCACCACCCCTGCCGCTGCGGCGGCCTTCGACACATCCAGCGAACGGATCCGCCCCCGCGCCACCGGCGAGGTGAACAGCGCCGCGTGCAGGCACCCCGCGGGCGTCGGAAGATCGTCCACGAACTGGGACGTGCCGCGCACGTGCATCAGCATGTCGTCGTTTCTCATCGGACCACCTCCGCCGCCGCAGAGAAGTGCGCACGCACGAGCTGACCCAGCAGCAGCCTCTTGTACGCCGCCGAGCCCCGAATGTCGTCGATCGGTGTCGCCGCTCCCATCGCCGCCTTCACAATCCCTTCCACCATCGCCGCATCCACCCCTCGCCCGCGGAACCCCTCCAGCCCGCCAATCATCAACGGCACCGGCCCCACACCCCCCGCCGATATCCTCAGGTCGATGACCTCCCCCTCCGCGTTCTTCGTCATCCGAAGCGCCGAGTTCACCGCCGCAATGTCGAGAATCTTGCGGTTCGATACCTTCTCGAAGTGATAGTGGGCTCCCACAGGCAGCAGCGGAATCACGATCTGACGCACTATCTCGCCGCACGCCAGATCGACCTTCTTGTACCCAAGGAAGAACCGATCGAGCGCAACCTCCCGCGTCGCACCGTCGCCCCTCCCGATCACCAGACGGGCGTCCAGCGCCAACAGGATGATCGTCACGTCGCCAATCGGCGAGGCATTCACCACGTTGCCCGCCAGCGTCGCCTTGTTGCGCAGAATCGTCGAGGAGTGCAGCAGCAGATCCCCAGGCAGCCCCGGGAAATGCCGCCCCACAGCTTCGTGCCGTCGGAAGTCCTCGATCGTCACTGCCCCGCCCACGCGCAGCACCGCGCCGTCCTCACGCACGTAGTCCAGCTCCCGACGCCGCGACAGGAAGTGGAGCTCGCGGCCCATCAACTGCTCCGGTCGCTGCACGAACAGATCCGTGCCGCCCGCCACCACCACGCCGTCCTCGCCTCCCGTCACAGGCTCCGCGTGCAGCCCCGCGAGCCGTCCCGGTATCCCTCGGAAGTACTCCGGAAGCACCCCCGCCTCGATCAGCGCCGCCAGACGCCCCGACGGCGACCCGTCGATCCCCGCCAACCGCTCGCTCAACGCCCGCGCCGCGTTGCGAATCGCTACGTACCCCGTGCAACGGCAGATATTGCCGTCCAGCGCACGAATCGCGTCGTCGTACGACAGCCCCGGGCTCGTCAGGGTGAACCCGGTGAGCGACAGCACGATCCCCGGCGTGCAGAACCCGCACTGCGATGCGCTGTGTTCCACGATGAGCTGCTGCACCAGCGTCAACTCCCGGCCACTCAGCCCCTCCACCGTCACGACGTGGCACCCCTCCACGTCGCCGATCGGCAGCAGACACGACGCGCACGCCTTGTACGCGACGGTCCCGTCCTCCTGGGGTCTTCCCACCAGCACCGTGCACGCCCCGCATTCGCCTTCGCGACACGCTTCCTTCGTGCCCGAAAAGCAGGCGACGTCGCGAATATACTCCAGCAGAACCAGGCCCGGATGTCGGTCCGTGCGCACCGCGCGATCGTTGACGATGAAGCTGATCATGGGAGGAAATCCTTCCCCGGCAATCGGGACTGCCGAACGGGCTCTCTGTGGATACTGTGCGATCGCCCAAGCGGCAAGGGGCGATGCTGCAACGCTCCGCCTCGCGCGTCCCCCTGTGTCCCGTGTTCCATGACGGATCGAACCGCTGTAGCTTGCGGATCATGCGCACAACTCCGCTCCTGGTCGCTTTCGCTGCGCTCTGCGCTGCGTGCAACACCTCCCCCAGGACGCCCCCCTTCATCGCTCATCCCCCACCGGGCTCGATCGTCCTGAGCATCGTCGGCACCAGCGATCTGCACGGACACCTCGAGCGCGGCGTCGCCTTCAGCGGCTACGTCGAGAACCTCCGCAAGACGCGCAGTCGCGATGGCGGTGTCGTGCTCGTCGACGCCGGCGACATGTTCCAAGGCACCATCGCCGCCAACGAAACCGAAGGCGCTGCTGTCATCCGCCTGTACAACGCGATCGGCTACCACGCCGCCGCCATCGGCAACCACGAGTTCGATTACGGACCCGTCGGCCCCGCCGCCATCCCCTCGTCTCCGTCCGACGACCCCAGAGGCGCGCTCCTCGCCGCCGTGAAGCTCGCTCGCTTCCCCGTGCTCAACGCCAACCTCTTCGTCAAAGACACCGGCTATCCCATCCAGTGGCCCGGCGTCACCCCCTCCACTCTGATCGACGTCGCAGGCGTCAAGGTCGGCATCGTCGGCGTCACCACCATCGACACCCTCAAGAGCACCAACGCCGCCAACGTCGGCGACCTGAAGATCGGCCCCCTCGAGGAGGCCATCACGGCTCAGGCCCGCTCCCTCCGCCAGCAGGGCGCCAAGGTCGTTGTCGTCGCCGCCCATGCCGGCGGCGGCTGCTGGAGCTTCGACAACCCCGATGACCTCTCCTCCTGCATGCCCGACCAGGAGACCTCCAGCGTCGCCCGCTCCATCGATCCGAAGCTCGTCGACGTCATCGTCGGAGGCCACACGCACCGCGCGATCGCCCACCGCGTCAACGGCATCCCCGTCATCCAGTCCAAGGCCAACGGCGCGGCCTTCGGCCGTGTGGACCTGTACGTGAACCCCGCCTCGGGCGAGGTCCGCGTCGCGCAAATCCATCCTCCGCACGCGATGTGCGAGGAGCGCGACGACGACGAATCCGGCAAGTGCACCACCGACGACTACGAGGGGGCGCCGGTCGTGCCGACCCCGCAAGCACGAGCCGCCGTGGCGCAGGACCTCGCCACCGCAACTGCGAAGAGCCGGCAACCCGTGGGCGTCACCCTGACTGCGCGCTTGAAGAGCCGCGGCTCGCCGTCGTCTCCGCTCGGCGACCAGATCGCCTCCTGGATG
This sequence comes from uncultured Polyangiaceae bacterium, assembly GCA_964393505.1. Classification (GTDB taxonomy): domain Bacteria; phylum Myxococcota_A; class Polyangia; order Polyangiales; family Polyangiaceae; genus JACRCQ01. The sequence goes on from CAYMUE010000064.1 coordinate 11,476, forward strand.
CTCGAGGCCCGCCCCTCCGCACAGGTCGCCTACGTCAACATCGGCGGCGTCCGCAAGGATCTCCCCGAAGGCCCGCTCACCTACGGCGCTTTCTTCGAAACCCTCCCGTTCGACAACCGATTCGCTTCGGCGACCGTCAAGGTCGCATCCCTGCGCAAGCTGTTTGTACGCGGACTGCGGGGAGGACGCGGCTTCTCCGTCGCCGGCGTCCGCGTCGTGGCGAAGTGCGGCAATCAGGGGATCGAGGCCGACCTGCTCCTCGGCGATCGTCCCCTCCGCGACGACGAATCCGTCGTGCTCCTCACCAGCGACTATCTCGCCACCACTCCGAAGCTCTCCGAGGCGGGCATTCCACCGGAAGCCTTCCGCTATGAGGAGGGACGTACGATCCGCGACGCTCTGGTCGATCACCTTCGCAAGAAGGGGGGCACCGTTCGCGCTGCGGAGAAGTCACCCATCTCGAGCCCCCACGGCACCTTCCCGCTCCCCTGCTCGCGCTGACGCGGCGCGTCCGATGACCCCACCCCTCGATTCTGGCGGCCGCCACTTCTCCCTGGCGGCCCGCCACTTGACGAATCCATCGGCATTCTTGCCTCGATTCGCTTCCGTCTGGCGGAATTGCACCCCTGTTCCGCCACCCCCGATCCGGCGGTTCTCTTCGCTTCTCCCGAGAAACTCCGAGGATTCCGACGTGGCACGGCGGCTGCTCTACACCCCCGCATGCTCGCCACCGCTCACGCTGCTGCCCTCGTCGGACTCGATGCCTGGCCCGTTCGCGTCGAGGTCGAATCGGCTCGAGGCCCCAACGGCTTCATCCTCGTCGGCCTCGCCGAAGCCTCCGTCCGCGAATCCCGCGTCCGCGTCCGCTCCGCCCTCTTCCAGCTCGGCATCGACCTCGGCGAGTATGTCGTCGTCGCCAATCTGGCCCCCGCAGATCTGAAGAAGACCGGCGGAGCCTTCGACCTCGCACTCGCTCTCGCCACCCTCGCCGCCATCGGCGAGGTTCCCCCCGATTCCCTCGCATCCACCCTGGTGCTCGGCGAGCTCTCCCTCACGGGCGCCGTTCGACCTGTTCGCGGCGTGCTTCCCCAACTGCTCGGTGCGCGACGCGCAAAGATCCCGTGCGCCATCGTCCCCGAAGCCAATGGCGCAGAAGCCGCCTCCGTCGAGGGCATCGAGGTCCGCGTCGCCTCTTCCCTCGATCAGGTGCGCCAACACCTGCGAGGCAAGACCCCTCTGCCGCTGGCGAACAAGAAGGCTTTCTCCCCGTGCTTCCTGCCCGGCGCGGACCTCTCCGACGTCAAAGGTCAGCACGCGGCCCGGCGCGCCCTGGAGCTCGCCGCCGCTGGATCCCATCACTTGCTCATGATCGGCCCGCCGGGCGGTGGCAAGACCATGCTCGCACGACGCCTGCCCGGGATCCTTCCGCCCCTCGCCCACGAGGAAGCCCTCGAGGTCAGCGTCGTCCACTCGGTCGCAGGAATCCTCCCGGCCGACTCCGGTCTGCTCGCGATTCGGCCCTTCCGCGCCCCTCATCACACGGTGAGCGAAGCAGGACTCGTCGGAGGAGGCGACCCGCCTCGACCCGGTGAGATCTCCCTCGCTCACCTCGGCGTGCTGTTCCTCGACGAGCTCGCCGAGTTCCGTCGGGCCTCACTCGAGGCGCTGCGCCAACCGCTGGAGGACGGAATCCTCACGATCGCCCGAGCACGCTGGCGCGCAACGTTTCCCGCTCGTCCCCTCGTCGTGGCCGCGGTCAATCCCTGCCCGTGCGGACACGCCGGCGATCCCAGCGGACGATGCCGCTGTGGCGCCGATCGCGTGCGCGCCTATCGCGCCCGCCTGTCCGGTCCCTTGCTCGACCGCATCGACCTGCACGTCCAGCTCCCGCCGGTCGACGTCGGATCGCTGCGCGCAGCCAGCGGCGGAGAGTGCTCGGCCGACGTGCGGGATCGTGTGGTGATGGCCCGCTCCATCCAAACCGATCGCCTCCGTCGCGGGGAGGTGGGCGTGCCGGTCAATGCGATGCTCTCGCTGCGGGAGATCGACCGCGTGGCCACGCCCGACGAAGCGGGCAGCGCGCTGCTCGCCGCGGCGGTGGACAAGCTCGGCCTGTCGGCCCGCGCCTACGCGAAAGTGTTGCGCGTGGCGCGCACTGCCGCGGACCTCGACGGCAGCGACGGCGTGCACGTGTGTCACATCGCCGAAGCGGTCCAGGCGCGGCTCCTCGACCGGATCGCTGGCGCGGAGTCCCTGCGACAGGAGCTCTCACCGTAGTCCCATTCCGATGCCGTGCATGCCGGGATGCTGCGAGGCTCCCGGAGAGAGTGAATCCGGCGCACACAGCGCCACCAACGGGAACGATGGTTCCAATTCAGGGGAAGAAGCCATGTTGATCGATCTTGCAGACAAGATGAGGGGAGTCCGCACACTGGTCAGCTCCGTGGAGAAGGCCTTCGGAAAGGGCGCGATCATGAGGCTCGGTGACGACGAAGAGGTGGATCCGGTCACGGTCATCCACTCCGGCTCCGCCGCCATCGACCATGCTCTCGGCATCGGCGGATACCCACGCGGTCGCATCGTGGAGGTGTTCGGTCCCGAGTCGAGCGGAAAGACGACGCTGACGCTGCACGCGATCGCGGAAGCCCAGAAGGCCGGCGGGGTGTGCGCGTTCATCGACGCCGAGCACGCGTTCGACGTCCACTACGCGCGAGCCATCGGGGTCGAGACCGAGAAGCTCCTGGTCAGTCAGCCCGACACCGGAGAGCAGGCTCTCGACATCGCCGAGATGCTCACGCGCTCGGAGGTGGTGGACCTCGTCGTCGTGGACTCCGTCGCAGCCCTCACTCCGAAGGCGGAGATCGAAGGCGAGATGGGCGACCAGCACATGGGGCTGCAAGCGCGCCTGATGAGTCAGGCCCTGCGCAAGCTCACCGCCATCGCCCACCGCACCAACACCACCATCATGTTCATCAATCAACTGCGCCAGAAGATCGGCGTCGTGTTCGGCAATCCGGAGACCACGACCGGCGGCAATGCGCTCAAGTTCTACGCGAGCGTGCGCCTCGACGTCCGCCGCATCGGCTCCCTGAAGGTAGGAGACAACCTGATCGGGTCCCGCACCCGGGTGAAGGTCGTGAAGAACAAGATGGCGCCTCCGTTCCAGGAGGCCGAGTTCGAGATTCGTTGGGGCACGGGCATCGACGCCGCCTCGGATCTGCTCGACTACGGCATGACCTGCGGCGTCATCGACAAGGCGGGCTCGTACTTCTCCTTCGGAACCGAGGCCCTCGGACAGGGGAGGGAGAAGGCGCGCGACACGCTGCTGACCCGCCCCGACCTTGCCAACGTCATCCGCGAAACCCTCGCGGAGGCACACCCGCGGCTCCTCACCCGGTCCGCCCCCCAGGCCGAGGTCGCCGAGGCATGAAGATCGGAATCTGACCCTCGCTCCGGTCCGCCCAAGGCCTGCGTCACCGACGAATCGTTCGTCTCCCTGCAACCGCCGACAATCGCCAACACACGCGATTCCAACGCGTCCTGCCATGCACGAGGCGTCCCATGACCGTCCTCCTCGATCCCACCAATGATGTCGTCTTCAAAATCATGTTCTCGCGCCCGGACAGCACGGACCTGCTCGTGTCCTTGCTGACCGCCGTGCTGCGACCCCCCTCTCCCATCTCCGAGGTCACCCTCCTCAACGCTGCCCTCGACAAGAACTCCATCACCGACCGCGGCGTCGTGCTCGACCTGCACCTCCGACTCGAGGACCGGTCCCAGATCAACGTCGAGATGCAGGCCCGCAGAATCTCCGGCATGCGCGAGCGGGCCGTCTATCACGTAGCCCGGATGTACGGCTCCGCCATCGTCCGCGGACAGCTCTACTCCGAGCTCGCTCCGTGTGCCGGCATCTTCCTGCTCGGCTACGACGAGTTGCCTTCCGCTCGCTTTCACTCCACATTCAGGCTGCTGGAAGTCCACGACCATGTCCCCCTGTCGCCCCAGATCGAGATCCACTTCGTCGAGCTGCTCAAGCTCCGACGGATGGCGCCCTCCGACTGGACACAGGAGTCGGCCCTGGCAGACTGGGCACGGTTCTTCCGCCCTGTGGACGAACGCGATCGCGAGGAGCTCGCCATGAAAAACCCCGTCTTCACGAAGGCCTGCAAAGTGCTCGCACAGGTCTCCGAGGATCCGGACGCTCAGTACCTGGCTCGCGCCCGAGAGGAGGGCGAGGTGCTCTGGGCTCACGAGGTCGCCGTGAACCGGAGAGAGGCCAGAGATGAGGGACTCCGCGAGGGCCGCGGCGAAGGGCTCCGCGAGGGCCGCGTCACCAGCCTCGCGCAGAGCGTGTCGCGCGTCCTCGAGGCTCGCGGATTCCCTCTCTCCAACGAGATTCGCGAACGAATCGATCGTTGCTCCGATCCCGCCCTGCTGGAACGCTGGCTCGCGCGGGCCGCGGTCGCCAGCTCCATCGATGCCGTCTTCGAGTAGCCCGTCGCCTCGATACCCGACTCCGACCTTGTGACGTCGCAGGATGCCGGTGCACTCGGATTGCGTGACGGGTTCCATCTCTGTCCCGACGGAGCCCGATGCCCGGACGTCGCAGCCGCTCGGACCTCACTCATCCATCGAGTCGCAGTGCGTCGCGTACACGTGCCCCGTCAGCGTCCCGCCGGCAAATTCCACGTCAACATCGAATGCCACGAACGCGCTGCCCGGCGGAGACACCTTCGCCGCAACCGGAATCAGCTTCACCTGCGTAGCCTTATCGAAGGGGTTGGACGAGATGCTCCCGTCGAAATCCAACAGCGTCACCGGTGTCCCCTCGATTGGCGTGGTATCGCTCGGTATCGGAACGCTCCCGAAGACAACGGTTCGGTCCGGGCTGGGAGAGGTCTCCGACGGACACCCCGTGTCCCCCCCGAAGTGCGCCTCCATGTGAATCGTCTGGCTCCCCCCCGAGGGCGCGTTGAAACCGAATTGCGCGCGATCCAACGCCCCCTTGTTCCCCCCGAGCGTGACCGTCAGGCTCGTCTGCGCACACACTCCCTCGCACGTCTCGAAGGGATTCCCCGTTTCCACCGGTGACCCGTCCTCCGCCGGCGCCTCGACCACGGCATCCCCAACCTCCGAGTCGCTGACCGCCGCATCGGTTGCCTCGGAGTCCGCCTGCGCGGAGTCAGACGTCGCCTCGGCGGCCGCATCCGAGGCCGGCGCCTCCGGTTGGCTCGTGTCTTCGGAGCTGGAGCAGGCCGCAACAACGGCACAAAGGGCGAAGGGGAGAAGTCGATCCATCGCGCGATTGTAGACGCTCGCACGATGCGAAGGAAGGGCGTCCAGCCCGTCACGCGCCCAAGGGCGGTCGTCCGACGGACACGGGCACGCTCACCTCCGCTTGTCGATCTCGGCCTCCAGAAAGCGCTCCAGACGCAGCAGATCGTCCAGCCCCATCTCCCCCAGCCCGATGCGTCGCAGAGAGAACAGAAGCCCCGCCATCCGCATCGGATCCGGCTCGCGCTCCGTGCCCAGCGCTCGCAACTGCTCCTGCTGCGCTCGATCGATGATCAGCAGCATCGGCGCCTTCTCGTCCGGCGAGAACTGGAACAGCGCCGTCGCGATCTCCCCGAGCGGCTTTTCGAACGCTCCCCACGGCAGCAGCGACCCCTCCTCCCGATACCGCAGCATCCCACCCCCGAGCTCCACCCGCTGATACGTCCTCAGACCGCCGATCGTCGCGAGAATCACCAGCAGCTCCACCAGGCCGACCGCCGCCACGATCAGCCACGACACGAACGCACCTGCGAACGGTCCCAGCCCCCATCCGATGACCCCGAATCCTCCGATCACGCCGATCACGAGCAGGCTCCCGGCGATCGACACCCGCTTCTTCCAGCGCAGGATCGTCGCCTCGCTCGTCTGCAGCACCTCCACGAACGACGGGGGCTCCGCTGCGCTCACCTCGGCCGGCTTCGCGTCCCCCAACTTCACGCGCTCCTGCAACCGCGCACGCAGCGCCTCCGCATCTGCGCGGTTGTGCGTCGTCATGAGCGCCCACCGCGCCCCGTCCTTGCGCACCATCGAGCAGGTGTACTGCGTCGATCGCGACCGCCCCGCCGTCGCCACGATCCGACGGTGCACGTCGAACCCCGCGATCTCCGCATAGGGAAGCTTCGCGCTCGCGCTCCCCGTGCCCGCAGCCTCGGCCGCCACCAGCAGCGCCCCGGCGCGGTTGTCGAACGTGAGGGTGGGAGGGTTCCGGAACTGGGTCAGCACCAGGATTCCTGCGCAGAGGAACGCCAGGCCCGCCCCGATCAACAACCCCGCCCCTTGCGCCGCCAGCCCCAGGATTCCCACGCCGCAACCCGCCAGCCCCAGCGGGATCAACAGCCACGCGATCACGCGCCGCGAAGCCGGTGACTCGCGCAATACCACGCGCTCGGGATGGTCCTGTTTGGAATCGATGAAGTAGCTCACGACGGGGAGTGTAGCCCGATCCCGCCGCGCTATCCCACGATCCTGCGGAACAGCGCGATCATCCGCTTTCTCCCCTCGTAGGGCGGGTACAAGAACCCCGTCGCCGACGGCATCCGCTGACGAAGCACCGCACGCGCGTGCGACAACGCCTCGAACCCGTGCCGCCCGTGATAGCTCCCCATCCCGCTCTCCCCCACACCCCCAAAGGGAAGATTCGGATTCACATAGTGCATCAGCACGTTGTTCACCGAGGTCCCGCCCGCCGACGTCGCCCGCAACACACGCTCGATCCGATCCGGCGCCTCGGCGAACACATAGAGCGCCAGCGGCTTCGGCCTCGACCGGATCACCGCCGTCGCCTCGTCCACGCTCCGGAACGTCAACACCGGAAGTATCGGTCCGAAGATCTCGTCTCTCATGATCGGCGACTCCAACGTCACCTCCGTGAGCACCGTCGGCGAAATCCTCCGCCGCTCGAGATCCACACTCCCACCGATCGCCAGCTTCGCCCCCGCGCCGAGCGCCGCGTCCAGCACCGATGCCAGACGCTTCACCGACCTCTCGTCCACTACGCCGCACAGGTCCACGCTCGCCAGCCGATCCGATTCCTCCTTGCCGTAGGCTCCCTCGATGGCCGTCCGAATCGCCGCCACGAGCCCCTCGGCCACCGACTCGTGCACGAGCACGTAGTCCGGCGCTATGCAGGTCTGCCCCGCATTGACGAACTTCCCCCACACGATGCGCTCTGCCGAGGCTCGAAGGTTTGCGGTCTCGTCCACCACCGCGGGCGACTTGCCGCCGAGCTCCAAGGTCACCGGTGTGAGATTCCTGGCCGCACTCGCCATCACCTTCCGCCCCACCAACGGGCTCCCCGTGAAGAAGATGTGATCGAAAGGCAGCTCGAGCAGCGCGTCGGCCAGCTCCCGACCACCGGTCAACACCACCGCCTCCTCCTCGGGAAGCGCTTCAGATACCACGGTGCGCAGCGCCTGCGCCGAATTGCGGGTCTTGTCCGAGGGGCGCAGCATCACGCAGTTGCCTGCGGAGATCGCCGCCACCAGGGGATTCATCGCGAGCGCGAATGGGTAGTTCCACGGAGACAGCACGAGCACCACCCCCTTGGGCTCGTGGCGAATCTCACTGGTCGCCCCCGCCAACGTCAACGGCGTCGTCACCTTCCTCGGCCGCATCCACCGCGGCAACATCCGAATCGCGTGGTTCAGCTCCTCGAGCGTGGGAAGAACCTCGGTGATCTCCATCTCGGCAGGCGCCTTGCCGAAGTCCGCTCGCGCCGCCTCGCAGATGTCCGCCGTGTGCGCACGCACCGCGCTGCGCAATCGCTCCAGCCGCGCAATCCGCTCCTTCGCCGTCGTGCGCGCCATGTCCCATCGGTGCGCCATCTGCCGATCGAACAGCCCCTTCACATCCCACGCCGCCCCCGAGTCCCTGCCCGCCGATCCCGCCGTCGTCATCACGCCCGCTCCTTGCCCGAGCCCCCGCGCCCTCGAAAGTGATCCATTGCTGCATTCACCCCCAGAAACCCAGCCACCGCGTCGAACGCTCGCACCGGCAACACCCGCGTCGGCGGGATCAAGTGCACCGCCGGCGGCAACACCACCTTGCGCTCGTTTCGCTCAATCGCACGCACGATCCTCGCCGCCACCTTCCCCTCCTCGAGAATCGGCAGCAACCACGCAAATCGAGTCTCCGTCCCCTCGAACATCCCCGTGTCGATGAAGTACGGGCACACCACCGTCGTCCTCACCCCAGGGGCCGTGTCCGCCAGCTCCATCCGCAACGACTCGTCGAACCCCACCGCCGCAAACTTGCTCGCGCTGTAGTCCACCAGCCCCTTGACCCCGATCAGCCCCGCCGCCGAGGCCACCGTCACCACGTGGCCTGCGTTGCGCTCCACCATCGACGGCAAAAAGGCCCGCGTCGTCCAGAACAGCGCCAGCGTGTTCACCGCGAACGTCTTGCGTATCTGCTCGTCGCTCACCTCCAGCAGACGCCGCCCGCTCACTACACCTGCGTTGTTGATGAGCACGTGCACCGGCCCCGACTTCTCCAGCACCCGCGCGGCCGCCTCCCGCACGCGCTCTGGCTCCGATACGTCCACCACCTCCGCGCTGTGCCCGCTCCCCCCAAGCTCCCCCGTCAGCTTGTCCAGGCTCTCGCCGTCCAGATCCCACGCCGCAATGCGCGCACCACGTTTCGCAAGCTCCAACGCCATCCGGCGCCCGATGCCGCTGGCTGCCCCCGTGATCACCACGGTCCGATTTCCGATGTCGGTCATGCTCGGCCTTCCCTCAAATGTCCGCTCATCCTGCAGACGCCCTTTTCGCACGTCAAGCAAGCGCTGCCCGGAGTAGCCGCATGCTCGGGTATCCCTTTCTCTCCGACTCTCCCGAGCCTCGCCTCCGAGTTGACCCCATCCCCATGGCGCGGGTTGAGTCGCAGCAGAAGGTCGGGTAGCGTCTTGATTCGAGATCGAATCATGTCTTCGGGCGAGCAGGTTACCCGCTTCATTCGCTGTCCTCATTGCGGATCGTTCCATCTCGGGGACGAAACCGTGTGCGGCGCCACCGGCAAACCCCTGCCCAACGCCTCCCCGGCTCCTGGGCCCGCCCCGGCCCCCCCCGTGCTCTCCGTCGATGCCTCCGATGCCCCGGCCCTGAGCATCGGATTCGCTCACTTCGACATCGACGGCCGCTATCGCATCTGCGGCATCGTCGGTCAGGGCGGCATGGGAACCGTCTACGAAGCCGAGCAAATCGCCCTCGGCCGGCGCGTTGCCCTCAAGGTCCTGCACAGCGCCCAGAAAGGCCGCCGCGAATCTGTCGAACGCTTCCAACGCGAGGCCCGCGCCGCCTCCTCCATAGGCCACCCGAATATCTGCGAGGTCTACGACGTAGGTCGCCTCAGCGACGGACGTCCGTACATGGTCATGGAGTTGCTGCGCGGCTGCACTCTCGCCGATCGCATCGACAACGAACGCTCGCTGCCCGTGCGCGAGAGCATCGACATCATCATGCAGGTCTTGTCTGCCCTCGTCGCGGCCCACGACAAGGCCATCATCCACCGCGACATCAAGCCCGAAAACGTCTTCCTCGCCGAACGCGTCGGCTGCCCAGCCGTCGTCAAAATCCTCGACTTCGGTATCCACAAGGCACGCGACGAGGCCTCCCTGTCTCTCACGCGCGACGGCACCGTCATGGGCACGCCCTATTACATGGCGCCTGAACAGGCTCGCGGCGAACCCTTCGACCACCGCATCGACCTGTTCGCGTGCGGCGTCATGCTCTACGAAATCACCGTCGGCCGACGCCCCTTCGATGGCGACGATTACAACGCGCTGATGCGCAGCATCCTGCACGAACAGCCCGTCGACCCCTGCTCCCTCCGACCCGATCTGCCCAGGGCCCTCACCGGAATCCTGCGCAGGGCCCTGCAAAAAGACCCGATCCTGCGCTACCCCGACGCCACCGCCTTCCTCGTCGAGCTCGACGCCCTCCAGGCCTCCCTCGGCAACTTCACCTCCGACACCATCCAGTCCGTCCGCGAACCGCGCCGCCCGATCCCCGACCTCGACGCCCTCGACCGCGCCGGCGACCCACCTCCCTCCATTGAGGTCACCGTCGAGTCCGTTCCCGTCAGCATCCAGCTCGAGTCCGTTCCCGCAACCACCGAACCCGCTCCCAAGACCGTCGCCGGTCTGGCTCCGCCTCCCGCGGCTCCCTCCCCTCCCGTCGCACCCGCTCCGCCCCTGCGCGACGACCGCATCTCCGATCCGCCCCCCACCCTCCGCTCCATGGAACCTTCCAGCGTCTCGAACCCGCGCCGCTGACGCGCCGTCCCTCCCCCCGTGATACAACCGCGCCCCATGGCGCGACGCGCTGACCCCCTCCTTCCCCTCGATCCCGGGGGCCGCCTCGATTGGGGACGCCTCGCACCCCTGCGCTTCCGCGCAAGAACCCTCGCCGAAGGCATCTACGCCGGCGCCCATCGCTCCGTTCGACGCGGCCCCGGCGTCGAGTTCGGTGGCCACCGCCCCTACGTCCCCGGCGACGACCTGCGCTGGATCGACCGACACGCGCTCATGCGCCACGACCGCCTCATCGTCCGCGAGTTCGAAACCGAAACCGATCGCGCCGTCCACCTCGTCCTCGACGCCACCTCCTCCATGTCCTTCCGCAGCGATCGCGCCCCAGCCGCCAAGCTCGCCTTCGCCGCTCTGATCGCCGCCGCCGTCGCTCGCGTCGCCCTCTCCGCCGGCGACCCCGTCTCCCTGTCCTGGATCGGCGGCCGCGCCTCCCTGCCCGTCGCTCCCTCCTGCGGCGGAGATGCCTTCGATCGCATCGTGCGCTCTCTCGAAGCCATCCACGCCGATGGCGACGCCTCCAGCGATCGCCTCGTGTTCCAGCGCTGCCTGTCCCCCATCGCCCGACGCGCCCGACGCGGCGCTGTCGTCATCCTCTTCTCCGACCTGCTCGATCTGCCGCCTCGTGCCCACGAGCAGTTCGCAGCCGTCGGCACCGCGGGGCGACGGCTCGTCGCCGTCCAGGTCCTCGACCCCGACGAGCTCGACCTCCCCTACGAAGGCACGGTCCGCCTCCGATCCCTCGAGGGCGACGCCGTCGTCGAGACCGAGCCGTCGATCACCCGCGCAGGCTACCTGCGGGCCCTCGAAGACCTCGCACGCGAATGGTCCTCGGTCCTCGCAACGCGAGCAGGGCACCTCCTGCGCACGCGCACCGATGACGACCCCCTGTCCACCGTCCGCCGCATCGTTCGTGCCGTCGCCGAGGGCACGTCGTGAGCTTCCTGTACGCCGCCTCCCTCGCCGCGGTGCTCCTCGTCGTGGCACCGCTCGCCGCGCACATGCTGCGCCGCCGACGCGCCCAGGATCGCCCCTTCCCCCCAGCCCGGCTCGTCCCTGCCTCTCCCCCTGCTGCCCGCAGACGCTCTCACCTCGAAGACCGCCCCCTGTTCGCGCTCCGCGCCCTCGCCATCGTGGCCCTCGCCCTGCTCGGCGCCTCCCCCTTCGTGCGCTGTTCGCGTCTGTCCCTCGGCCGCAGTGACGGCGCCTCCGTCGCCATCGCCGTCGTGCTCGACGACTCCTTGAGCATGAAAGCCTCGGCGCCCGGGTCGAGAAGTCGCTTCGAAATCGCCCGGAAAGACGCCTCCGATCTGATCTCCTCCGCGCGCGAAGGAGATGCCGTCGGCCTGTTCCTCGCCGGCTCGCCCGCGCGCGTCGCCCTCGCTCCCACCACCAACCTGTCCATGGCCTCGCGGCTCATCGAAACCGCCCAACCCTCGGACCGCGGCACCGATCTCGACAGCGCCATCGCCCTCGCTCGCGCCGCTCTGCGAAGTCTCCCCCACGCCGACAAACGCATCGTCGTGCTCTCCGATCGCGCCGATGGACGCCACGACACTCCCCCGATCGGCGCGGACTCCGACCTCCCCCTGTGGGCCCCCTCTCGCGGCCTCGACGCGCCCTCCGCGGACTGCGCCGTCGTGCGCGCCGAACGAAGAGGCTCGACCCTCACCGCCCGCGTGGTCTGCTCCGGCCCGGAACCCGCCCGCGACAGGGCAATCGAAGCCCGCTCCAACGGACGCGCGATCGCTTCGCGACCGCTCCCCGTCTTCGATTCCGCTCCCGCCTCCGCGGCCGATGTCGTCCTCACTCTGCAGAACCCTGCCGATCAGCCCGATTCCGTCGCCCTGTCCGGCCCCGCCGATTCCATCGCCGATGACGACTCCGCTCCGGTCGGCACCTCCACCGCCAACCTCTCGATCGCGGTCGTCTCCGATCGCGGCCACGCATCCCTCGCCTCCGGTGGACCGCCTCCGATCGAGCAGGCGGTCGAAGCCCTCGAAAGCGGCGCCGCAGTGCGACCGCTGCCGATCGTGCCCGAGACTCCCGACGAGCTCTCTGCGCACGCCGCCATCGTCATCGACGATCCCCCGGGGCTCACACCCGAAGCACGTCGCGCCCTCGAGCTCTGGCTCGACAAGGGAGGGGTCGGGTGGATCGCCCTCGGCCCGCGAGCTGCCTCGGCCCCCATCGGCTCCTCCCTCGAACCCTTCGCCCCCGGCGCCGCCCGCTGGGACACCAAACCCCCCGCCGGCATCGACCTCGCCTCCGGTGCCTTCCTCGGACCCAGCGCAGACAGCCTCGTCAACCTCCACCCCGCCGGCCGCTCCCTGCTCGACCTCGGCGGCCGCACGGGTCTCGAGCCGATCGTGCGCTGGAGCGACGGCGTCCCGTGGCTGCTGCGAAGACAAGTGGGACGCGGCCAGGCCTTCTCCCTCTCGCTCCCCCTCGCACCCGACAGCAGTGACCTGGTGTTTCGCCCGGCCTTCCTCGCCCTCGTCGATCACTTCGTCGAGACCGCGCGCGCTCGAGGCTCCGCACGCCGCATCGACGTCGGCGCGTCGTGGAGCTTCGATGCTGCGAACAACGTCGAGGTCCGCAACCGGATCGGCCCGGTCGCTGCGGAGCAGCGCGACGGTCGTCGCGTCGTGACCCCTTCGATCGCAGGGCGCTACGACGTTCGCATCGCGGACACCGTCGAGACGCGATTCGCGCAGATCCCGGAGCGCGAGCTCGATCTGCGTCCGAGACCCGTGGCCCCCGAGGCCCAGCGCCCGGGCCTCGGAGCCACCGCCGCCAACGTCGATCTCTCGCGTCCCACCGCCTTCGTCCTGCTGGGGCTCCTCGCCGCAGAGCTCGTCGCGCGCGCCGTGATGGCCCGGCGTCGCCGCGGCGCCGACGCTGCCTAGCCGCCGCGCTCCGCTTCTGCTAGCCGCTTGGCCATGGGACTCCCTCGCAACCTCCTGGTCGCAACCCTCGTGCTGTGTCCGGCGATCGCCGCTTGCTCCTCCACCAGCAAGTACGGTCACGCGCCCGACTACGCTCCCCTCGACGACGAGGCCGCTGCGACAGGAGGCGCCACCGACTACGACCCGGTCATGGCCCTACGCATGCCCGAGCAGTGGGGCTCCACCCCCGTTCGCCTCTTCGGCGTCGTCAAACGCGGCACCCCCGGCCCAGGCCCCGATACCACCCTCATGCTCAGCGTGCGCACCCTCGCCCCTCGCAACCTGTGCGACAACGAGACCCCCGAAAGCTGCCGCGTCACCGTCTCCAACCGCGAGTTCGATACCATTCGCGCCGTCGTCCGCATCCCCGCCGAACAGCTCACCGGCGACGAAGGCCTCGGCTCCGGCTCCCTCGTGCGCCTCGTCGGCAAGCTCGAGCCCGACCCCGAACGCCCCAACCACCCGCTCATGCGCGCCACCTGGCACCGCCACTGGCCCAACGGCTTCTACGTCACCGAAGCCTCACGCAGCAGCATGCGGCGCTGAAGCCACGCTCGGCATTCTCCGAGGGCCGCAGCGCCCCCGCCCACCGGTCAGGTCCGCTGATTCTCCGCCCGCGCCGCTCGCAACAACGACGCCCTCAGCAGCAGGATCTGCGCGAGCATGTCGCACGCGGCCTCGAACGTGTCCCCCATCCCTTGCGTCGCAACCCGCGATACGCGCCCCTTGCGCACGACCGCCAAAGCCGCGTCCACCCGATCCCCTTCGCCGTCCACCACCCGCACGTGCGCCACGTCGATGATGTCGCCAGGATCCTCCGGAGCCACGCTCACGAGCACACGCCAAGCGTCTTTCACCGCAGCGATCGCCTTGTGCCTCTTGTCGTCTTGTTGCTCGTCCACCACGGCTGCCACCTGAGCGGATCCCTTCATGGTGCTCCCGCGTGGCCCGGACAACCGTCCGGTCCTCGGGGCGGAACGTCATCCTAGCCGATATGCCCGCTCCTCAAGCCACATTTATTTGCGCGAGCCCCCTCCCCGCAGGAACCGCTCGCACGTTCAGCCCGCCAATCCCTCGAAGAATCTCCGCACCAACGTTCGGGTCACGTGACGTCGGTAGCGCGCCGTGGACCGCAGGTCGTCCATCGGCGAAATCCCCGCATCCACCGCGCGCTCCAGCCCATCCAAGTCCACTTCCCCAGCCTTGCTCCCCAACACCCGCGCCCGCGCCTCCCCCAACCCCATCACCGTCGGCCCCACCGACCCCGCCGCCAATCCCACCCGCCTCATCAGCCCCGCCCCGTCCCGCTCTACCACCATCGCCACCGACGCCTTCGAGATCGACTGCGCCGACCGCGTCCCCACCTTCCGCCACGCCTGCACTGCTCCCTCCCTCGGCAACACCAACTCGAAGCGAACCACCAGCTCGTCGGCACGACGCACCGACCGCTTGTACCCGGTGTAGAACGACCCCAACAGCACCGCGCGCTCCCCCGTCACACTCGCCAGCACCACCTGCGCGTCGAGCGCCATCAACGCCGTCACGCCGTCCGCCGCCGGCGATCCCGTCACCAGGTTCCCCCCCAACGTCCCCCGCGCCTGGATCTGCAGCGCCCCCACCTCGCTCGCCATCTGCACCAGCATCGGACACCGGCGCTGCAACAGCTCGCTGCGACGAATCGCCAGGTAGGGCTCCGCTGCTCCGATCCGCACCACACCGCCCCTCTCCTCGATCCCGCGCAGCTCCTGCAGTCGCGTCACATCGATGCACAGCCCCCGCTCCCGCTGCGGCGCAACGGGACGCAGATGACGCTCCACCATCCAGTCCGTGCAGCCCGCCACCGGCCACACCGGTGTCCCCTCCGCAAGCGCACCCGACAACGCCTCGCACGCTTCCGCAAGGGTCCGCGGCGAGACCATCTCGTATTCGGCCAGGTCCGCGAGGCTCATCGACGCTCCTCCGCTGGCTCGCTCACCGCCATCACCGCCTCGACGATGCGCTTGTAGCCCGTGCACCGGCAGATGTTGCCCGCGATCGCCTCGCGGATCTCCGCCTCCGTCGGCTTCTCCACCCGCCGCAACAACCCCCGCACCGAGGCCACCATCCCCGGCGTGCAGAACCCGCACTGCACCGCCCCGCGCTCCACCATCGCGCGATCCAGCGCCGTCGGCTCCGCCGCGCTCGACAACCCCTCCGCGGTCTCGATCGTCCGCCCCTCACACTGCCCGATCGGTATCAGACACGCGTTCATCGCCTCCCCGTCCACCAGCACCGTACACGTCCCGCACTCCCCCTCGCCACACCCCTCCTTCGTCGCCGTCCGATCGAGCCGATCCCGAAGCACGTCGATCAGTCGCATCATCGGCGGCACGTCCAACGTCAGCGCCTCGCCGTTGATCTTCAACGTGACCTTCATGAACGCGCCTCCCTTCCCGCCTTCTGCAACGCGTCGTAGATCCGCTCCGGCGTGATCGGGATGCTCGCGAACGACAGCCCCGTCGCATGCTCGATCGCCGCCGCCACCGCCGGTGCTCCCCCATCCATCGGCAGCTCTCCCACCCCCTTCGCGCCTCCCGGCCCCCGCTCGTACGGCGCCTCGATCAGCTCCGTCACCATCGGCGGCGCATCCAGGCTCGTCGGCACGATGTACGACGTCATCCTCGGGTTCACGATCCGACCGTCCTTCCAGAGCAGCTCTTCCCACAGCGCCCACCCCAACGCCTGCAGCGTCCCCCCTTCCACCTGCCCCGCGCACAGCACCGGGTGCACCGCGCGCCCCACGTCGGTCGCAGTCCACAACCCCACGACCTTCACCTCGCACGTGTCGAGATCGACCTCGACCTCCACCACGTTGCACGCCCAACCGTAGGCCCCGTACGCCACACCCCGGTACGTCGCGTCGTCGAACTTCGCCCCCGGCGCTGGCACGAACTGACGCTTGCACTCCACCGCCCCCTCGCGCGCCAGCAACCGATCCCCCGCCGCGGCGAAGTCCCCTCCGCCCGCTTCGATCTCCTCGCGCACCCGCTCCCCCAGATCGCTCGCCGCCTGCCGCACCAGCTCCCCCACCACCATCACCGTGCGACTCGCAACCGTCGGCCCCGAGTCGGGCACGATGCCGCTCACCGGCACCGCCACCTCGATCCGATCAAAGGAGATTCCCGCCCCTTCCGCCGCGATCTGACGGAACACCGTCTCCGTCCCCTGCCCCATCTCGGTCGAGCTCGACCGCACCCGCACCCTTCCGCCCGGCAGCAGGTCCACCGCAACCACGCCCTTCGGACGCTCCTCGCCGGAGCCGGTGAAGCCCGCGCCGTGCAGCACCACGCTCGCCCCGATCCCCCGAACCATTCGTGACCCGACGCAGTTGCCGACACCGAGCCGCCGCCGCTTCTCCCGGTATCCGCTCCGCGCCTCCGCCACTTCCACGCACTCGCGCACCCCCACCGAGCTCTCGAGCACCTGTCCCGACGGCGTCACCGACCCGATCCGCAGCAGGTTCTTCTTGCGCAGCTCGAGAGGATCCACGCCGAGCTCCCGCGCGATCGCGTCGAGATGCCTCTCCACCGCGAACAGCACCTGCGGCGCGCCGAATCCCCGGAACGCTCCGTTCGGCGGCGTGTTCGTCGCCACCGCACACGCCTCCACGCGCACGTGCTCCCATCGATACGCACCCGCCGCGTGCAACGCCGCTCGCGACAACACCACCGGCGTCAGCGTGTGGTACGCCCCCGCGTCCAGCACCACCTTCGCCTCCAACGCCCGCAGCGTTCCGTCGCGATCGCAGCCGCTGTACAGCTCCACCCGCGCCGGATGACGCTTCGTCGTCGCCTCGATGTCCTCCTTCCGATCGAACACGATGCGCACCGCGCGTCCGCCCGCCTTGCGGCTCAACAGCGCCATCTGCAGCGCGATCACCGACGGGTAATCCTCCTTGCCCCCGAACGCCCCGCCCGTCACCGCCTGCCGCACCTGCACCCGATCACCAGGCTCCCCCAACGCGTGCACGAGCGCGTGATGCACGTAGTACGGGCACTGCAACGACCCCTCTACGTGCACCCCGTCGCCGTCCCACCACGCCACCATCACCTGCGGCTCCAGGTACACGTGCTCCTGATGCCCCACCCGGTACGTCCCCCGAACCTTCACCTCGCTCGCCTCGATCGCCGACGGCGCGTCGCCCTGCTCCACCCCGCATCGCCGCATCACGTTGTCCGTGCCGTAGATCACCGCCTCGCACGCCAACGCCTGCTCGATCGTCAACACCGCGGGGAGCGCCTCGACCTCCACCCGCACGTGCGCCTTCGCACGCTCCAACCGCACCGGGTCCTCGCACGCCAGCAGCGCCACCGGCTCGTACATGTGCCGGATCTCTCCCGATGCCACGATCGGCAGATCCTCCTCCACCTCGGCCACCACGTTCTTCGCGATGTCCGATGCCGTCACCACCACGATCCCCGTCCAGTCGAATCCGGGGTCGAGCACGATGCCGCTCAGCTTCCCCCGCGCCACCTCGCTGCGCACGACCGCCGCATGCAACACCCCGTCCCGCTTCGTGTCCGCCGCGTAGCGCGTCGCGCCGCACAGCTTCCCGGGCCCGTCCACGCGCGCCGGAGCCTCTCCCATCCATCCCGCCCTGCCCGCCACTCTCTCGGCCATCGACGCAATCTAGCAGCAGCCCCTCACCGCCAGAAGTCCGGCCGGCTCCCGGCCATCGCTTCCCACGCCTCCGGCGTGTCCAGATCCCGCACCGCCTCCGGCTCCTGCACCGGCACCGTCACACACCTGTCGCCCAGCGATCCGAGCACCTCGCGCAGCGGCCGGGCCGCGTGCGCGTACTCCCTGCGCAGCATCCCCGCGTCGCACGCCACCGGATGTCCCGGACGCCCCCCTCCCCGCGACGGCCTCGCCGCCTCCGCAGGCCCCAGCGCACCCGCCAGCGCCTCCACCACCGCCGTCGATGCCGGAAGCACGTCCACCGGCGTCACGATCACCACCGCCTCGCTCGACAGCGCACCGCTGCGCACCGCCGCCGCAATCGACCCCGCGGGCCCGAGCGCGTCGGGCTCCTCCGATACCAGCAGCTCCAACGACGCATCCGCTCCGCGCAGCACATCGGCGATGGACTCCCGCGTCACGACGATCGTGCGCGTGCAATCGTGGCGACGCGCCTGCGCGTGCGCCGACGCCAACGGCCGCCCGCGCCACGACAGCAACGCCTTCGGCCCGCCCATCCTCGCGCCCATGCCCGCTGCGAGCACCAGGCAGCAGCGTCGCAAGGTGACCCTCCCCGTCACAACGGTTGCTTCGTCGGACATCCGGCCACCACCTGTACTTGCCCCACCGCCCCCTCCTCGAGCCGATCACACGCCTCGCCGTGCACCGACAAGGTCTGCGCTCCCGTCCACGTCCAGCCGTCCTGCGCGTCGTACGCGATCGCCTCCTGGTCGAAGTACACGTTGACCAGCGACGGCTCAGGCGGCGTCTGCTCCAACACGAAGTCGCACGTCACCAGCACCTGCGTCCCGATCTCCCGAAGCGTCGCGCTGAGCGATTCCATGTCGTCGATGCGGTAGTACTTCGGCTCCCCCACGCGCGCCGATCCCCCGATCGTCGCAAGCTGATCGAGCAGTAGCCCGTATTGAGCGCTCCCGGGAATCCCCACCACGAACGTGCGAATCCCCAGCTCCCGCAAGTGCTGCACCGACAGCGTCGTCTCCACGCCGTCCACGCACATCAACGGCCCCGGCCCGCTCACCAGCGCAGAATCACAACAGTTGAAGTCCGACGTGCACTTCTTCCCGTCGACTGTCTCGCCCTCGATGTTGTACACGCACTCCGACGCCGTGCACGACGTCTTCGCGCTGCAGTTCGGCGCACCGTCCGTGGCCAGCACCACCGCCGTCTTGCCCGGCAACGCCGCCAACGTCGGCGCCAACGCCTCCAACGTCGGCGCCGTCGGCGTCCCTCCGATCGGCTCGACATCCGTCGCCGCCGCCATCGCCTTCGACACCGGCCCGTCCGCCTCTCCCCCTGTCACCGGATCCCCTCGCCGCGTCGCAAATACCTCCATCCCCGTCTCGCACCCCGTCACCATCGGCTCCCCGGGGTACAGTGCCGCCCCGAAGTTCGCACGGCTCCCGATCTCTCGCACCACGTCCACCACCGCCACCCGCACCGCCGTGTACTTGCTCCAGCCATGCACGCCCGCCGGGTCCACCATGCTCCCCGAACGATCAATCACGAAGTACAGGTTCGGTGGCTCCATCGACGCCGCAAAGAACTGGTTGCCGCACAACCCGCTCGCGTCCGCCGTCGGCGGCCCGTCCGGCGCCGCGTAGTCCAGCAACCCCGCATCCCCCGCCCCCGATCCCCCGGCC
>CAYMUE010000065.1:0-13348 GCA_964393505.1 uncultured Polyangiaceae bacterium
CCTTCGCGGTCGTCAGGCTCGGTGCGCGCATCCGGTGCAGGTGGAGTTGCTGGAACCGGGTCGTCCCGGATCTCGTGGAGATCAACGAGACCACACCGTCGCGCACCACAAGCCCCAACGGGTTGACGTCGAACCGCCGGTAATCGCACTTGCTCCGCAGCTTGTAGTCCACGGTGAGCTGACGGGCCTCGAACAGGGCGCGGTACACGGTTCTGACGACCTCGGGTTCGATGGCAGGTGGGACGATGGCCTGGCCGCGGGGCACCACGGTCACCTTCGAGCGCCACGACTTGTAGGCGCTCGAGGAGGCCAACACCTGCTCTGCTCTGCGCGCTCGGGGCTTCAGGTCATCGAGCGTCGGCGGAGGCAGCAGGTGCCTCAGGTGCTGCTGCGCCATCACCACCGACAACGCGGTCTCCACGCTCATCGGAGGAAACTCGACGTGTTGCTCGGAGCCCCAGAACCACTGGTAGGGCTTGGTCGAGGCGTCGCAGCTCACGAGTCGATCGGCCTCGAGCTTCACCAGCAGCCGTTGCAGGGCGCGCATGTTGGTGCGGATCCCCGCGCTGCGGAGCCGCTCGAGCAGCGACCGAGTGTCGATCTTGTGGGGCGGCTTCGGAAGCCGCGACAGCACGGCGTGCTCGAGGCGGATCGTCATCCCGTCGAGTCCATCACGTCCTGCCGCCCGCGACCACATGAGCCGAACCTACCCGCGCAGTGCGTCAGAAAGTGACGCAGCCGAGCCACGGGTTCCTGAGGAGTCCCCCCGGCTGCTATCGTGTCTTCATGTCGGATGGGTCATCTCCCCGGGCGCCGCGAGACTCCACCTGGCTCCGCTTGCTCGCCATCACCATCGTGTGGCTCGCGCTCCAGCAGGTCCTGGCCCGCTACGGCGCCTACCTCGTCCCCCTGTCCGTCGCGCGACACCTGACCCTGCAGACCTTCCTGATGCTCGTACAGATCGTCGTCACCGCGACCGGCCTCGGTCTGGCCGCGGTCGTGCTTCGCTCCACGCGGCGCGACATGGGCATCGGTCTCCCCTCTCGCTGGCAGGCCTCGACCATCCTGCTGTCCACGCCGATCGTCTTCGTCCTCGCCTCGTACATCGCGATCGGCATCGCGCTGCCCACGCTCATGGAGGAGATTGCGCGGGGGGGGGCAGCCGTCTCCCAGCAGAACGCGGGCGAGTTCGGCAGAGCGCTCAAGAAGGACCCGGTCGTGCTCACGGTCGTCTGGGGAGTGGTCTTCGCCCCCTTCGCCGAGGAGTTGCTCTTCCGAGGAGCGCTCTGGTCCGCCGTCGCCAACCTCACCCGCCGCTTCGTGCGGCCTCGCGAGCAGAAGCGCGACTCCCTCGAGACGTTCCTCGAGGAGAGCGCCGTGCAGCGCGCGGCTCGCGCGGTGTGGCGCTGGGCCCTCCAAGGCGGGATCGCCACGCTGTTCGCCGCCGCGGTCTTCGGCTGGATGCACGCAGACATGAAGGGCGGCGTCGGGATCGTTCGGGTCGTGTCCACAACGTGCCTCGGCCTCGCATGCGGCACCGCGCGTCACATCACCGGCAGCGTGCTCGCCGCCGTCCTGGTGCACTTCGTCTTCAACTTCCTGTCGATCGGTCAGACGCGGCGCTGGTGGGCAGTGGGAGGATTCAGCTCCCTGTACGGCGTCTCGACGCTCATCATGCTCGTCGCATCACTGCTGACGGTCGCCTTGCTCGTGGCGTGGATCGCGCGAAGCTCTGCACAGCGGCGTGCGGCCATGGTGGCCGCCGAGGAGTCTTGATCAGGCGAAACGCGGGCTCACTGGTCGTAGGCTCCCACGCACACGCCGAGGCCGGTGGGAAGGTTCGTGCTCCCGCCCTGGCACACGCCGCCCGCGCACTCGTCCTCGGACGAGGAAACGTGGCAGAGCCTCAGGCAGGTGTTGGTCGATTTCGCGCAAACGTAGCCCTGCACGCAGGGGACATCCTTGCACGATCCGCCTTCACCCGGTGCGTTCTCCGGAAGCGCCACGCACCCGGTCGTGCCGTCGGATCGGACAATCGCACACGACAGACCCGTCTCGCACGCATTCGGATCGCCGGTGGAGTCGATCGGGTCGCAGCCGCGGGCGGGGATGCAGACCGGCACGCGACGCAGCTCGCTCGGGTTGGCCGAGGGGTGGTCGATGAGGTAGTCGCGAGCGATTTCCTCGGAGCAGTAGGCACCGGCGGGGCACGCTTCGTTGCCAACGCAGCAAAACTTCTGGCACTGGGCGATGGTGGTGCCGACGCAGGCATATCCGGCCGCGCAGTCTGCGCTGGAAGAGCACGGGGCCTTGTCCTTGCCCGTGCCGGCCGCGCTGCATACGGCGAGGGTGTCGCTCGCGCTCCAGCTCACCCTGCAGCCGTAGGCGGGGAAGTTTTCGTCCACTTCGTCGCCGTTGTCGGGCGCCTTCCCCGATGCGCCATAGGCCCCCATGTTGCCCGAGGAGGCATCCTCCGCGGTCTTGCCCCCATCGACTCCCGCTTCACTGGTCCCTGCCGCGTCTCCGGGGGGAGCGGAATCGCCGACACCCGCGTCTGCCGGGGCGTAGGAGGAACAGGCCTCCACCAGGTCGGGATTGCAGCCGGTGCCGCAGAACGGGTGCATCTGGGTCACCGCGGCGTCGGGCACGGGGGTGGTCACGTCCGCGGATGGCACCGTGTTGTCCACCGCCGCGTCCGCGAAGCAGCCGGTCTCGGGACACGACAGGGGGGCTTCTTCGAGGGAGCTGAGGGTTCCGCACCCGCAGAGGGCGACGAGAAAGACCGACGCGAGGCGAGGCGAGAAAACGGTGCGAATGCCGTCGAGGCGGGGAGTCAAGCAAGTTGAACGCATGGGAAGGGGCCGGCTCACCCTAGGATATACCACGCTGGGAGCCGGTTCCAAACGACGTGCCAAAGTCATCGGTCCGCGCATTTGCGTAGGACGGCCTTGGGCGCGCAGGGAAGACTCTGGCGCAGGTGTCGCGGTACGCGGTGCCAACGACGCGAGAGTACGGGTCCCGGTGTTCAGGCAGCAGGTGCGAGGGGGGGATCAGCGCAGCTCAACGGTGCGCACCACGCTGTTGCCCGCGGCGTCGAAGACGCGCACGGCCACCATGTGCGACCCCGGTCCGGCGAGGGGCGCCACGTCGAGATCGAACTCCTCGACCGACTCGTCGAAGATGCCGTCCTGCGGGAAGTAGGGCGTCCACTGCTTCGTCTGCGAATCCACCGCGACGTCGATCCGCACGATCGGGCCGACACCATCGACGGTCTTGCCACGGATGCGACGGCCATTGACAGTGAGCTCCTGGAACACGGGAGGCGTGTTGTCGACGATGACGGTGCTCGACTGCAGCTCGTGACGTGTGACCATCTGAGGGGGGTTGACGAGCTCGTCGGTGGCCTCGACGCGGACGCGGTAGATTCCCTCGGGCAGACCGGAGGTGTCCCAGTCGTAGTCCTTCTCGGAGTGGATGTCGCTCGGCTGCAGGATCGCACGCCAGGTCTGCGAGCCCTCGAGGCGATACCAGAGCCGGAAGCGCAGCTTGTCGGAATCCGGGTTGTCGATCTTCCAGGAGACCTTCACGACGTTGTTGTGCTTGGGGGGCTCGTCGCCGGAGGTCGGCAGCTCGGTCTTGGAGCCGGAGGACTTCGAGGGACGGCCCTTCATGTCGGCGTCGATGGAGGTGATGACGGCTCGGGCGTTGTCGGTGACGAAGGGGATGACGACCTCGCGAAGCAAGGCCTTGGGGTCGCGGGCGAAGCGGGCGCGGACCTGGATGAATCGCCCGGGAGGGCTCGTGATGGATCCGGGCGTGCCCAAGGGCGCGCTCCAATCGGTCCAGGTGGTGTCGGGCTTCTCGGTGTTTCCCGTCCGCGTCGATAGCTCGAGCTGTCCGTCGGCACGCCACATCAGCATGCCGTATCGGGCGCGAAGACCGGAGTCGAGCGCCTTGCTCGTCCAGACGGCCTCAGGACCGCCCATTGCACGCACCTCGCGGAACACCGTGGGGTCGCTCGTGACGACGTACTTGCGGTTGCCTGCCAGGAGCATGGCTCCGACCTGACGCTCCTCGGTGTCGGCTACCAGCGCCGTCGTGTGCGCATCGTCGACCGTGTACACCTCCCCCTTGTCGCCCGTGCCGACATAGGGCTGACCGTCGTCACCGATCGTCAACGACTGGAAGTGCGTCTCCGAGTTGAACAGCATCTGCTCGGCGCGGCCGTCGGGCTCGAAGCGAGTGAGGGTGCCTTTGCCCGGCTTGGGCATCTGCATGGGACGGCTCGGAGCGGCGGGCTGGGTGCCCGCGCTGGTGGAGCTGAACGAGGGGACCTCCGGGGGGTTCTGGTGCTCGTTGGAGATCGCGTACAGACGGCCATCCTTGCCGACAGCGAGGGCCTTGACGTCGTCTCCCGGGAAGTCGTGCATGACCGAGGCGCGACCAGGACCGGTGATGCGGTAGAGGATCGCCTTGCCGCTGGATCCAGCGAACACGGTGCCATCCGCCCCGATCGCGAGGGACATGATGTGCGACTCGTCGCTGTCGAAGTAGACCTGCGCGGTGCCCGTCTGATCGATGCGGAACACCTTGCCATCGGGGCCTGTGCCCGCGAACACCGCGCGGGTCTTGGGGTCGTAGGCGAGGGCCCACACGTGCTGGGTGTTGGGGAGATCGACCAGCGGTTTGAGCTTGCCCGCCCCTTCGAGCTTGAAGATCTTGCCGTTGGGAATCGTGGCAGCGAGGACCCCACCGGTCGCATCAGGCGCGAGGGAGGTCACGGCGAGCTGGCCCGTGGCTGCGTACTCGGAGACCTGCCCCTGATGGATCCGGAACACCTTGCCGGTGTTGCCGGTGCCGACGAGCACGGAGCCGTCGGCCATGGCGAGCGAGCACCACGCCGCGGAGGCATCGGGCATGGCGAGGGAGCCGAGGACGAGGCCTGCGCGAACCTGGCCGCGGGAGTCGACGGCGACGCCTTTGAGGTCGCCGCCCTTGAGGTTGTCGAGGGAGTCGAGGCGGAACTCTCGTGTTCCGACGGCGGTGGCATCGCGGCTGGCGAGCAGGCCGGCAGCGAAGACGAAGGGCGAAACGAGGCGAAGAATCGAGCGAAGGCTGGTCATGGCGGGTGTTCCCATTCCTACTTCATCACGTTCCGCACGCTGATGCGGACCTGGTCGCGTCCGGTCACGAACTGGTTGATTGGGATCGTGGTGCGAACCACGGAGGTGAACGGCTCGGGCGTTACCGAGGTCGAAGTGGATCGAAGGGTGTCGAGCGCGCCCGGAGGGAGACGGGAGGCGACCTGTCCCTTGAAGGCGACACCTTGTCCCCCGACCTTGACGGTGGCCACCAGGACATCGGGCGGCATGGTGAGGCGTGGGAGGTTGGCGATGAGCTCGGTGAGGTTCTCGGGTTTGGGCAGCGGCGGTGCCACCTGGTAGCCGGGTGCGAACTCGACTTCGACCTGTTGTCCTGCGAGCTCGCTCGGGACGTTGACTTCGACGACCTTGGTCTGCTCGGGGCCGGCATAGGGGACGAGGTGCAGGCGGAAGCGGGCCTTCTGGCCGGCGTCGATCTCGGTCTGGAGGGGATCGACGCCGCGCAGCGTGAGCAGGTCGCGAGAGAACCGGATGTCGAGCTTCGTCTCGACGCCGTCGATGATCAC
The DNA here is from genome assembly GCA_964393505.1 of uncultured Polyangiaceae bacterium. Taxonomy (GTDB): domain Bacteria; phylum Myxococcota_A; class Polyangia; order Polyangiales; family Polyangiaceae; genus JACRCQ01. Next base: position 5,669 of record CAYMUE010000065.1, read on the forward strand.
GGGTTCCCACGGGTTGTTGAGCAGCGCGCCCACGGAGCGCACCGCTCGCGACCCGAAGAAGGAGCCGGCGTCGGGTGTGCCGCTGTTGGAGACGCCGAAGTCGTGCAGCGTGATCGTGCCGCGGCCGCGGATCGAGACCTTGGAGTACGCGTGCCAGGAGTTGTCGCGACGTTCGGAGGCGGCGGCCTCGACGGCGTTGCCGAGGGCGATGGCGACGAAGGTCGGCGCCATCATGCGTTCGTGGGCGACTTCCATGCGCCAGTTGGTGTGGGGAGCGCCCTCGACGCCTTGAAGATCGAGTCGCACGGGGAACACGGGGGCGTCAACGCGTTGATCGACGACGATCGAAGCCTGGCGGTCGTTGATGAGGGAGCCGAGAGGTCGGATGGGGGTACCGACCTTGAAGCTGCGCATGAGCGAGGCCATGACCCAGTGGATCTTGGCGGTTGCGGTAGGCAGGCGCGTGACGCCGCCCTGCATCATGGGGTGGCCGAAGGCGACGAGGCGATCCCCGGCGACGCGAGTGACGGTGCCGATGCCGGTGGCGGAGATGTCGCCGCGGACGAGCTGCACGCCGATGGCGCCGCCATCGACGAAGCGCGAGGGGCCGGGCTCGTTGGGGCCTGCCTGGCCGCCGCCCTGCAACGGCTCGAGGCCCGCGGGGGAGAGCGTCTCGCGAAGCATGCGCATGCCGAGCTCTCCGACACCGCCGATCATCAAGGGGGTGGCGACCGGCACGGGGCCTGGGGAGCCGTCGGAGCGGACGGAGCTCAGGGAGGCTGCGACGGCGCGCGCGTGGGCTTGGACGTCGTAGTCGCCGGCGGGGCCGCCCCACGCGATCGCGGTGGAGCCGCCTTCGCGCATCGCGAGCTTGAGGGTCGGGGCGTTGAGGGGCAGTAGGTACTCGGGGGGGATGGGGCGCTGCTGGTCCTCGATCATGTTCTTGATCGGGGTGACGCCAGCGACCGCCTCGGCGCCGAACTGCCAGCCATAGGCGTACGCGCCGACCATCTTGCCGTCGATGAACACCGGGCTCCCGCTCATGCCGGCGATCACCTTCGCGACATCGAGGCGTGGGTGCTTGGTCTTCACCAGGATCAGATCCTGATACGGCAGGAAGTTCTTGAGCACGCCGATGACTTCGACGTCGAAGCGTTCCGGCTCGGTGCCGGAGAACACCGTAAGGCCATAGCCTTTGGTGCCGGGCTTCAGCTGGGTGACGTCGAGCATGGGCGGGGCGCCGGGATCGGCCGCGTGCGCGCGGCGCGCCGACCAGGGGAAGGCGACAGAGGCGAGGGCGGTAGCGCCGACGAGCAGACTGACGTGGATGGCTTTCACGGGCGGAAGCATAGCCGAAGAACGGGGGCGGGAAGGTGGGGAGCGAAAAAAAAGACGGGAGGGTTGCGCGCGCGGGGCTCCCGGAGCAAGCAGCGTTCGGGGCCTGCGGGCCGGCTGTCATGCGCGACCTCATCCTGGTGATCCTGCTGACGACGTTCTTCGCTGCGGCGGTCACGACGCATGTTGCCATCCTTGCGGGGCTGGTGCGGCGTCGCCCGCGCTGGCGGGCGGCGGTGGCCCTCGTCTTCCCTCCCCTGGCGCCGGTCTGGGCCTACACCGAGCGGATGCGGATCCGGGCGGTGCTCTGGGGCGTGACTCTCGCCGCGTATCTCGTGACGTTGATGGTCGCCCGCTGAGTCCGAGCGGCGGGGCGCCCGTGCACTCGCCGAGACCGCCCCGGGTGAGCTATCCTCCGGGCATGCGGAAACTTACCTGGCTCTTCGCTTGTGTCGGGGCGCTCGCCTCCGGTCACGCGGCTCTCTCCTGTTCTGCCAGCTCCTCGGACCCGATCCTCGATGCCGGGGCCGGCGCCGGCGGCGCGTCGATGGACGCGTCGAGCGGGGGAAAGGCGGGCACGGCGGGCAAGGACGGGGACGCGGGGCCGTGCGAGCCGTATCGCTGCTCCACGGATCACAAGCGGATCGAGGACTGCGACGGGGTGATCCTCGAGTCCTGCGGATTCGACGAGCTGTGCGCCAACGCCGAGTGTCTGCCTGCGTGCGAGGCTTCGGAGATCCTGCGCACGAGCGTGGGGTGCGAATACTACCCGGTGCAGATGGCGGCGGCGGACTGGACCGAAGCCAACTGGGGGTGCTTTGCGGTCTTCATCGCCAACACGTGGGGAGAGGCGGCGCACATCGAGGTGGATCGCAAGGGGACTGCGCTCGATCCCGGCAAGTTCGCCTACCTGCCGTCGGGCTCGGGGGACTCCATCACCTACGAGCCCTACGACCCGGTCAAGGGGCTGGCGCCGAACAAGGTGGCGATTCTGTTCCTCGCCGGGCCTCCGACGCCCAACCCGAACAAGGTCTCGGTGGAGTGTCCATTCGGCGTGACGCCGGCCGTGATCGACGACGGCACGGTGCAGATCTCGGGGACGGGTGTCGGCAACGCGTTCCACATCACGTCCGATCGCCCGGTGGTCGCTTACCAGATGCTCCCCTACGGCGGCGGCTCCGCGGCGGTGACGGGAGCGTCGCTGCTGCTGCCCACCTCGGTATGGGACACGAACTACGTGGCGGTCGATGCCTACGGCAAGTCCGGCGGCTCGTTTCCGCTCACGCGGCCATCGCTGAACCTCATCGCCAAGGAAGACGGAACCCAGGTCACGCTGCTGCCGAGGGTGGCAGTGGAAGGGGGCAAGGAGATCCCGGAGGGGGAGGCGAACAAGGTCCTGACCTTCAGCCTGAACAAGGGGCAGTACGCGCAGATCACGCAGTCCGAAGAGCTGACCGGCAGTCCGATCCTGAGCAACAAGCCGATCGGTCTGATGGCCGGGCACGAGTGCATGTTCGTGCCTGACGACGTGCAGTTCTGCGATCACGCAGAGCAGCAGATTCCCCCGGTGAAGGCCCTGGCCAACGAGTACGTCGCCGTGCCGTATCGCCCCCGCGCGGGCGGGAGCGAGCAGGTTCCCTGGCGGATCGTGAGTGGCGTGGACGGCACGCAGCTGACGTTCGATCCGCCGACGGTACACGCGGACCAGACCCTTGCGGGCGGCGAGGTATTGAACCTCACGGCTTCGGAGCCGTTCGTGGTCAAGAGCCAGGACGAGAGTCACCCCTTCCTGATCATGGCGTACATGACCGGTGCGAAGAAGGCCTCGGACTACGGCGATCCGGACTTCGTGCGCATGGTTCCTCCGCGTCAGTACCTCACGCACTACGTGTTCTTCACGGATCCTTCGTACCCCGAAACGAATCTGGTGCTCGTGCGCAACAAGGGCGACAAGGGCTTCTCGGACGTGGAGCTCGAATGCGCCGGCGTCGTCTCGGGTTGGCAGCCCGTGGGCTCGTCGGGCATGTACGAGTACACGCGGGTCGATCTCGTGCGGCACAACTTCGAGGGGCAGAACGGCTGCAACAACGGCCGTCAGGACATCCAGTCCGAGGTGCCGTTCGGGCTGTGGGTCTGGGGTTGGGGCTCGCCCGAGACGCAGTCCACCACGGTGAACGTGTCCTACGGCTACCCGGCCGGAGAGAACGTGGTGCAGTTGAACAACATCATCCTGCCGGTCAATCCCAAGTAGCGCCCCCCCGCACGCCTCACGACGAGCGCAAGAGCCTCGCGCACGCCGACGACCTAGATCCCCGCTTGGTAGTGCGCGAGCAGGCGCGCGGAGGACAGCGGCTTGTCGTAGATCGCCACCTCGTCGATGAGAGCATCGAGGTAGTCTCCGGGCAGGTTGGTTCCTCCCACGCGCAGACCGTACGAGCCCGTGCACTTGAGCGTCCCCGCGAGCGGATACTCGACCTTGTTCACACCGTCGATCCACAGCGTGACCTTGGCGTTGTCGTAGGTGATGGCGACGTGGTACCAGGCGCCGAGCTTGACGCAGTTGGTGCACCCGAGGGTCACGCCGCCTGCGGTGGTATTGACGGCTCCGGTCAGCTTGTTGCTGTCCACCGGGTCTCTGCGGAAGCCCCAGCACGCGCCGGAGGCGCTGACGTCGTTGCCGTCGCCGTACCAGAGGTGGCCGGAGCCGGCCTTCAGAGGGGACTCCTCCTTCACCCAGTACTCCACGGTGAGCCCCGTCGACTTCGGATCCACCGTCGGGTTGCGCGCCAGAAGCGCATGGCTGGCCTTGGCCGCTTCGAAGCGGATCGACGTGTCGGGATCGCAAGGCGGTGCACCCGGCCTGCCGAGCAGCGGGGAGTTGACGTAGGTGAGGGTGGAGCCGTGACCGGACTTGTCCGCGCCGACGGAGCCGGACTTCTCGCCGAGGCGCCAGTAGCCGACGGGGGAGTCGGCGAGCACGACCGTGGAGTAGTCCTTGGCGGGGGACTCGCAGCCGGTGGCGACGTTGCGATCGCAGTCGGCCCAGCCCGAGGCGCACGTCAGCAGGCACTCGCGATCGCAGGTGCCTGTCGCGTGGGCGGCCGTGGCGGGGCAGGCGGTGCCGCAGGCGCCGCAGTTCTGCATGCTGGTGAACAGGTCGGCCTCGCAACCCGTGGCGACGTCGAGATCGCAGTCTGCGTTGGAGCCCGTGCACGCGATCTGGCAGGTGCCGGCAGCGCAGGATGCCTGGCCGCCCACGGAGCTGCACACCTTGCCGCAGGTGCCGCAGTTCGAAGTGCTGCTCGCGAGGTTGACCTCGCAGCCGTTGGCCGCGTTCTTGTCGCAGTTGCCGAACCCTCCGGTGCACCACGCGATCACGCACGCGGAGCCCACGCAGTTGGGTTCGGCGTTGGCGAACTCGCACGCGTTGCCGCACGCGCCGCAGTGGTCCGGGTCGTTCGTCGTGTTGATCTCGCAGCCGTTCGACGCCTGCCCGTCGCAGTTCGCCGTTCCCACGGGGCAGCTCGACAGCCCGCAGATCCCATTGCTGCACGTGGCGAGCGTCCCCCCGGGGCACACGTTCCCGCACGCCGCGCAGTTGAGCGGATCGATCTTCAGGTTCGCTTCGCAGCCGTTGGAGGGGTTGACGTCGCAATCGCTGAAGCCGATCTCGCACGAACCCATCGCACAGGATCCGGTCTGGCACGTGGCCCCCGCATGCGGGAATGCGCACGTGTTGGCGCACCCACCGCAGTTGTCCACGTCGATGGAGGTGTTCGACTCGCAGCCGTCCGATGCCTCCGCGTTGCAGTTCTTCCACGGGCTCTGACAGGCTCCGACCGTGCACTCGTAGGTCGCACTGCAGGCCGCCACCGCGTGAGCCGGCGTCGGACACGCCCAGCACGCCACCGCCCCGCACCCCGTCGCCGGATCGTCGAGCGGTACGCACGTGCCCAGACAGCTCTTCTCGTCGACCGCGCACCCGGCCTCTTCGGTCACCACGTCCTGCTGCGCATCCGACGCGTCCGCGGGTGCCGACGAGTCATTGTCGATCGCGACGTCGTTGACGATCGACGAGTCGACGTCGGAAGGCGCGTCTCCGGCCTCGGATGCGTCCAGGGTCACGTCCGCCGCCGCGTCGATCCCGACGTCGTCGCCGGCCTCTGCGACATCGAGCAAGGCGGCCTCGCCGGCCTCGGACACATCGTCGGACGCGTCGGCATCCACCACGGCGTCTTCGGCGGCATCGCTCCCGGTCTCAGTGGCGTCGTGGGATGCATCGGTCGAGGCGTCGCTGTCTGCCGCGCCCGCATCGGACGCGTCGGGCGGCGGCTCCTGCTGCGCGTCGGAGCCTCCGGCGCCGGCATCGTCGCCTTCCGTGAACTCGAAGGAGTCCCAATCCCGCGCGCACGCGCTGAGAGTGAGCCCAAGCAAGACCCCGCCGACGAGAAGTCGCGTGCGCATGGCTGGGCATTGTATCATTGACGGCAGACAAACCGCATGTTCTGCCAGCCGCTGTCGGAATGAACGTCCCCCCTCAAACGCCACCGGCGGCCGGGCTCGTGCTCGGTCGATACGCGTTGCACGCCGAGCTGGCGTCGGGCGGCATGGCAACGGTGCACATCGGGCGCCTGATGGGACCGGTGGGGTTTGCGCGAACGGTCGCGATCAAGCGATTGCATGCGCACTTCGCGAAGGATCCCGAGTTCGTTTCGATGTTCCTCGACGAGGCGAGGCTCGCCGGGAGGATCCGGCATCCGAACGTGGTGCCGGTGCTCGACGTGGTGGCGGAGCAGGGGGAGCTGTTCCTGGTGATGGAGTACATCCACGGCGACTCGCTCTCGAAGCTGCTGCGGCAGGTGCGTGAGCAGGGCGAGAAGATGCCGTTGGGGGTGACGGTGAGCATCCTCGCCGGAGCGCTGCAGGGGCTGCATGCTGCGCACGAGACCACGAACGACCAGGGCGAGCCGCTGGAGATCGTGCACCGCGACATCTCGCCGCAGAACATCATGGTCGGCGCGGACGGCATCACGCGCGTGGCGGACTTTGGGATCGCGAAAGCTGCAGGGCGCGCGCAGAGCACGCAGGACGGCCAGCTCAAGGGCAAGCTTTGCTACATGGCGCCCGAGCAGCTCGCGCAGCGGCCAGTGGATCGTCGCACCGATGTGTATTCGGCGTCGGTGGTGCTGTGGGAAGCCCTGACCGGGCAGCGGTTGTTCCAGGCCGACGAGCCGGCGGCGCTGGTCATGAGGATCCTGCAGGGCAACCGGACGAAGCCGAGCAAGGTCAACCCGGACGTGCCGCCCGCGCTCGACGCGATCGTGATGAAGGGGCTCACGCCGAATCCGAACCTGCGGTTCCAGAGTGCGCGGGAGATGGCGTTTGCGCTGGAAGACGCATGTCCACCCACGACGCCGGCGCGCGTCGGCGCTTGGGTCGAGAAGGTGGTCGCCGATTCGCTCAAGGCCCGCAACGTGCAAGTCGCGGAGATCGAGTCGTTGTCGTCCACGAGCCTGCCCGCCGGCACGCTCGCCGATGTCGCCTGCAGGCTCTCGGCCGCGGCGCGCGAAGAGCCGATGCGGTCCGAGCCGCCCCGGCCGTCCCCCGCAATCGCCTCGCCGGGATCGCCCGACGTTTCCCCTCCGCTACCGAGTCCCACTGCGGCTGAACCGCAGCACGTGCCGACGACGTCCGAGCCTGCGATCAGGCGCAAGTCGAGCGCGGCGTGGATCGGGATCGCTGTTGCCGCAGCGGTGCTGCTCGGCACTGGAGCCGCGGCCATGGCCGTGTGGAAAGGATCGCCGAGCAATGCGAACGGGGCTCCGACGCAAGGCGCGTCGAGCCAGCCCTCGGCCTCCGCTGGCCCCTCGGCCGGCGACTCTGCGCTCGCGTTGTCGACCGCTCCGGCTTCTTCGAGCGCAGCGCTCTCCGACGTCCCCATCCTGCCCGGATCTGCCGAGCCCGCTCCGTCCGCGTCGGCTTCGAAGACCGGAAAGGGAGCGAAGAAACCTCCCGCGGGGTATGCTGGGCCTGCGTCGACGGGCAAGGGTCCGTCGACGAGTGAGCCCGGGTTCGACGATCTGACGCGGAGGTAGTTGGGGAGATGCGACCGCATGGGAGTCTCGAGACGGCCGGGGCGGGCGCGATGCGATCGTGGAGGGGAGCAGCGGCCTGGCTTGTCGTGGTGGCGATGATGGGCATCACGGCGCCGTCCGCAGCGCAGAACGCGCAAGGGGCGGCGGAGGCTCTGTTCAAGGAGGCGGTGACGCTGGCGAAGAAGGGGGACTTCGCGACGGCGGTGGACAAGTTCCAGGCGAGCTATCAGATGGATCCTGCGCCCGGGAC
>CAYMUE010000065.1:13448-17637 GCA_964393505.1 uncultured Polyangiaceae bacterium
GCGGGAGCGACCGAGAGGATCACCATCGCGCTCAAGCCCGTCGCACCGATCACACCGGTCGCTGCATCGGCCTCTGCTCCCAAGGTGGAGACAGCGCCTCCGGTCGTGGTCGCCGAGGCTCCCGCCGGCTCGAGCGGGTTGCGGACCACCGGACTGATTGTGGGCGGGGCGGGCCTGCTCGCTGCGGGCGTCGGGACCTGGCTATGGGTGAAGGCGGGGAAGACCTTCGACGAAGTGGATTCGGCCTGTCCGGATCACCGATGCAGCCCCGATCAGCAGAGCAAGGTAGACGACGGCAAGCAGCAGGAGAGCCTGGGGAGGATCGCGATGATCGCGGGTGGCGTGCTGGCTGCAACGGGCGTGACGCTGTTCGTGCTGGGGGGACAGGGCAAGAAGGAGAGCCCGGCTCCGGCGACGGCGCGTTGGAGGGTCGGGCCCGGCTCGTTCGTGGTCTCGGGGAGCTTCTGAGCGGATGATACCGCGCCGATCCAACGCGATCGGCTGGCTGCTCGGTGCGGCAGCGTGCGTCGCTGCGTCCGCATGCTCCCCATCGCGCGGTGTCTCGACGCTTCCTTCTCTCCCTGGGCAGCGTTCGGGGCTCTCCCACGATCGCGCCGACCCGATCGTGGGTGCAGCCATCGAGGAGAGTGCGGCTGCGGAAGCGAAGACACCGGGGCGTTGCTCCCCCTTGGAGGTTCGCTGGCCGGAGCTGGCTGCGGAGGACCTCGCGGCGCCGGTTCCAGGGATCGTTGACGACGCCGACCGCGGCCTCGAGGGGCTGTATCGCAAGCTCGCGCTCCTGATGCGCGGGCGCTTGGACGATCACGTGCGCATCGGGTTCTACGGCGATTCGAACATGACGATGGATCTGCTCTCCGGGTCGATGCGTCGCACGCTGCAGAAGGCCTTCGGAGACGCGGGGCACGGGTACGTATCGGTCGGGATTCCGTGGCGGCACTATCGTCACCGCGACGTGGTTCACGGGCTGGACAAGACGGCGTGGCTCGAGTGGGCGATCTCGACGCGCAAGGTTCAGGACGGGTGCTACGGGGTGGGGGGGATCGCGTCGGAGAGCGTGCAGCGTGGCGCCAAGGCGTGGGTTCGTACGGCACCCGAAGGATCTCCGATTGGGATGTCGGCCTCACGGGTGGAGATCCACTACCTGCGGCGCCCCGGGTGGGGGAGCTTCGGTGTGTCGGTGGACGGGCGGCGGGTGGCCCAGGTCCATACGGATGCTGCGGAGTACGGGGCTGGGGTACACAGGCTCGAGCTCGAGGACGGGCCGCACGCGATCGAGCTGACGACGCTCGACCGTCGGAAGGTGCGGCTGTTCGGGGTCGCACTCGAGCGATCGCAACCTGGGATTGTCGTGGACTCGCTCGGAATCGGGGGGGTGAGCGCCCACGCGCTGTCGCTCGCGCACCCCGTGGTCACGCGGGGATCGCTCGCGAATCGTCGCTACGATCTCGTGCTCTTCCTGCTCGGGACGAACACGGTTAACGTGTCGACGCAGGACGAGGAGATGGCGGCGGTGATCCAGGCGCACCGCGATGCGCTCCCGGGGATCTCGATTCTGCTGATGAGCCCTCCCGATCACGTGCTGTCGTTCGAGGATCCGCGGACCGATCCGATGACGATCCGGGTGGGCAAGCAGATGCGAGGGATCGCCTCTCGTCACGGCGCGGCATTCTGGGACTTCTGGAGTGCGATGGGGGGAGAGGGGTCGATGCTGGAGTTCCAGAGGCGGCACTGGAACCAGTGGGATCTGTACCACCTCAACGAGAGGGGGGCCTCGCACATGGCGACGAGGCTGCTGCACGCGCTGTGGGGGGGATTCGCGACGTGGGCGAAGGCGCATCCGGATGCGGGCTGCGACACGGAGCCGGGTGCGGGGCCGTGAGCTTCACGGGGTCCGGTCGTGGGGCTGTGACGAGGTCTGGGCCGCATCGGCAGCCCATGCGGCGAGGGTGCGTCGATCGAGGTTGCCGACGGCGGTGCGAGGCAGCTCGGGGATGAAGAGGACGCGGCAGGGGAGCTTGAACCGCGGGAGCTTCTCGAAGCACCCCAGCAGCACTGCGCGCTCGGTCGCCAGATGGCGCAACAACGCCATGGCTCAACCTTTCCCGGGGGGATTCCAGCCGGTCTCAGGCGGCTCGCGAGTCGGGGGCGTCGCCGCTTCCTTCGACCGGCAGCTTGCCCTCGACGAAGCGGGTGAGGCTCGCGATGCTGTCGAAGTTGTCGGGTGTCAGATCGGCATCCTGCACAAGGATTCCGAAGGCTAGCTCCACGAACGAAACGAGCTCGAGGCCCCCGGTCGAGTCGATCACGCCCTGGGCGATGAGGGAGTCGCACGACGACAGACGGTCTCCTCCTTTGCCGAAGAGGAAGTTGTCGACGACGAACGTTCGAATCCGGTTCTCGGTATCCATGTGCCCCCCCGTCCCGATCGCTCCGACGTCGCGAGTCGCACCTGTCCCTGCGGGCGGTGCATCGGCACCGCCTCCGGGTCCTCCCCGATGGAGGTCGTCTGCGGCAGCAAACGCTTTCGTCAAGCGCCGCGAGGCAGGTTGGGCGTGTGCAGTGAATGGGTTTCGCCGCTTCGGGGGCGGAGCGATCAGTGGCAGCCGGAGCAGCCGCCGGGACCGGGCTTGCACCCCGAGCACCCGCCTCCCCCGTGCGCCGTGGAGCGGAAGCCGTCGTCCCCCTTCACCGCGCAGATGCTGAGCACGCGCGTCACGCGGGGGCTTCCGCACTTCGGACACGGGACCTGCTCGTCGGAGGAGAACACGAGCTCTTCGAACTGGTTCTGGCAGCCATCGCAGACGAACTCGTACATCGGCACGGCAGGGACTCCTTGCGAGGATTCGACGCGCATGGCGTAGCATCGAACGCCCGCTTCGTCACGGGTGCAGGTCGCGAGCGAGCGGATCGAACGCCGTCAGCGCTCGAGCAACCAGCCCATCGCGATGTTGAACCCGAGTTGGGAGGCCAGCAGCAAGCCGAGCCACGCGACACCGAGCAGCACGCCTTTGAGGGAGCGTCGTGTGACCCAGAAGTGGGCGACGATGCACAGAGGAGCGAAGGCGAAGACGGCGGAGGCGAAGGAGGCGTTGTTCCAGCCGCGCTCGCGTTGTGTGGGGGAGAGGCGGCGACGGTCCCAGACGACGAGGGCGACGCAGGTGGCCATGCTGAAGAGCCACGGGAGGAGGACGAAGAGAACGTCGCTCATGGGAGCCGCGGGGTCAGACGGGGACAGGGCCGCCGAAGGCGCCAAAGAAGCGGGCGATCCACAGCGCGATGACGAGCAGCATGACGAGGATCATGGTGGACTCGAGCCACCTGGCGCGCAGGAGTTTTTCGAGGCGGGTCCACTCGGGGTTCACGTACACGGCGACCTGGCCGAGCATGAACAGGGTGATCATGGGGACGACGACGAAGACGGCGGGGTGGAGCTTGAAGGCGCTGGCGAAGTCGCCGCGAAGGGCGGCGAAGGTGGCGCGCGACAGGCCGCACCCCGGGCAGGGGATGTGCAGGATGAGAGCCGTAGGGCAGACGGGAATGCTGAGGAGGAGGATGGCGGCCGACGCCGCCCCGAACGCCAACATCACGCCGAGGCGGCGGGCCTTGGGGCTCACGCGGAGAGCTGGCCGGTCGGGTCCCAGATCTCGTTGAGGTCCTTGGGGATGAAGTAGACGCCCAGGAGCCAGTACATGATCAGGCCGGCAGACTGCGGATTGGGGTGGCCGGCGCGGCGCTTGGCCTCGGTGACCTTGTCCGGCAGCTTGAGCAGGAGCAGGAGGTTGAGCGGGAAGATGAACGCATACCAGGGCGTGATCTCGGGGTCGTTGTTCAGATAGGCCTTGAGCTCATTGGCCCAGATGTACGAGGCGATGAGCTGGTACCAGCCACAGGTGAGGAAGGCCCACACGACGCACATGATCGGGTTGCGGATCTTGCCCTTGGGACCGCCGCCTCCGGCCATGCCGGGCTGGCCGCCCTGCATCATCGGAGCGCCGGGCATGGGGACCATGGCGCCAGCCGGGGGCTGACCGAACTGCTGGGGAGCGCCCATCGGAGCAGGTGCACCGGGAGGCGGGCCACCGAACTGCGGAGCGCCACCAAACTGATCCGGGGGCGGACCGCCGAACTGCGGAGGCGGGCCACCGAACTGCGGAGGCGCACCGGGAGG
>CAYMUE010000065.1:17647-23553 GCA_964393505.1 uncultured Polyangiaceae bacterium
CGGCGGCGGGGGGGCGGGCGGGGGGGGCGGGAGGGGCGGAGGCGGAGGGGGGGGGGGGCGGGGGACCGGGGCGGGAGGCGGACCGCCGAACTGCGGAGGCGGGCCACCGAACTGCGGAGGTGCACCGGGAGGCGGGCCGCCAAACTGCGGAGGCGCGCCGGGGGGCGGGCCACCGAACTGATCGGGCGCGGGGGCCGGAGGCGGACCACCGAACTGCGGAGCGCCGCCCGGAGGCGGGAACGCGCCCGGAGTGCCAGCGGCCATGGTTCCGGCGAGGGGGTTGACCGGTTCGGGGGCGGCACCGCCGAACTGCGGAGGCGGACCACCGAAGGCGGGTGCGACAGGTTGTGGCGCAGGCGGAGCGCCGAAGGGAGGAGCGGCCTCGGCAGCAGGAGGCGCGCCATACTGCGGCGCGGGGGCTGCAGGAGGAGGAGCCATGGGGGCTTGCGCCGGCGGCGGGGGAGCGCCTCCCATGAGCATCGTGCCCTTGAAGGGCGCGGGGCGCGCGGGCGCTGCCGGAGCGGGCGCCGGGGCCGCAGGAGCTGCCGGAGGCGCCGCGGGGCGGGCCGGAGCTGCGGGCGCGTTCTGCGCATTCATCATCAGCATCGTGCCCTTGAACTTGGGCGCCGATGCTCCCTTGACGTTGAATCCGCACTTGGTGCAGGTGGCCGCGGTTTCGGGATTCTGCGTCCCGCAGTTCGGACAGAACACTCCTCACCTCCTACGTGAGTGGCTTCGCGAATCGAAAAGCGGGGGCAGCCTACTCCGACCGCCGCGCACTACTCAAGTCTCAAGCGCAAGATTGATCCGCCCCGAAGGGGTTGGAGGCCCCGCCCTGCCGGGGCGAGAGCCGGGTGGGAACCAGGGCGGGGGAGGCAACGCGCACGATGCTTGCCGGGAAACCTGCGCCCCCCCCGCTTGACACCCCCGCGCTCACACCACTAGCTTTCGGCCGTTTCTTGCGCCAAGAGCGACGCATTCGTCCCCCCAAGACAGCCATGTCATTCGCCCTGACCCCGGAACGCCAGCGCGAGGCGGAAGAGATCTTCTCGCGCTATCCCAACAAGCTCGCTGCGTGCATCCCCCTGCTGCACCTGTGCCAGGAGCAGCACGGCTGGGTCTCCGGCGAGATCATCGACTTCGTGGCCGAGCGCTGCGAGGTCACCACCGCACACGTCCAGGGTGTGGTCACGTTCTACTCGCTCTTCAACCAACAGCCCGTAGGACGCCACCAGATCTGGGTGTGCCGCACGTTGTCGTGCGCCCTCGGTGGCGCCGGAGAGATCCTGCGGCACTGCGAGAAGAGGCTTGGAATCCGGGCCGGTGAGACGACCCGGGACGGGTTGATCACCCTTCGCACCGCGGAGTGTCTGGCCGCGTGCGGACAGGGGCCGGTGATGCAGGTGGACAAGACGTACCACGAGCATCTGACCATCGAGCAGGTGGATCGGATCCTCGATGGTCTGCTCGCAGGCGACGAGAAGTGAGGCGCGAGTCGGGTCGAGGAGAGCAGGCGATCCCATGCTGAAACAGGTTCGGAATCTGACCCGGAGCTACGGCGTGCCGGAGAGCTGGACCCTGCGGGTCAGCCGGGAGCAGGGCGGCTACGAGTCCGCGCGCAAGGCCTACGCCTGGCCTGCGCAGCAGATCATCGACGAGGTCAAGAAGGCCAACCTGCGCGGAAGAGGCGGCGCCGGCTTCCCTGCAGGCGTCAAGTGGAGCTTCATGCGTCCCCACGCCACGCTCCCCGCGTACCTCGTGGTGAACGCCGACGAGGGGGAGCCGGGGACCTTCAAGGACCGCACGATCATGGAGCTCGATCCGCACCGGCTGATCGAGGGGTGCATGATCGCGGGACGAGCGATCGGCGCGCACACGGCGTACATCTACGTGCGGCACGAGCTGCATCTCGCCAAGGAGCGTTTGTGGGCGGCGATCCGCGAGGCGCGCGCCGCGGGGCTTCTGGGGGAGAGACCGTTCGGCAGCGGATGGGCGATGGACGTGCAGGTGCACACGGGGGCGGGGGCCTACATCTGCGGAGAGGAGACGGCGCTGCTCAACTCGCTGGAGGGGCGACGGGGCGAGCCGCGGATTCGTCCCCCATTTCCTGCGCAGGCCGGCCTGTTCGGCTGCCCGACCACGGTCAACAACGTCGAGACGATCGCCTCGACTCCGACGATTCTCGAGCTGGGCGGCGAGGCCTTCTCGCGCCTTTCGGAGCTGCATCACCTGGGCGACGGCGGTTGCAGGCTCTTCGGCATCTCCGGTCACGTGCAGCGTCCCGGCGTCTACGAGGCGTGCATCGGCCTGACGCTGCGCGATCTGATCTTCGAGCTCGGGGGCGGCATGCTCCCCGGAACGAAGCTGCTCGGCGTCATCCCCGGCGGATCGTCGTGCCCCGTGCTTCGCCCCGAGGAGATGATCGACGCTCCCGACGAGAAGGCCGTGCTGCACCCGTGGCACGGCATGAGCGTGCTCGACGTCCCCATCGGCGTGGACACGATGCGGGAGCTGGGGACGATGGCGGGGACGACGTGCGCGATCGTGTTGAGCGATCGCGCGTGTCCCGCGCTGGCGCTGCAGAACATCATGCGCTTCTACCGCCACGAGTCCTGCGGCCAGTGCACGCCGTGCCGCGAGGGGACCGGTTGGATGGAACGGATCGTCGACAAGATCGTCGCGGGCACCGCGACCCTCGAGGAGCTCGACATGCTGTACGGGATCGCCTCGAACGTGATGGGCAACACCATCTGCGCGTTCGGCGAGGGAGCGTCGATGCCGATGCTCGGGTTCCTGCGCAAGTTCCGCAAGGAGCTCGAGCAGCACGTTCGCACGGGTGGGAAGTCCTCCACCGGGAGGCTCACCGCATGAGCATGCTCGGACCCGCGCTGTTCTACGTGATGTCGGCGCTCGCGCTCGCCGGCGCGCTGATCACGGTGCTGGCGCGCAACACGATCCGCTCGGCCATGGGGTTGCTCGCCACGATCATCGGCATCGCCGGGCTCTACCTCACGCTGTCCGCGCAGCTCCTCGCCGCCGTCCAGCTCATCGTCTACGCAGGCGCCGTCGTCGTGCTCTTCGTGTTCGTGATCATGATGCTCGGCCCCTCGGGCGGCCCCATCGCAGACAAGAAGACCTTGCGGACGCGGGCGGTCGGTGCGGGGTTGTTCGGGGTCGGCGCGGCGGCTGCGCTGGTGCTGGCGTTCCGTGCGATGGCGGGGCTCAACGAGCCGGTGCCGACGATGAGCAAGACGCCGCTTCCGAAGGGATTTCCGCACCTGTTCGATCCGCCGCGCGGGGAGCTGGGGACCGTGGACGGTCTCGGCAGGGCGTTGTTCGGAGAGGGCCTGGTGGCCTTCGAGCTGGCCGGGCTGCTGCTGCTCGTCGCGATCGTGGCAGTGATGGCCGTGGCACGCACGCGCAAGCCCGCGACCGACGATGCTGCCGCCGTGGCAGACGAAGCAGGCCCGCAGACCGAGAACCCCAGCCGCGGGGAGACACCATGACCTCGATCCCCCTGGAGTACTACCTCGTCGTCGCCGCCGCGATCTTCGCGATCGGGGCGTGCGGCTTCCTGGCGCGGCGCAACGCGCTCGTCGCCCTGATGAGCATCGAGCTGATGCTCAACGCGGTGAACCTCACGCTGGTCGCGTTCAACCGGTGGCTTGGCCACGACCACACGGGGCAGATGTTCGCCTTCTTCATCATCGCGGTGGCCGCGGCCGAGGCGGCCGTAGGGCTGGCGATCGTGCTGGCGTTGTTCCGGCTGCGCAAGACGGTGCGGACCGACGCGGCGGACCTGCTGAGGAACTGACGGAAGACCACGATGGAGCTGCTCAACTCGTTGTTCCCCAACCCGGGCTCGAGCTTCCCGTTGCTCGCGGTGATCCTCGGGATGCCGGCGCTGGGAGCCTTCGTCAACGGCATCTTCGGCAAGCGCCTCGGGCCAGCCGGTGTGCGCCTGATGGCCCTGTCCTCGGTCGGCGTCTCGTTCGCGGCGGCGCTCGTGACGTTCTTCATGCTGCGAGGGGCAGGCGCGGGGGACGGCCAACACGTGCGTTTCGTGTGGAACGCGTGGCAGTGGATCCCGCTGGACTCGACGCGGATCGACGTGAGCTTCTGCGCGGACAACCTGTCGGCGGTGATGCTGCTGGTGGTGACCGGGGTGGGGTTCCTGATCCACCTGTACGCGGTGGCGTACATGGCCGGGGATCCGGGATTCCACCGGTTCTTCGCCTACATGAACCTGTTCATCTTCTCGATGCTGGTGCTGGTGCTCGGCGACAGCCTCCCGATCCTGTTCGTGGGATGGGAGGGGGTGGGCATGTGCAGCTACCTGCTCATCGGGTTCTGGTTCGAGGAGGGGAAGAACGCGGCCGCGGGCACCAAGGCCTTCATTGCGAACCGCATCGGTGACTTCGGGCTGCTCGTGGCCATGGCCATGATCATCCACTACGTGGGCACGTTGTCTTGGCAGGGGATCGACGCGCAGGCGGGACAGCTCCTCACGCGCGTGCAGGTCTGGCCCATCGGGCAGGGGCTGCCGTCGTGGTTCCCGCACGTGATGCACACCCCGAGATACGTCAACGCCGCGACCCTCGTGGGCCTCGCGCTGATGCTCGGCTGCGCCGGAAAGAGCGCGCAGATCCCCCTGTACGTGTGGCTCCCCGATGCGATGGCGGGTCCGACCCCGGTCAGCGCGCTCATCCACGCCGCCACCATGGTCACCGCGGGCGTCTACCTCGTCGCGCGCATGAACGTCGTGTTCATGCTCTCCCCCACCACGATGATGATCGTGGCGGCCATCGGCGCGGTCACCGCGGTCTTCGCAGCCACCATCGGCCTGGTCCAGAACGACCTGAAGAAGGTCCTGGCCTATTCGACGGTCAGCCAGCTCGGGTACATGTTCGTGGGGGTCGGCGTCGGGGCGTTCGCTTCCGGCATCTTCCACGTGGTGACCCACGCGTTCTTCAAGGCCGCGCTCTTCCTGGCGGCGGGCTCGGTGATCCATGCGATGCACACGCGCATCCACGACACCGACGGCTCGCAGGACATGCGCAACATGGGCGGCCTGCGCAAGCACATGCCGCGCACGTTCTTCGCGTACACGGCTGCCACGCTCGCGATCGCGGGGCTGCCCCTGACCTCGGGGTTCTTCTCCAAGGACGACATCCTGTTCCGCGCGCTGGTCAACCGGGTGGAAGCCTCGGGAGCGCTCGAGCAGATGATCAAGCGGGTCGCGCGCAACCTCGACGGCGGCCAGCAGCACGCGATGATGGCGTCGCTCGAGGCCCCGGCTTGGTTCGGCCAGGCGATCTTCGCGATCGCCCTGATCGGCGCGGTGCTCACGGCCTTCTACATGTTCCGCTCCTGGCTGCTCACGTTCTTCGGCGAGTTCCGAGGCTGGCGCATCGTGCCGGGGTGGAAGGGTGACGAGCACGAGCACGGGCACGAGCAGGTAGGACACGGAGCGGGGAAGCTGGAGGGGCCGGTGCCGCACGAGTCGCCGTCGATGATGACGGTGCCCATCGTGATCCTGGCCTCCCTCGCCCTGGTCGGAGGTCTGCTGAATGCCGGTCCCATCGGCCTGCCGCGATGGTTCGAGCATTGGCTGGCGCCGGTCTTCTCGGGCACCGCATCGCTGGTGACCACGACGCACACGGGCGATGCGCTCCACCACGTGGAGCACTACGCGATGGCCGGTGGAATTGCGGCGTTCCTCATCGGATCGGGAGCGGCGTGGTGGGTGTACCGCACGCGCGGGGGCGATCCCGCCGCGAAGCTCGCCGGGCGATTCCCCAGGCTGCACCGCCTGATGGTGGATAAGTGGCGGATCGACGAGCTGTACGGCGCGACGGTGATCGCGTTCCTGGATGCGCTGGCGGACACGTCGGCGTGGTTCGACA
>CAYMUE010000065.1:23653-30338 GCA_964393505.1 uncultured Polyangiaceae bacterium
GCGACGGTGATCGCGTTCCTGGATGCGCTGGCGGACACGTCGGCGTGGTTCGACAAGTGGGTGGTGGACGGCATCCTCGCGAGGCTGACCTCGGCGGTGGTGGCGACCTCGGGATCGCTGCTGCGCCTGCTGCACACGGGCAAGGTGCAGGCCTCGGCCGCGGCGATGGTGGTCGGGCTGGGGGTGATCGGTTGGTACTTCGCGGTGCCCCAGAGCAAGCTGGTGATCACGCTCGACGAGCGTTCGGGCAACTACGTGGTGAACGCGCCGCCGGGGCTGGGATACCGGTACCGGTGGGATCTCGATGCAGACGGCAAGTGGGACAACAGCGACGCGTGGTCGCTGCGTGCGTCGAGCGATCTGAAGGGAGCGAACGCGCCCGCGCCGGGTGAGAGCCGGAAGATCCGCGTCCAGATCAAGAACGTGTTCCAGATCACCCGCGTCGTGGAGATGACCGTGAACCGTCCCAAGACGCCTGTCGATCAGAGCGTGTCGAGTCTGGGGGTGTCGCCGTGAGCGCGCTCGGATCACTGTTCGAGTTCTGGCCGGCACTGTTCGCGGGCGCGGTGGGGGCGATGGTCCCGCGGCGTCCTTCGGCCTGGGAGCGCGCGGCGTTCGGCGCGATCGCGGCGGCTCTCGTGGTGCTGTTCATGCGGCTGTGGCCGGAGGGCGCCACGACGGCGTCGTCGGCGCCGGTGGCGGAATGGCCGCACCTGCTGGAGGTGCTCATCGCGCTGCCGTTGGGCGGTGCGGTGCTCGTGCTGTTCATGCCGCGCCAGGCGCCGCGGTTCCTGCGCGGCCTGACGATGGGGATCCTGCTGCTCGACCTGCTGCTGTCGCTGTGGCTGCTGGCGGTGCCGATGGGTGCGGGGTGGCACTTCGTGTCGGTGCGCGAGTGGGTTCCCGCGGCGGGCATTCGTTGGCACGTGGCGGTGGACGGCATCAGCCTGTGGATGGTCCTGCTGACGACGTTCATCACGCCGATCGCGGCGTACGTGTCGTTCGGATCCCTCGGGACGCGCGTGAAGGATCTCTGCTTCTCGCTGCTGCTGCTGCAGGGGGCAATGATCGGCGTATTCGTGTCACTGGACCTGTTCCAGTTCTACGTGTTCTGGGAGCTGGTGCTGGTGCCGATGTACGTGATGATCGGCGTATGGGGGAGCGCGGATCGGATCAAGGCAGCGCTGAAGTTCTTCTTGTTCACGATGGCGGGGTCGGTGCTGCTGCTGGCTGCGCTGCTGTACATGGTGCACACGTACGCGACGCTGACCGGGGCGCCGAGCTTCGACTACCTCGCGCTCAACAAGGTGATGCTGCCCAAGCACGTGCAGATGATGTGCTTCTGGGCCTTCTCGATCGCCTTCTTCGTGAAGGTGCCGATGTTCCCGGTGCACACGTGGTTGCCCGACGCCCACGTGCAGGCGCCGACGGGAGGGTCGATCATCCTGGCGGCGGTGCTGCTGAAGCTGGGCACGTACGCGTACCTGCGGTTCTCGATGGGGCTGTTCCCCTACGCGGCCGGGCTGCAATCGGCCAACCTCGCCGGCGTGGCGGTGGTGGGCGGAATCCTTTACGGCGCGTTGTGCGCGTGGAAACAGGGCGATCTGAAGCGCCTGGTGGCCTACTCCTCGGTCGCCCACCTGGGCTTCGTGATGCTCGGTCTGTTCGCCGGCACCCACGCCAGCATCCAGGGATCCATCCTTCAGATGGTCAATCACGGCGTCACCACCGGCGCCCTGTTCCTCCTGGTCGGCGTCATCTACGACCGTCGTCACACCCGCGAGATCTCCGAGTTCGGCGGACTGGCCAAGGTGATGCCCGTCTACGCCGCGGTGTTCGTGCTCATGAGCCTGGCGTCCATCGGTGTCCCCGGGACCAACGGGTTCGTGGGTGAGTTCATGGTCATCGTGGGCGCCTTCGGGTCGATGCGGCTGGGGCGGTTCGGCGGAGTCGACGCGGTGCTGGCGTCGTTCGGGGTGATCCTGGCGGCGGTGTACATGCTCGGCGTGGTGCAGAAGGTGTTCTTCGGACCGCTGAAGAACGACAAGAACCGCGGGCTGCAGGATCTGAACGCGCGCGAGGCGATCGCGCTCGTGCCGCTGGTGGTGCTGGTGTTCCTGATCGGGCTGTTCCCGCAGGTGCTGCTCAGCCGCAGCAGCGACGCGGTCACGGCGATGGAGATGCGGAGCCGTCTGGTGTGGATGCAGGCGCAGGACCACGGTGAGAAGCCCGCGCGAATGGTGGGCAACGAGGCGCTCCTCGAGAACGTGTCGGGTTCGGCGCGCGACGGGATGTTGAACACCCTGGGACAGATGGATCTGGGCGCTCCGCTCCTTGCCCAGCCCAAGGCCGAGGAGGCGTCGAAATGAGCACCCACCTCCTGGTCGCCCTGTCGCCCATCCTGATCGTCGCGTTGGGGGCCCTCGCGCTCATGCTCGCCGAGGCGTTCTCGCGCCTGCGCAACGAAGCGCAGGAGTCCCCCTCCGCGAGCCTGTCCACCGGCAGCGCCATCGTGTTAATCGCGGCCTTCACCGCGACGATGGGCGTGTGGATGGTGGGTCCGGAAAACCTGCCGGGAGCGGTGGTCCTGGCGCCATGGCTCCTGATCGATCGGTTCAGCCTGTTCTTCTTCGCGCTGCTCACGCTGGGAGCCATGCTCACGGTGCTGTACGCGGGAGGCTACCTCCCGGAGCACAAGCTCGATCGCGGGGAGTTCTACCCGCTCGTGCTGCTGGCCACCGCGGGGGCCATGGCCCTGTCGGCCGCCGGGGACCTGCTCACGCTCTTCATCGGCCTCGAGACCATGTCCCTCGGCGTCTACGCCATGGTCGCGTTCCGTCGCGGCTCGCCCCGAAGCATCGAAGCGTCGTTGAAGTACTTCCTTCTCGGCGCCTTTGCAGCGGCGCTGCTGCTGTACGGCGGCGCGCTCCTGTACGGCGCGACGGGCAAGACCGAGCTGGCTGCGATCGGACGTCAGCTGATGCACGCGGGGACGGTACCTGCGCAGACGCCTCAGTTGCTGGCCTTCGACAACGCGCAGCCGCTGGTGGTCTTCGGGCTCATCCTGGTGATCGCCGGTCTCGGCTTCAAGGTGGCCGCGGTGCCGTTCCACATGTGGACTCCCGACGCCTACGAAGGGGCGCCGACACCCGCGACGACCTTCATGGCGGGCGCGGTGAAGTCCGCGGCGTTCGCGATGATGCTGCGCGTGCTCGGGCTCGCCTTCCACGACGCGCGCAGCGAGTCGTGGGGCGCGGGCTGGCCCCCGGTGATCGCGACACTCGCTGTCGTCACCATGACCGTGGGCAACCTCATCGCCACGCGCCAGCAGTCGGTCAAGCGAATGCTGGCGTACTCGTCGATCTCGCACGCGGGCTACATGCTGGTGGGCGTGACGGCGCTGGCGGGGAGCACGAACGACACGATGGGGAGCGTGCTGTTCTACGCGTTGACGTACATGGTCTCCACGATGGGCGCATTCGGCGCGTTGATCCTGTGCGGGAGCCGCGGCGCAGAGGCGGTGAGCTACGAGGATCTGGCCGGGCTCGGAAAGCGCCACCCGGCGGTCGCGCTCGCGCTCTCGCTGTTCATCCTGTCCCTGGCCGGAGTGCCGCCGCTCGCAGGGTTCTTCGGCAAGCTGTACCTGTTCAAGGCCTCGATCGGCGCGGGCTACCTCGCGCTCACCCTGATCGCGCTGATCAACACCGTCGTCGGCGCCTACTACTACCTTCGCGTCCTGGTCTACATGTACATGCGCGAGCCGCTCCCCGGCGCCCCCGTCGCCCGTCCCATGAAGTCCGGCCACGTCGCCTTCGGCCTCATCGTGGCCGCCCTCATCGTCCTCGCCCTCGGCCTGTTCCCAGGCAGCACCCTGCAGGCTGCGCTCAGCGCGAAGATGGCTGGCTGACTCCCTCTGTCGTCACCCCCCTCAGCCTCGCTTCGAACACATCACCGTCGTGCCCGACGGCTGTTAGCTCGTCATCGTCGGACTCGTCCTGTGGAGGTTTCGTCTCGTGAGCGCCGAGCGATCGGTCCCGCGCTCATGCAGCGCGGCGGGGAGCGAGCCGGCGCCGACGACGCCCGATTCCCCAAGCGAAGGCGGCTGCGAGGGTTGCCACCCAGGAGGCCGTCGAGGATCGATCACTGCCCACTGCGCAGCCCGCTCTGCCGGGGGGAGCAGCGGAGGAAGCAGGGAGTGCGGCGACAGCCGATGACGACGGCGCAGGGCCTGCGCTGGGCGCGGCACTCGCGCTGGAAGCGGTGTCGACCACGTAGTGATCGCCGGTCTCCTGGACGATCCGGCGATACCAATGCTCCGGATACGGCGGGTGGAGCACCTTGCCACTCTCGCCTCGCACGTTGCCGTCGAGATACTTCACGAGCAGGTCCTGACCGAGCTGGCGCCATCGCGCGACCACCCGCTCGCCGGCTTCGTCGGAGTACTTCGTGAGGTACTCCTCCGCCTTCGCAGGAGAGACCTTGTACAGCTCCGCAGCCTTCTTCTCGACCTCGGGCTGACCGTCGAGAAAGCCCCCCTCGAGCTCGCCCTGGACCTTGTGCACGTCGACGATCATCTCCGAGTAGCGGCCGTAGGTCTGGTTCGCGACCCAGTTGAAGACCCAGAAGGCGGAGTCCCACGAGAACTTCGTGAACGATCCGGTGCCGACAGCATACGGTTTGGAGACCTTGCGGATGCCGCTGTACATCGGAACGTAGACGGTGCTCGCGGCGTCATCGACAGAGAACCAGAGCAGGCCGCCGACGGGGTTGGGGAGGTGGGCGCGCGATTGGCTCACGAACGAGAAGCCGGTCTGCTGGGTGGCCGTGGCGCGCTCGTGCATGTACGTCTTGCCGTTGGCCTTCCAGGTCATGGGACGCCAACGATAGGGGAGCGCGTAGGGGCCGGCGCCGACGTCCTTGCGCATGTCGAACTCGGTGTCTTCGAAGTGGTCGCGCATCAGGCGCATCAGATCGCGCGCGGACAGCTTGGAATCGGGCTTGACCCAGGTGGGCAGCGGCGGCGCGCCCGGCTTGCAGGCGACGTAGTCGATGGGGATCTTCAGGGATGGGGCGACGCGGTGATAGAACGCCCACACGCGGCCGTCGCAGCTCCGCAGCTCCTTGCAAGAGGCCGGAGCATAGGTGTCCGCGAAGGAGAAGTCCTCGTCCTTGCCCGTGAACCACCCCTTCTCGCGTGCAAAGGAGACCACGTCTGCGGAGTACAGACAGCTCTCGGGTTCGTTGCGCGGAAACTGACGGATGCGCGACTGGTTCGCGTGCGCGGACACGTGTCCGTCGGGCACACGCATCGCCACCCACAGCGCGCCCTTGCTCCCCGGCCCCTTGCCGATCAGCTCCATCAACCAGACCTCGTTCGGGTCCGAGATCGAAAACGACTCTCCCTCGCTCGCGTAGCCGTGCTTGTCCGCCAGCTCGGCCATCACCCGGATCACCTCGCGCGCGGTCTTCGCACGCTGCAGCGACACGTAGATCATGCTGCCGTAGTCGATTCCCCCCTTGGGATTCACCAGCTCTTCGCGTCCGCCGAAGGTGGTCTCTCCGATGGCGACCTGGTGCTCGTTCATGTTGCCGACGACGCGATAGGTCTGCTCGACCTGCGGGATCGACCCGAGGAGCTTGCCGGTATCCCACTCGTGGACCTCGGCGGTGCTGCCTGCCGGGTGACGCCCCTCCGGACGGTAGTACAGCTCGCCGTACAGCTCGTGCGAATCGGCCGCGTAGGTGATCATCGTGGAGCCGTCGACCGAAGCGCCGCGCGTGACGAGGAAGCTCGTGCAGGCAGAGGCATCCGTGGTCGATGCGGCGGCAACGCTCAGAGTGGCGAAGGCGAACAGGGCTGCGGAGGTGCTCAGGGGGTATCTCATGGCGGGCGTCCAGCCCGCACACCATAGCTCGAGGCGGGGTGGCTCAGGGAGGTCAGGTGGCTGCGCCAGGTGGTTGCGCCCGCTACCTACCTACCCACCCACGACCGCCGAGTGGTTGGTCACGACGCGTTGCCGCGTTGCATGGTGGAGTCCCTTTCCTTCGGGGTTCTTGGTTGGCTTCTCGACGCGGGACGCGTATTCTCGTCAAATAGCGTGGTACTGCCATGTCCCTGGGGAGGTTGCCATGCCACTTCGTGTCGGACGGTTCCGCCTGTTGCTGGTCGCGCTTTGCGCCCTCTGCGGTTGTTCGAACGGAGGTGACGATGTCGCCTCGGAGTCCACCTCCCGATCCGCTGCCGCGCTTGTGGGCGGACAGGTCGATGATCAGGCCTCGCCCGTGTTCCCTTCCACCGGCCTGTTGAAGTACGACCTGGGTGAGAAGGGCGTGGGAATCTGTGCTGCCACGATGTTGTCGTGCTCCGTGGGGATCACGGCAGCTCATTGCTTCTGCAAGCAGGGGAGCAAGCTCGAGGCGATCGACGGCGGCGGAAATCTCTACGGGCAGCTTCATACCAAGATAGACTTCGACGTGGCCGAACACGTCGAAGCGGTGTCGGGCTATTCGCTCGAGATTGCAGCCATTGAGCAGACTGGGTGTGCGGGCCAGGTTCAGCCGCACGATCTTGCTGTCTTCAGCCTGGCGGATGAAAAGGCCAACGGGAAGAAGAAGGCGCTTCGGGCACTGCGGACGGCCGTGATCGCGGAGACGGGAGCTGCCGTGGTTGGAGCGCAGACCATCG
>CAYMUE010000066.1:0-30337 GCA_964393505.1 uncultured Polyangiaceae bacterium
CGGGCTCGACCTCGAGGTCGAGGGCCTCGGCGGGCAGCGGAGGCGGCTTCTTGACGACGACCTCTTTCTTGCCTGCGACGGGGTCCTCAATCGAGATTACGCGCACCTTGAAGGCCAGGTTCTTCCCCGCGATCGGTGAGAGCAGGCGGACCATGACGACCTTGTCGTCGGCAGACACGATTCGAAGGTTGAGGGTCGCGCCGGTGGCGGTGCTCCCCTGGTACAGAGAATCCACCTCGAGCTTGGCGTCGGAGGGGAACTGTGAACGCGGGATCTCCTCTTTCGGCAGCTCGTCTTCCGGCGGAGTCACCTCCTGCGCGGGGATCTCGCCGGACAGCGACTGTCCCGCGTCGAGCCCTTCGAGGCGCTTCTCGAGGGCGGGCAGCAGCTTGCCCTCGCCGTGCACGTACTGGATGGGGCCGCTCTTGGCCGACGATTCGAGGACGTCGCCATCCTTGATGCGCAGCTCGTACTCGAGGCGAACGATGCTTCCTGGGGCGATCTTCATGGGTGAATCGTACTGCGATCCTGTGCGCGAGTGGTCGGCAAAGAAGCGCCGATCTACAACGAGATCCATGGAATGCGCTCAGAAGCAGCCGGCCACGCCAAGGGTGGCTCCCCCCCGCGTCGGCACAACCTGCGGGAAGATGCTCGTCTTCGTTGCCGCACGATCCGCCGGCCGGTCCGCCGGCATGTGTCGCGTCACGTACCAACCGACCGCGTACCCCGCCGCGATGCCCACGGTCCCCATTCCCAACGTCGTGCGCTGCTCGAACTCCCCGTCCGTGAACGCCAGATAGCCGCCCGCCATCAACACGCCTCCGCCGAGCGCCGCGAGATCGGTGAGCCGCACGCGCGCAGGGGAGGGCGACAACGGTCCGGCCACGATGGCGCCGCCCAAGGTGCCGGCTGCAACACCGATGGCAGACGCCAGGGCGGTGCGATCGTCGCGTTCGGTGTCATCGGGGCTCACGGCGCCGGTGGACAAGCCGAAGGCGACGCCGCCCCACAGCGCAGTAGAGCCTACGAACGACGCGCGGCCCGGGGTGGCTCCGAGGGTGGAGCCGAGCAACCCTCCGGCCACGGCGCCCACGGTCGCCGAGCCCCACGCCATCGACGCCATGTGCTGCACGTTGGGCTCGTCGCGATCACCGGATCTGGCGTACAGCCACCAGGCCAGCATGGCGCCTTGTTCGGCTCCGATGAGGATGCCTTCGGCGATCGATTGGGGCACACCGTACTTGAGCGGCTTGCCGACGGAGTCGAGGGCGTAGGCCCCGGCAGGCGCGACACCCGCGAGCAGCAGGGGCGGGAGGATCCAGCCGCGCAGCGAGTCCGGCTCCGTCTGCGCGTCAATCCACAGCCCCGTCCCCGCTCCGTAGCCCGCCGCCGTCATGTACAAGAACGACATCTCGTCGCCCGTGCGCTCGTTCGACAGCCGCGCCGCCATCTCCGCGCGTCGCGCATCCCAGATCGGGTGGCGCTCGTCGACTCGAAGCGTGACCGGAACGCGCGCCGTCTCCCCGGTCATGGGGAGCGTGACACGCTCGGTCACGTAGCCCTGCTCGGAGCTCTCGATCGTGTGCTCGCCGGTGGGGAGCCACCCGATCCAGCGCCCTTTGCCCAGGGCCACGCCGTCGATTGCGATCGTTGCGGTGATCGGCTCCGTACTCACCTGCACTTCGAAAACCGGGGCGAGCGCAGGCGCGGTCTCCGCCGCGGTCTGTCCGTTCACTACGCGCACCGCGCGGGGTGCGGTGCCGAGCCCCTCCTTGCGCAACGCATACACGTGAGGGCCGGGCGGCAGGATTCCCTCCCACGGAACCTTGCCCACGAGCGCGCCATCCACGTAAACCCCGGCTCCTTGCGCATCCGCCGCCCCCGCGATGCGCAGCCTGCCGCCGTTCGCCAGCGGCTGCAGCGGTGCGTCCAGCGACACGGACTTGCCCGCCTCCACCTTCACCGACGCGTCGAACGTTTCGTACCCGTCCGCTCGCACCCGCACGTTGTGCGGCCCCGGCATCACGCGAAGCGGGTAGAGCATCGGCAACCGCCCGCGCGTGCGCCCGTCGATCACCACCGTGCCGGGCACGTTCGACGTCACCTCGACGCTGCCCACGAGCTTGCGAAGAGCGTTCATCGCGGGGGCGATCGTGGTGCGCTGCTCCTCGGAGAGCTTCTCGCGGAACACGGTCACGAGCTCCTCGTACAGCTCGAGTGACTCGTCGATGCGCCCGGTCTGCTCCAGGCACCAGGCGCCGTTGAGCGTGTTGGCTACCGTCGGAAGGATGGCTCTGGACTCGGCGAACTTGACGGCCGCGCGCTCACAATCGCCGGCCTTTCGCAGCTCGTTGCCTTGGAGGAACAGGGCCTTGGCGCGTTCGATACGGTCGTCTTCCGGCGAAGGAGACGACGCCGCGGGCGTTGCGGACGACGCGCTGCCGGCCGCGCACGGGCACGGGGGGCACGTCGCGGAGGAGGCCGGGGACTGCGCCAGGGCGATTGCGGGAGGGATCGACAGGACCGCAGCGGCCAGCAGGGAGACTCCCCGTGTAGCGCCGAGCGATCGATCCGTGATCATGGGTTGCCGGCTATAGCCGTGCGCTGCACGAGCCGTCAATCTTCCCGAATAGCTCTCATCGACCGCGCCCGAAGTGTATCATCGGGCGCGCAATGACCGCCTCGTCGGACTCCCTCGGACTCGCCATCGGCGCCACGCTCGCCGGACGGTTTCGCGTCACGGGGATTCTGGGAGCGGGCGCGATGGGGGCGGTCTACGAGGTGCGCGACGAGAAGGACCAGGTGTTCGCGGCCAAGACGCTGCTGCACCTGTCGGAGCTCACGCGCAACACCGAGACCGCGGCCCGCTTCGTCCGCGAGGGAGGCGGCGCTGTGGAGCTGTCCGACCCGCACGTCGTTCGCTTCTTCGAGTCCGGCATCGACCCGGTGCTCGGCATCCCGTACTTCATCATGGAGCGGATGACGGGAATCGATCTCGACAGCCTCGTGTCGAAGGTCGGGCCGCTGCACCCTGCCGTGGTGGCGCGCATCGCGATCCAGGCCTGCAAGGGCCTCGCCCACGCCCACTCCCGCGGCATCGTGCACCGCGACGTCAAGCCTTCGAACTTGTTCCTGCACCGCGAAGGCGATGGCCCCGTGTGCGTGAAGGTCTGCGACTTCGGCGTGGCCAAGTGGTCGCTGCTGGGGCAGGACCTCACGCAGTCCGGGAGCATGCTCGGCACTCCGCTGTACATGTCCCCCGAGCAGGCCACCAACTCCAAGCGGGTCGATGCCCGCTCCGACGTCTGGGGCCTCGCGATGACCGTGTACCACGCCATCGCGGGCTCCGCGGCCTACGACCGCGTGGGCAGCATCGCCGATCTGCTCATGGCGATCGTGCAGGGGAGGGTGCCGCACCTGCAGGACAGCGCGCCCTGGGTCCATGCGGGGATCGCCCGCATCGTGCACGGGGGGCTCATCGCCGATCCCGCCTCGCGTTGCCCGAGCGTCGATGCCTTCTCCGAGGCGCTGCTCCCGTTCGCCGGCGGCTCCGACGAGCTCACCCAGGAAATGCTGGGACCGCTTCCCGATGCCGTGCGCGCCCACTCGGCCGCCCGCACCCGTCTTCCCACCTCGTGGGCGCTGTCGAGCGAGCCGCAGTGCGACGACACCCTCAGCGCGCTGTCCGGTGAACAGGATCCGATGATCGGGCGCACCCTCGCCGAGCGCTACCGGGTCGTGCGCCTCGTCGGCAAGGGTGGAATGGGCGCGGTGTACGAGGCCCGCGATCCCGACGGCACCGCCGTCGCCGTCAAGGTCATCCTCGAGAGCTCCGACAAGCGCTCCGATCTCGTTCGTCGCTTCGTGCGCGAGGCGCGCTCCCTCACCGCGCTGTCTTCGCCGCACGTGGTCCGGGTGATCGACGCCGACACCGACGCCTCCTCCGAGCACCCGTTCATCGTCATGGAGCTGCTCCGCGGCACGGACCTCGAATCGCTCGTCAAGAAGTGGGGGCCTCTCGAGCCTGCGCCCGTGCTGCGGATCTTCCTGCACGCGGCGCGAGGACTCGCCGAGGCGCACCGCGCGGGGATCATCCATCGCGACGTGAAGCCCGCGAACATCTTCCTGCACGAGCTGGTCGACGGCTCGGTGGTGCCCAAGCTGTGCGACTTCGGCATCGCGCGACGCACGCCGACTCCCGAAGAGAACACCGTCGAGCTCACACGCACCGGCGGCGTCATCGGCTCGCCGCTGTACATGTCGCCGGAGCAGGCGCGATCCGCCAAGCACGTCGACGCCCGCACGGACGTCTGGAGCCTCGGCATGTCGATGTGGGAGGCCCTCTCGGGACGACGTCCCTGGGAGGATTGCTCCTCGGTGGGCGAGCTCATCGTGGCGATATGCACGCGCCCGGTCACTCCCTTGCAGCAGGTCGCGCCGTGGGTCGAGCCCGAGGTCGCCGAGCTGGTGCACCGCTGTCTGCGCGCCGATCCGAGCCACCGGTTCGCGTCGATGGATGCCCTGATCGAAGCGATCGAGCCCCAGGCTGCCCGCGTCCCGCGCCTGTCGCGCGCGGTGCTCGTGCCCATCTCGGCGGAGCGCAGGGGGGCCGTTGCCCGCGCGGTGCCGGCGGTGGAGCAGGCCTCGCTCGCCGGGGCGCTGTCACGAACATCCGTGCGCTCCCGCTACCTCGGAGCGGGCGCGGTCCTCACGGCCCTCGTGCTCGCCGGTGTCGCGGTGAAGCTCGGCTCCTCCCCGTCGGAGGCGCTCGTCCGCCCGGCCGCCGATCCGGCCGTGTCATCGTCGGCAGGCAGCGAACCTGTGCCGAGCGCAGCGATCTCGTCTCCCGCGTCGTCCAGCCCCGAGGAGCCGCGGCTCGCGGCGACGAGCCCCGATGCCGGCCCGGTCGCAGCTCCGCCGGTCAAGAGCGTGCCGCGCGTTGCGGCCACGGCCAGCGCAGCTCCTACGGTGACGACGGCCGTTGCGACGGCACCGACAGCGGCGGTGCCGACACAGACCGCGACGGCGACGACGCCGCGTCCTCCACCGACGAGCACGAGCGGAGTGAAGCCGGTGGACGACTTCAAGCCGTAGAGGAGGGGCCGGGGTCGAACGCGATCCCGCGGCAAGTCGCTCAGCGGGCGATTCGGGCTCTTCGGCCGGACGGGAGACCGGCCCGGGACGACACGGGAACACGTCGGCGTATCGACATCAGCAACCTGGCAGAACGACGGGCCCCGTGAGCTGTCCGCACGGGCGAGGGGAAGCGCGTCCGGACAGCGACGCACCGCTTGACCGCGTGCGGCCCGACAGGAAACGGATCAACGGATTCATCTGACGAAGTTGTTGACACCCGGGGGGGGGGGGTAGGTAGTGAGGAACTGAGCGCAGCTGTCTGGGAGCGGACAAGTATTCTTGAGAAATCGACGGCTGCGCGCATATCCAAAGGAGTCAAGTCATGAACATGGCCAAGGCTACGATCTTCTCCCTCGGTATTCTCTCCGCCATCGTGTTGAAGCCGAGCCTGGCGTCCGCCGCTGACCACTGGTTTCGCTGTGCTCCAGTCAATGTCGTGGAGATCACGGGGGCGCAACCGCGCGTTCACGTCTACTGCTCGAACTCGATCACGCTCAACGGGAACGTCGTCCGATTCATCGCGATAGGGACCGGCGATCAGGCGCGCGCGAACCGATTCATCACGTTTGCCAACGCGGCGCTCCTGTCGGGGAAGCGGTTCATTGCTGCTGTTTCCGACTCCGCAACGACGAACGTGCCGGGCTGCTCCGCTGACCAGTGCCGGACACCGAGCCAGTTCGGGCTTGAATAGGAGTTGTCAATGATGACCCCGAAAGCTTGGTCTCGGCGACGATCCGCGTCATGTTTCATCGTAGGGATCGTCGTGCCCGGGTGTGTCCTGGATCCGGTGGCCGGGAACTCGCCCGTTGAGCCGACCGGCTCCTCCTGCCAGGCTACTTTCGTGAGCAACGACTCTGCGGACTTGATGCCGAGCAACAATGTCGCGATTTGCTTCGTGAGAGATCCGGCAGCTCACGGACCGGATGCCGGCACCGCGAGCGACGCTGACTGGATCGCCCGCGCCAGGGTGGTTCGGAATTGGCTCGACGACTGGACACGTGTCTCCGCGCTTGTATTCGAATGGCCCGTCGACCTCGGGTGCCTGCCCTACGATCCGGACGCCGATCGCTATCCCGGGGATGTGAGGATCCTCCTCGACGAAGGCGCCGTGGAGACGGTGCAACCATGCGTGGACGGGGACGTGACGCTTGGGGGAGGGTGGTGGGCAAGCGGTCCCAGCACGATGGCGAGCAACCAGAAGTGTCTCTTCAACGTGCAGATGCCATTCCTCGGTGAACCGAGAAACAAGTACTTGCACGAGGTTGGTCATGCCCTGGGCTTCCACCACGAGCACCAGCGACCGGACCGGACCTGCAGCATGTGGGACGGCACGGACAACAGATACCAAGGGATCAGCTACGGCACGGTGCTGTTGACGCCGTTCGACCTCCGCTCGGTGATGCACTACGCGGACCTGTTCGATCCTGCCGTGCCGGGGTGGCCGGAAGCCTATGTCCCCTGCACGCCCGCAAATGAGGCGGACAAGGGTGACTACGGCCTGACCGAGCATGACATGTTGGCAGCGGAGATCGCCTATCCCGGACCCGACAGCAACAGGATCGTGGGAGCCGGGATCGTCCGGGCGGGCGTGCCGTTTCGGCTGGTTACCGACCACGTCCTTCGCGGTGCGCTGACCGGGAACCCGAATCCGGCGTGGGCCGCGCAAGGAACGATGCACGCGTATCCGTCGTTCCGCTGGTATGAGCAAGAGCAGCAGGTCAGCACCGCGGATCAAGTGGTGCGGACTATCGCGACTCCGGGCGACTACGCCTATAAGGTGACGTATCAGGATGCCTGGTCACGCGAGACGACGAGGACTGCGACAGTCCAGGTGGCCACTCCCTCGAAGCACACGGCTGTCTTCTCTTCCTCCTCTTCCGCCACGCTGTAGGAGTCGCGGCTGCGGATGACGGCAGTCGCACCCTCACCGAACTCGCGTCAGCTCGATCGCATTCAGCGCAACAGGATTGGGTTCCGAGTGGCTCACACCGAGCCCGACGGGAGCATCGGAGAGCGCGTCGAACTCCAGCGGTTGTGACGAAACGCCGCGGATCGGTTCTGAGGCCTTACGAATGACGCTCAGACGGACCGGATGGCTGGAGTCAACGAGAACGCGCCATCTTCCCGGCTCAAGGGGAAGGGATGCCAGCTCGCCGGAGCCTCCCGGGGAAATTTCGAGAATCATCGTGCCGGCGTCGCCGAACTGGGCGACCGTCTTGGTCTTGTGGAGAAGGTAGCCGGGGACCCTAACATGGTCCGGCGTGCGCTCGATGCCCACGCGGCCGTCGAGGCGCAGATAGAAGTCAGCGAGGAACTCCCTGGGTCGCAGCGTCTTGAACTTGATGAGCTTATACAGCGTCGCGAACTGCGGGTCGTTGAACATCTCCCATCCGCCACGCCACATCGGCTGAACGCGTCCGAGCGGGTTGTGGAACGCTATGATGTCCGGCTTGCGCGACATCACGTAGGCGCCGTCTCCGAGCTCATGGCCGATGAATCCGTTGCCGATGTCTTTCGGAGGATGATGCGCGATGTGACGGTCGTTGAGCCCGAGCATGTCAATCACGGGCAGGCGATAGTAGTAGGGCATGGCTCCAGCGGCATCGACAGCGAGCAGAGGGCGCTGCTGCTCGAAAGCTGCGCGGAGCATGATTCCGGTCTCGAGTCCGGAGAGGTGCCAGGTGTCATCGCGCGCTGCGCGCCTTCCGTCGTCTCGTCGGTTGTCACGATGGTACGTGAAGAGGGCCAACGCGGCGGCCACGCCGACAACGGGGACAGCCAGACGTCCGAGCCCGGCAATGACGCGCACGCCTTCGGCACTCATGATGCCGAGAGCGCAGACGAGGGGTGCTAGGTGTCTGTGATGGGGGAAGATGTCGCCGCCGATGACGAGGACATACGCTGCCCAGGCGGAAAAAAAGGCACCGACGTAGACCATCCGCTTGCGCGCGGTCTCGTCGAAGAAGGCCGCTGCGAACGAGAGGAGCACCGCGACCACGAGCACTCGATTGGCTTCGAATCCATCGGCCAGATACGTCCACCCCTGCTCGAGGCGCGTGGAGGTGAATGCTACCTTCGCATAGTAGGTGTTTGGGACCCACTCCTGGTAGTAGAATCGACGGAAGACGAGTTGGGCGAGAGCGGCCGCGACGGGAAGCGTCGTGAGCTTGAAGGCGACTGCCCAAGACGGGCGGCGGACACGGCGCGCGAGTACCAGCCCAATCCCTGCCGCAGCAGTGAAGAGGATGCCATCGGGGCGCGTGAGCACGAGGGCGGCGAGCGCGGCCGATAGCGGCAACCATTGCTTCTTGCCGGGGTGGTCGCACTCGAGCAGCGGGTAGCCGAGGCAGAGCGCCCAGCCGAGAGCTCCCACGACCAGCCCCTGCTCCAGCCCCGCAACGCTCCAGGCTTGAATCGGCCCGGAGAGCGCGAGGAACAGCCCGGCGACTACGGATGCCAGGAGCAGCGGCATGCGGTTGGGGCGATACGCGCGAAACACAGCTGGGACGACCGACGCGACACCGAGGGCACCCAGCACGCGAGGCACCACCGCAAGGTGGCCGAAGACCCAACCACCTGCCGCGGTGAGAACGACAAACAGGAAATTGGAGTAGCCCTCCACGCGCTCGCCATCGGTCCACGTGAGGCCCTGCCCATCGAGAAGCCTCTGCGCGTATCGAAGCGAGATGAACGAGTCGTCGGGGAAGAACTCGTGGAAGTCCGTGGCGAGGATCCAGAAAAGCTGCACCGTCGCGAGTGACAGAACAACGCTCGCGGTCAGCCAGAATCGTCGACTCTCGGGGAGGATTCGGATTGAGCCCCAACGCGCCATGGCTCTCTTCCAGGGCCCTCTTGCCGCTGCGCCGCTCCCGGCTCGTGCGTCGTTTTCCATCAGCGGATCTCGACCTGCTCGAGATGAAGCGTGGACTTGCCGGCGACACGGAGCCTCACGTAACGCGCGTCCGTCTTCGGGAATCGCGCCCTCCAAGTCCGAAATCGCGCGTCACGTCGAGCCACCGACCTCCAGGTCTTCGCGTCATCGCTGACCTCGACCACAAGGGGAACGGCCCGGTCACGACAGCACTCGATCCGATTCACGACGCGTACGAGGTGAACGGGCGTCGTCCTGCCGAAGTCGTATTCGATCCACGGGCCGTGCTCCTCCTCGGTGTGGAAGAAGATGCCGGACTTGAAGCCGAGCACCGTCCTGGACTTGTCCGAGAAGCCCCGCCATTGGGAGCTGGTGCGGTATTGCGCCGACGACGTCAGCTCCGGGCCCTCCTTCACACGGACCCACAGCGCGGTCCCGGCGAGAGTTCCGACGACCGCTGCGGCCGCGACGGCGAACGCCAGCATGCTCCGTCTGACGTGCACGCGGGCGATCTCTGCGTCGGGATTGCGCAAACCGGCAAGCATTTCGCCCAGCAGCCGCTCGACTTCCCGCGCATCGCGCTCCGCCCTGGGTCCGGCTCGCCGGGACAGCTCCGCGAGCCCCGGCTCCACGAGGAGCTTTTCCAGCCGCTGAATCTTCTCGGGTGAACCCACTGCCTCCGTCAGAACCGCGCGTACCCCCTCCGTCGCCAGGCACTCGGCGAGGCCCGGTTCCGTCTCCCCATCCCGCCTCGCCGACAGCGCTGCGAGGTGCAACGCCTGGCGAGCGAGCAGGAGCGTGGTTGCCATGTCGGTCCGTCCCGGAAATGGATCCGAGGACGCCAGCACCCGGCGGATGTGTCGCAGGAGTATCCTGGCCTGGCGGGTCAGTGCCGTCGACTGCGACGCGCCCTCTTCTCGAATGCCGGCCACGCGGTTTCGGCACGTGACCCATTCCACGACTTCCGCGGCAGTCATTGCGTGGACCTCTCCGGAGTTCTCGGTACCAAGGCGCCGGTTTATACGCGCGGAAGCCAGGGGCTGCAAGGCACTCACCCGTCGCCCCGCCTCCCGTGCGAGGAGGACTCGGGCCTCGTTGCATCGTGGGGTCCCGACGACCGCAGCCGGATGCGGAGCTGTTGCACACCGCTCGTGGGCTATTCGGTGAACACCATCCAGCGCCTGGTCACGCGTGAACGGCTGGGGCTGTGGGTGCGCAAGACCTCGCCGTGAGGACGCCGTCTCGCCGCGCCTCCGGAGGCGCCCCCGCGGCCTCCGCCTTCCTTCGTGCTCAGGGCCAGAGTTGAACTGGCGACACGCGGATTTTCAGTCCGCTGCTCTACCAACTGAGCTACCTGAGCGTTGCCTGCGTCGACTTCTCGCCCGCAACAGGCCGCGCACATTGGGCCAATCTCGACGAGCTGTCAACCCTTTCGATCACCCTTTTCGGGGTGGCTTGCGATCGCCGCGGGCGAGCCTCCACGCCGCCCCCAACGCGATCAGCACCATCACCCCGTACGCCATCCCCCGACGTCGCGTCCCCCTCGCACGCTGCGGCAGTCGCACCCCCTCCTGCGCGCTCTTCCCCACCACTCCGGCCTGCACCGCCACGCTCGACGTCGGCGCCGGCCCCACCGGCTCGAGCGCCACCCCTTCTCCCTTCGCGTCCTTCACCGTCCCCGGCGCGCCCTGCACCGGGATCGCTCCCGCTCGCGCAAATGTCACATCGTCGTTCCCTGCATGCACCTCGTGCCAGTCCTCGAACGACCGCAGCCAGTAACGCTCCCCCGCGTCGAACAGCTCGCCGTAGAGCGCCTCCCCGAACGCTCCGCGAAGCTCCTCGTGCGTCGGCTCGAACGACAACCACGCGTTCGACGTCGTCGGCAGACTCCGGCCGAGCTTCCACTCCACAAGCTCCGGCGCGATCACCGTGACGCGCAACGCTCTCGGCCCGCTCCCTTCGGCGACGTCGCTCCACGGCGGCTCGCGATACGGCAGGTACGGTCTCTCCGTGGAGAACCGGATGCGCACGTACGCGAACCCCGATTCGGTCGCGCTCCGCTCGTGCCGCATACCGACCAGCCATGCCCGGCTCTCGACGTATCGCCCGACCCAATCCTCCCAGATCGCGCCCTGCCGCGCGCGCAAACCGAGCAGCCGTTCTGCTGCGTCGGATTCCGTCGCCTGCACCGTGGTCCAGCGCGGCGTCTCGGTCTCGTCGAACACGATCCACGGACGTGCACCTCCCGGCGGATCGGGGGGCATGCGCCACCCCGGTGCGCGCCCCTGGTACCCCGCAATGAGCTTCGAGAGCGCCAAGCGCAGGTCCGCATCGACCCGCGTGAGTGTGGGCTCCGAAGGGAAGGGGAGCACCCAGGCAAAGGGCGACCCCGCCGATTCGAAACGCGCCCCGAGGATGAGGTCCTGCCGGAGCATGGAGGGGTTCCACACGATCCACGCGGAAACCGCGCGCGTCCTCGGAGGCTTCGACCCCACCGGCGTCAGCACCGCCTGGGCACTGGCAGGCCACGCGGCGCCGAGGATCCCGACGCCGACAAGCCCTGCGATCAGGCGGGCTGTGCGCGCTACTCCCATGAGTGCAGCGCGCGACCGCGGGACACGACGAGCCGCGTGAGCTGCGAGCCCCAGGGTTGCACGATCACACGCTCGTGGGGCACGCTCCAGGCCACGAAGTCCGCATCGAGGCCGGGCGCCAGGCGCCCGCAGGACTCGTGAAGCCCGAGCGATGCTGCGGCTTCGCGCGTGGCTGCGATCAGCACTTGCTCCGGCGTCAGGCCGTAGTCCCTCACGCCCATGGCCATCGCCAGCGGCAGGCTCTCGGTCGGCGCCGTGCCCGGGTTCGAATCGGTCGCGATCACCATGGGGACCCCGGCCTCGCGGATCGCCTGGACCGGCGGCGGCGTCTGCTTGAGCGTGTAGCTCGCCACCGGCAGCAGCACCACGCGCGTCTTCGAGGCCGCCAGCTTCAGGAGCGAGTCGTGGGAGACGTGCTCGACGTGGTCGATCGACGCGGCTCCGCCATCCGCGGCGAGGTCGGCGCCGCCCACGTCGGCGAACTGCCCGACGTGCGCGCGCACCCCGAGCTGGAGCTCGTAAGCCTTGTCGAAGACCCTGCGCGCTTCCTCCACAGTGAACGCGTTGCGATCGATGTACGCGTCGACGTAGCGGGCGAGGCCCAGCTTCGCGATCTCGGGGACCCACTCCCGGGCGACCCGATCGACCCACTCGTCGCGGTGCGCCTTGCCCTCCGGCGGAATCGCGTGCAGCGCGAGGTAGGTCGCGATCACCCTGGGGAGGCGGACGTCGGAGGCGAGCTGCTCGATCACTCGGAGCTGCTTGATCTCGTTCGCCAGGTCGAGTCCATATCCGCTCTTCACCTCGCAGGTCGTGGTACCGAGCGCGGCCATCCTGCGCAGGCGCGCCCAGGTCCAGCTCGCGAGCTGCCCGGACGTGGCCGCGCGCACCGCGTTCATGGTCGACGCGATCCCTCCGCCCGCGGCGGCGATCTGCTCGTAGCCCGCCCCCGACATCCGCAGCGCGTACTCGTCGTGACGCGACCCCGCCCACACCGCATGGGTGTGCGCGTCCACCAGCCCCGGCGTGATCACCCCCGGCCAGTCGAGCACCACCGGCGCCCCCTCCGCCATCTCGATCACGTGCTTGCGCGGACCGATCGCCTGCAATGTACTTCGGTCCACGAACAATCCGGCGTCTTCGATGACCCCGAGGGGATCCTGCTCCGTCTCACGGACGTCGTCGCAGGTGACCAGCCGGGAGCAGCACACGACATAGCGATCGGGCAGGTTCATGCCCGTCCGATACACCAGCGCCGCCGCCGCGGCCACAGACGCTCAGCCGGCGAGCCGGGTCATGTGGTCGGCGACCTCGGTCACCTGCGCGGACTCGATGATCGCCAGGGCCTGGGCGAACGTGGGCTCCGCCCTGCACGGCCACGCGCGCCGCACCGCCAGGGTCCGCTCCACCGCCTCCTCGCACCGCGCACGGAAGGCCGTGCTGCGCCGGGCTTCACGCACCAGCGCGTTGTGCGCCTGCTCCTGCCAGTCGTGACGGCTGCACACCAGGATCGCGTCGCACCCCGCGAGCACCGCCATCACCGCGGCCTCCTGGATGCCGCGCTGCTCCGAGATCGCCTTCATCTCGAGGTCGTCGGAGAGCAACGCTCCCCGGAAGCCGAGCTCGCCCCGCAACAACGACATCCCGATGCGCGGCGACAGCGTCCCCGGAACCCCCGCGTGGATCGCCTCGCACACCACGTGCGCGCTCATCAGACACTCGATGCCCGCGTCGACCGCGGCCTGGAACGGCACGAGCTCGAGCTGCTCGAGACGATCCATGTCCCATGGGATCACGGGCAAGCCGACATGGCTGTCGACCGAAGTGTCCCCATGCCCGGGGAAGTGCTTGCCGCAGCCGGCGATCCCCGCGGACTTCAACCCGCGCCAGAACGCAAGTCCGAGGCGGGCGACCGTCGCCGCGTCGCGCCCGAAGGCCCGATCCCCGATCACCGGGTTGTCCTCGCGCGTGTGCACGTCGAGCACCGGCGCGAGATCGAGGTTGAACCCGAGCGCGCGCAGCTGCCTTCCTGTGCATGCGCCGGCCTTCTCGATCAACGCTTCGTCCGCGTGGGCGGCGAGGGCGAGCATCGCGGGGAGCTTGCGCGCCGGAGCCGGAAGCCTGCTCACGCGACCCCCTTCCTCGTCCACGCACAGCCACAGCGGGCACTCCGCCGGCGCGGCCTGGGCCAGCGTCGTGCACGCCTTCCATGCGGCCTCGAGGGTAGGGAGGTTCCTGCGAAAGAGCACCGCACCGCCGCGACGTCCGCGCTGTACCGCGTCAACGAACTCCTTGGAGGGTTCCGCATCGGCGTACCCGCCCACGATCAGCTGCCCGCAAAGCGTATCGACATCCATCGCGACGCATCGCACGCCGGTCCGGGCGGTTCGTCAAGCTCTCTTCGGCTCCGGACCCTCCCTCCCAGCCCGTGGCTCGCCAGCTACCCCCTGTGATACCGTGAGCGCTCCGGGGAAACGCGGGATGCAGACGCGACTCCCCGGTCTCGGTCCCGTCATCGAAGAGCCTCGTTCCCCCTTCGGAGAATCACGATGAAACCCGTCTCCCGTCTCGCTTGCCTGGCCGTCATGGCCCTCGGCCCCATCGCTCTCGTCGATTGCGAGGCCCTCGGCTCCGGCGTGCTCGGCGGTGTCTCGACCGCGGCCTGTCCCGAGCTCGGTGTCAACGTGAACGCGGCCGGCGCCGTGTACACCTCCCGCGCGGACTTCAACGCCAAGATCGGCGCCTTCGTCGTGGCCACCAAGGACCTGATGAGCATTGCCGCCCAGGCGGAAGCCGAGACGGCCCAGGCCTGCGTTCGCATCGGTCACGACATCGGTCTGTCCGATCAGGAGATGGCTCCGCGCCAGGGAGAGGGCGGTCGGGCCTCCGGAGCATGCAGCGCCGTGGCCGCGCGCATGGACGGGATTCTCTCCACGACGGGGCTGCGCTTCATGGTCACGGTGGTGCCGCCGCAGTGTCAGGCCAACGCGCAGGCGTATTCCAACTGCACGGGGCAGTGCAACGCCGCGGCCGGAATGAGCACCGCACAGGGCGGCGGGAGCGCCGATGCCGAGTGCAACGCGAGCTGCAAGGCTCACGCGGAGTTCACCGCCTACTGCACCCCGGCCGCCGTCACCGTCATCCCCAACCAGACCCACGAAATGGCCCTGCGCCTCGCCAACTCCCTGCGCGCCAACCTCCCGCTGCTGCTTCATGCCCAGATCGCCCTCGGAAAACGCGTCATCGCCGACGCCGACACCGTCGTGCAGGTCGGCAAGAACATGCCCGGCATCATCGGCAAGGCCGGCGCACACGCTGTCGCCTGCGTCGCCTCCGCCGCCACCATGACCGTCAGCGCCTCCGCCAGCATCAAGGTCTCCGTGCAGGCCAGCGCCAGCGTCACGGCCCGTGCCGGCGCGGGCGGCTGACCCGCTCCCTCGCTCCCCCGTTTGCCCTCCGCGCCTCTCGAAACATGTCCCCCATCAAAGGGGCATGCGCCATGTCACCCAACCTCCCCGCCGCAATCGGCCCGATGCAGCGCGTCCGCATCTACGTCAGCGAAAAGGACACGATCGGCAGGGCTCCCGCCTGCCAGTCCATCGTCACCTTCCTGCGCAGCCACAACGCTGCAGGTGTCACCGTCCTGCGAGCCCTCGAAGGCTTCGGCGCCTCCGGCCGCTTGCACGCGTCCAGGATCGGCGAGGACGACGGCGACCTTCCTCTGGTGATCGAATGGATCGACTCGCGTCAGCGCATCGACGCGTTGCTCGCCGAGCTCTGCCCGATGGTGCCCGGAGGCATGGTCACCGTCGAGCCCACCGAGGTCGTGCGTTGCGCCACGCAGGCCGTCCGACCGCTGTCCGATGCCCTCCCGATCGCGTCCATCATGACCCGCGACGTGCTCGTCGTGCACAAGGACGCCCCGATCCGCAACGTCGTCGAGCTGATGCGGACCCGCGGTGTGCGCGCGGTCCCCGTGGTGGACGGCGGGACCGTCGTCGGTCTCATCACTGACTCCGATCTGGTCCAGCGCGCAGGACTCGGGGTTCGCCTCGCGCTGCTGCCCGGGCTGTCGGCGCGCGACCAGGCCGATCGCATGGACGCCATGTCCCGCGTCGTTGCAGGCCAGGTGATGACGAGCCCCGCCGTGACCGTGCCCGCGGGAGCACCCCTGACCGTCGCAGCCGAGATCATGGTCCGTCGCCAGCTCAAGCGGCTCCCGGTCGTCGACGAGACCGGCGCCGTCGTCGGGATCGTCAGTCGCCTCGACCTGTTCAGGACGGTCGCGGACTTCGGAGAGCGCCGAGAGCACCCGGCCTACGCGGTGCCCCGCTCGTCCGATGCACGGGTTTCAGCGGTGATGCGCAACGACATCCCGACCGTGCGTCCCGACGCTCCGCTCAGCGAGGTCATCGAAGCCGTGGAGTCCACCGAGCTGGCCCGCGCCCTCGTCGTCGACGCGGACCGCCGCGTGCAAGGCATGGTCTCCGCGCGCGCGGTGCTCGAGCGCGT
Source organism: uncultured Polyangiaceae bacterium (assembly GCA_964393505.1). GTDB lineage: Bacteria > Myxococcota_A > Polyangia > Polyangiales > Polyangiaceae > JACRCQ01. Next base: position 16,114 of record CAYMUE010000066.1, read on the forward strand.
CTCCCCCGCGAGCCATCCGACGATCGTGCGCTCCTTGATGCAGCGCTTGGGGCATCGCAAGCATGCGGGCGACGATGCACAGAGCGCGCGGCACGCCAGTGCCCAGGTTGCAGCAGAGCTGATGACCACGGAGGTGGCCTGCGCGCGTCCCGACGATCCGCTCACGCAGGTGATCGGCGCGATGGTCGAAGGCGCTCACAAGCTGGTGGCCGTGGTCGACGAGGAAGGGCGGCTGCTGGGCGGTGTGGACCGGGCCGACGTGCTGCGTGGAATGCTCGAGGATGCGAAGTGACGGGGAGCTCCAGACGTCACCACGAGACCGGGTACAGCGTCGCGTAGACACCATCGCCGGAGACCGCACCGCCCAGGCCCACCGCGGAGAAGTGGACGACGTGCAGTTGCCTCTTCTTGCCTTCGCGCACGAACATCCCTCCCTGGGTGTGCAGGATCGTCGATGGTCCCGCCGTCACGTTCGCGCCGTCCCAGTTGCTCGGCGCGTAGGTCTTCACGTACTGCGACGTCGAGTTGCCCTTGTTCACCGTGTCGTCGTGCTCGAGCGCGCGCAGCAGCTTCGGCGCCTGCGTGTTCTCGGCCCCGAGCGTCGAATCGAGCTCGCGAATCGCAATCTTGATGGGCAGATCCCCCGCGGGCACGTCGTTGGTCGGAACCTTCTTCACGACCATGAAGTACCACGCCGTGCGCGGCTGCCCCTTCTCCACGACCGTGGCCTGCCCGAAGTACCGCGCGTCCACTCCCCGGATGGTCTCCAGGTTCCACGCATCTGCCTTCTCGAACTCGTCGAGCACCTGACAGACCGGCCGCTTCCCCCCTGCCGCGCACTTGAGCGGTTCTCGCGCCTGAGGCACGTCCATGTCGGTGGGACGCGGACGCGGCGGAGGCGGCGGGGGCACGGAGACCGACGCGACCGGTGCCGCATCGGGCGCGGCGGAGGGCGCGCCCTTGTCGCAGGCAGGGAGAAGGGTCGCGAGGGCGGGAAGAAGAACGAAGGCTCGGATCCGCATGGCGCGCAGCATACGACACGGCGCTTGCAGGGGCCAATCGCCGGCTTTGCCCGGTTCCGTGGATGTTCGCGGAGTCCGAGTTCCCCGCCGGGCGGAAGCGGCGCACTCTCGGGGCGAGCAAATGGGGCGATCTTCTACCGCGAACCTCGCCTATCGTGGAGCCGCATGCGCCGGCTTCTCGACATCCTCCTCAGACCGTACGCCAAGGTCGACTTCGCGACGATGCAGCGCGCTCGCTTCGTCGCCCACCTCTTCCTCGCGTTGATGGCCATCATTCCGGTGGCCGCCGGCTACAACGCCTGGATCACCCTCACCAGCCCTTCGTTCGATCATTCGGTCAACGAGGCCATCATGGCGACCCTCGGCATCGGGTTCGTCATCCTCTGCGGCTCCCTCTTCCTGCTCGCCAAGGGCTTCTTCACCCTCGCCACCCACCTGTTCCTCGTCACTGCCTTCAGCGTCTTCTGGACCATCATGTTCGTGGACCGGGCCAGTCCCGTCGCACGACTCGACACGATCGTCTTCGTGCTCGCTTTCCTGAGCATGGTCCCCTTGAGCCTCAGAAAGCGAGGCTGGGGTATCGGCCTGTATGCCCTCGCCAACATCGCCACGCTGTTCGTCTTCATCCTCTCCGCTTGCTCCCACCTCGAGGCCCCCTCCGAGGCCCTCTTCGACTACGTCGCCAACAGCACCTCCGCCATCGTCATCGTCGCCGTGGTCGGTTGGAGCTTCTTCGTGATCAACAACGCGGCTCTCGATCGCGCCACCGCCGACATCGAGGCTCGCAAGCGCGCCGAGGCGGAAGTCACCCTCAAGAACGCGTTGCTCGAAGCGCAAGCCGAGGCCTCCGACGACGGCGTCCTGTTCGTCGATGGCGACGGCCACGTCATCCTCCACAACCGGCGCTTCACGGAGCTGTGGGGCGTCCCGCCCGAGGTCATGGCCGCTCGCTCCGACCGCGAGACGCTCGCGTTCGTCAGGGACAAGCTGCGCGATCCCGACGCATTCCTTCGAGACGTCGCGGACCTGTACGAGCAGCATTCGACTCCGAGCCGCGACGAGCTCGAGCTGGCCGACGGACGCACCCTCGAGCGTTACACGGAGCCCGTCCACGATCCGTCGGGCAAGTACCTCGGTCGCGTCTGGTACTTCCGCGACATCACCGCGCGCAAGCAGGACGAGCAGCGCCTGCGTGCGAGCGAGGCTCGCTACCGCGGGATCGTCGAAGGCCAGACCGACATGATCTTCCGCTTCGGCTCCAACGGCGTGATCACCTTCGCCAACGGCGCTCTGGAGCGCTACTGCCGGAGCCGAACGTCCGAGGTCGAGTCGCTCGTTGGACGCGACGTCCGCACTCTCGATCAGCTCCCGGGACAGGAGCTGCTCTCGATTCACATGACCACTCTAAAACGCGATTCGACGATCGAGGAGTTCGACCACTCCTTCGTAGGCGCCGACGGCGCGCGTCGGTGGAGCGTGTGGTCCGTGCGTGCCCTGCGCGATCGGCAGGGCGCGATCGACGAGATCCAGGTGGTCGGCAGGGACATCACCGAGCGCAAGGAAGCGGAGCAGGAGCGCGAGAGGCTGCAAGACCAGCTGCGTCAGGCGCAGAAGATGGAGTCGATCGGACGGCTCGCCGGCGGAGTCGCTCACGACTTCAACAACCTGCTCACCGCCATCCTGGGGAACATCCAGCTCGCGCTCATGGACCTGCAGGGCGGTCGTTCCCCGCGCGAGTGCCTGGGGGAGGCAACCAAGGCCGGCCACTCCGCTGCCGCGCTGACCCGCCAGCTCCTCGCCTTCTCCCGCAAGCAGCTCATCGAGCCTCGGGTCCTGGACCTTAACCAGCTCATCGAGCAGCTCCAGAAGATGCTCGCCCGCCTCATCGGCGAAGACGTCGCCCTGCAGGCCGTCATCGATTCCCCCGTCGGCCTCGTCAAGGCCGACCCCACCCAGATCGAGCAGGTCCTCGTCAACCTCGCCGTCAACGCACGCGATGCGATGCCCGATGGCGGCGAGCTCACCATCGAGACCGCCGATGTCGTCCTCGACGCCGCCTTCTGCCGTCAGCACCCCGAGGCGAAACCCGGGCCTCACGTGCTGCTCTCCGTTCGCGACACCGGCTCCGGCATGACGCCCGACGTTCGCTCCCATCTGTTCGAGCCCTTCTTCACGACGAAGCCCAAGGGCAAGGGCACCGGACTCGGGCTTGCCACCGTGTACGGCACGGTGGTGCAGCAGGGCGGGTGCATCGACGTCGAGTCCGAGCCTGGCAAGGGATCGGTCTTCAGGATCTTCCTTCCTCGCGCCGAGGGAGCTGCGGACTGGGAGCACAGTCCTTCGCGCGTCGCGGACCTGCCCACGGGCTCCGAGACCATCCTGCTGGTCGAAGACGAGCCCCTGGTGCTGGCGTTCGCCCGCGAGATTCTCTCGCGTCTCGGCTACAGGGTGATCGACTTCGCCTGCGCGGAAGATGCATTGGCGCGCGGTGGCGAGGCGCTGCTGACGGCTCCGCTTCTGGTCACCGACGTGGTGCTGACCGGGCAGAACGGGCGTGCGCTCTCGAAGAAGCTGACCGAAGCGAATCCGAGGCTCAAGACGTTGTTCGCGTCGGGCTACGCGGACGACGTGATCGGGCACCACGGCATGCTGGAGGAGGGGGTGCTGTTCATCGCGAAGCCGTACACCGCCGGCGCGCTGGCTCGCAAAGTCCGCGCGGTGCTCGATGGCGCAGACGGCGGGAACGGGGAGTGATGGGCGGAGTTGTCCCTCACCGTCCGCGTCGATCACGGCCGGGCCGCCCATCAGCCTGAGCGTGCGTGCTCACCCCGGCCCCTTTCCGACGACTTCTCACCCACGCCCATGCTCCCAACACGCCTCCGATCGCGTCCGCGATCACGTCGAACACATCGGGGCTTCGTCCCGGCGTGAACCGCTGGTGCAGCTCGTCCGAGATCCCGTAGGCCGTCACGACCATGGCCGCCACGATCACGAGCGCCGTGCGTCGCTGGATCACCTTCAGGCGATCGAGGGGCAAGGCGACGAGCAGGCCGAGGACGGCGTACACCGCGGCATGGACGACCTTGTCGAAGGACCAGATGGAAACCGAAGGGAGAGACTGGCCTGGCAGCGAGGAGGCGAAGAAGATGATCCCGGCGACGATGGCCGCGGGAGTCCAGAGCAGCAGGGCGCGCTTCATCCCCACGCCGAGCGGCAGGCCTCCACGGCGACGTCGCAGAACTCCCGCTGGACCTGCCCCAGCATTGCGTCCTGCGTGAGCAGTTGCGGATCGAGCTCGCTCACCAGCCGCTCCACCACGGGTGCGAGCTTGTCGGCGGCGTCTCGGACGACCTCGGAGGGGAGGGGACGCGGGGAATCGTCCTTCAGCATCGCCTCGCGCGCGGGCTCCACGAACACCTGATCGATGGAGGCTAGCGAGCGCTCGAGCCCGCCCAGCACCTCGAGGGTGTGCTGCTCGACGGCTGCGCGGCGCCGGGAGGCGAGCTGACGCAGCGCCGCCTCTCTTCCCTGCGTCGCAGCGACCTGGGCGCTCTGGACCATTTGCGCCACACGCTGTCGCTCGAGCTCGATCTGCTTGAGCCGGGCGAGGATGCGTGCGGTCTCCTCCTTCTGGCGGCGGATTTCGGTCTTGAGACGCTCGATGCGCTCGAGCAGCTCGCCGCGACGAGTCTGCATCACCGTCAGGATCTGCTCGGCTTCGGTCACGGTCGGGGGCTTGGGTGGACGCGCGTGGCCGAGCCTGCTCTCCACCTCGCGCGCGCTGTCGTGGAGCGCCTTCTGCCGGGCCTTCGTGTCGGCGATCCAACGCTCGATGAGAGCGATCTGGGACTGCTCGGTCTGGGCCTGCACGGAGAGAGCCGACAGATCGATCTTGAGCTGGTTGAGGATGCCCTGGCGCTGCGCGAACGTGCTGCGAAGCGACTCGACCTCCTCCTCGATCGCAGCGACCCGCTTGCGCCAGTCGTCCTTGCCGAACAGCGCCGGCTCGTTGTCGCGTTCGACCGCGAGCTTTTGTCCGGCCACGCCGAGCTCGTTGGTGCGTTCGGCGAGCTCCTGCTCGAGGGCGGTGATGGCCGCCTGGTTCTGGGTCTGACGCCCCTGGATCTCGCCCACCGCGTAGGTGCGCTGGGCTTTCTGCTGCTCGAGCTGCCCGATGGCCTGACCCGCCTGATCGGCCTGCTCCAGCAGCATCGCGTACTCGAGCACCGTGCCCGCGACGTCGATCTCCGCGCGCACCTCCGCTTCCTTCGCGATCTCCGCCGCCAGCTCCCCTTCGATCCGCGCCTGGGTCACCGCGACGTCATCGCGCGCACGCAGAAGCTGCGTCTCCTCGTCGGCGAGCGCTTCGCGACCCGAGGTGGCCCGCTGCAGATCCGGGGAGTCCGCGGGCGGAACCGACACGAGCTCCTGGGGGATCTCGCGCTGCATGGGCAGCGTGTCGGGCCACGACTGCGGCACCTCGCAACCTGCGAACAGGTACAGGTCCGACAGCGCCTTGCGCAGGTACGGCAGACAGGTCTGGTAGACCTGATCGAGTCGCACCACGAAGCGAAGGTAATCGTCGGCCGCGGTCTCGTAGTTCTGCAGATCCGGCAGCGGCACCCCGCGCACCGCGTCCATGGTCTGCTTGCCCCGCTGCTGGAGCACCTGCACCAGCGGCGTGAAGGCCGCGACCTTGTCGGACTTGCGCTGCGCCGCCAGGCGCGCTTCCTCCGCAGCGAGCCGGTCCGACGCCGTCGTCGCCACGGCCGGGAGCTTCGCGAGGTCGCTCAGGCGCATGCGCTGCTGCGCGATCTCGTTGCGCGCTCCGCTCACCACCGCCTGCACCCGCGCCAGGTTGTCGTTGTCCTGCCCCTGGAACGAGAAGCGCCCGACGACCTCGTAGACGTCGAGCAGCCCCTCGAGCTCCGAGCGATCCTGCGGGCGCCACAGCGCCGCGAGGGCGGCTGGGCGCTGCGGAGACGGGCCTTGCGACGCAGCCACGCTGGCGTTTTGCAGGGGCGCGAGCGGCTCCGCGAACGGGGCCATCGCCTGTCGCATCGCCTCGTGCGTCTCTCCCAGCGTGTCCCAGGAGCTCTGCAGCTGGTTCACCACCGTCAGGTAGAAGCGGACGTAGCTCTTGAGCGAACCGAGCTCGTACACCATCGTCAACCTCCGGCCCGGGCGGGCTTGTCAGCAGCCTTGGCGGCAGGCGCCGGCGTATGGGACTCCTGGGCGCCGAACAGCTCCTCGAGCGCGCGGATGTCGGACTGCGCGCGATCCTTCTCGGCCTCGATCGCGGCGAACTTGTGCGGCCAGATCCGGGCGCACTCGGAGCGGACCCAGCGACGCAACGACTGCTCGCCTTCGCGATCGAGCCACGAGTCGTGCACGGTCCGGACCGCCTCCTCGTGGTACTTCTGCAGGCCGCGAGGGTGCTTCGCGAGCGCTTCTAGGAAGCTGCAGATGCGCTCGACGTCGGCTCGCACGCGCGCGAGCATCTTGTTCCAGTCGCGCGTGGTCGTCGGATAGTCGTCCTTCTCCTTCGTCGGCGCGGCCTCGTCCTTCGGTGCCTCCTTGCGCACGGGCTGCGCGGGGGCCATGGGGAAGCTCGCCGCTCCGCCCGACGGGAAGCTGTTCGCGGCCACCGGCGCCTGCGCCGCGTCCTTGTCCCCCAGCCCCACCTTCGCCTTCACCGTCGCAAGCACGCCGTCCGCTCGCTGCTGCGCCTTGTCCGCGATCCCCATCCCGAAGAACTGCTCGAGGCCCCGCATCTCCTTCTCGCGCATCTCCCGATCGCCTGGATCCGTCGCGTCGAGGATGTCGATGATCTGTCGCGCGAAGTACCGCGACAGCACCTCGAAGGCCACGTCGGCCTTGGCCATCTCCTGGTTCTGGTAGCGCACCACGCTCTCGGACACGTGCCCCGAACGCCCCAGTGCGTCGATCCGCTCGACCAGGAACTTGCCCGACGGCAGCAGCACCTCCAGGCGCCCCGCTTCGTAGACGGCCTTGACGAACATCTCGAGGAGCATCCGCTCGATGCTCTCCCGGGCGGTGTTGCGGAAGTCCTCGCCCAGGCCGGCGATCCGCGAGGCCACGCGTTCGCGCATCTGCTTGCGCATCTCGATCTCGACCGCGGTCTCGTTCATGAGCCCGGGGCTCGGCATCTGGCGACGCTTCGCCTCCGCCTCCTCGGGCGTCAGACGGCTGAGCAGCTCCTTGCGGATCTCCTTGATGCGCTCGTCGGCCTTGGTGGCGCGCGCCATCCGCTGCTGATCGCTCATCTCGAAGTCCATGAACGCGCTCAGCCGCTTGCGGATCTCGGGCAGCAACCCCACCGGGTCCTCGCCCGCGAGGATGTGCTCCCAGAGCTGATCGAACTCCTGCTCCGCCCTCCGATCGAACTCCCGATCGGACAGGCCGTCCTTCACCGACACCAGGGCGCCGCGCAGCTGCGCCTCGAGCTCCCCGAACTCCTGGCGCACCTGATCGGTCACCTTCTTGTCGAGCGCCTCGACGTCGGTGGACAGGTACCGCTCGATCGCGGCCTGAAGCTTCTCGAGCCCGTGGACCGGCACCGTGGATCCGTAGAAGTCCATGAGCTGACGCGCCACCGGGTGCTCCATGTCCACGCCCTGGTGCACCCACACCTTCGAGTAGGGGAAGATCCGATCGACCCCCTGCTCCTTGAAGTTGCGCGCCGCCAGCGACCAGTGCCAGTTGCCGTTCTCGTCGGCGTGATCGAACAGGTCCGACTTCGTGAGCACCACGAACATCCGGTCCTTCAGCGAGATGCTCCGGTCCGCGGACTGCGCGGTCCGCAGCAGGTCGATCTCGTTGCGCACCAGCGACGGCCTCGTGACGTCCTTGATGAAGATCGTGACGTCCACCTCGTGCGTCAGCGCGTCTTCGGTGTCGCGCCTCGCCTTGTCCGAGGGGGCGTCGATGCCCGGCAGGTCCATCAGCACCACGCCGGGCATGGCCGCGGCCACCGGGATCACGACCACCACCTCGCGCACGGCGCGCACGCCGGGGTAGGGGCGATTGCCGTGCAGGGTGTCCTTGAGGGCGATGAACGGGCGGATCTTGTCGGCGAGATCGTCAATGCTGGAGGCCTCGATCCGCTCCGGCTCCTTGCCCAGCCGCGCCTTGATCTCCGACAGCCCGGCGGCGATGTCCTGCAGCTCCGCCAGCGCCACGTGCTCCCGACGCCCCGCGCGATCCGGATCGTCGACCTCGTAGCCCTCGCGCTCCCTGAAGGCCGCGCGCAGACGCAGGATCTCGGCGGCGTTGAGCCCGGCCCAGCGATCCGCGCTCCCCGGCTGCAGCGCGTCGAAGTAGCTCGCAATCCGCGCCTTGAAGTCCTCCGGCGTGTAGTAGTTCACGATCGCGTGGAACTGCCCCGGCTCCCCGGGCTCCACCACCGTCGTGCTCCACGTGCACCGCTCCGCCTCGCTCGGCAGCAGCTTCTCGCTCTTGAGCCACGCCGACAGGAACGCGCTCTTGCCCTGCTTCTCGAGGCCGACCACCCCGATCTTCACCACCCCCTTGGCGAGACGCTTCTCCCGATCCGTCGCCCGTGCCCGCAGGTCATCCAGCTTCGTCCTGACCTGCTTGAGCAGCCGCGCGTTGTCGCTCTCGGCCTGGAAGTACCCCGTGAACCGATCGGCCAGCTGCCGGTATCGCAACAGCTTGTCCGCCACCTTGCGTAGCTCTTCCGCGTTCCTCTTGCGACTCTCGGGACTCCACATGTCCGTGTCTCCTGCGCCTAACAGAACGTGGTCGCGGTCGTGGCAGCGGACGTGGTCGATCGTCCACGACCACGCTCACCCCCACGTCCACGTTGCGGTTGCACCATCATCAATCGCCTAGCTCATGTACTTCGCCAGGTTCAGCGTCGTCTTCAGCGGCTCCGCCCCCTCGCGCTCCAGGTGAAGCGCGATCTCCTCGGGGCTCACCACGCAGACGAACAGCTTGCCCTGGGCCCCCGGGGGCAGCCCGGTGGGCACCAGCGACAGCCTCGGATCGTTGGAGGTCATCGTGCCGGGCACGTAATCCTTCGCGACCCGAAGCGGTTTCTGCGAGTCCCAGGTGCCGAAGGCGACGAAGTGGTCGCCGAGCTCGGCGGGGTTCGCGGTGGGGGCGCCCATGGGGACGAGGGCGACGAACTTGGGGGGGAAGCCGCGCAGATCGCCGAGGAAGTAGCTGAATCCCTGGGCCCTGCGCACCAGGTGCACCTCGTGGTTCGCGATCTTCAACGCTCCGAGCGCGGTCGCGGTCTTGGGCGTGACCCCCACGATCGTGACCCCGCGCTCCAGCCGCGGCTGGGTCTCGTAGAGCACCACCTGCTGGAAGCGCGTGCTCGATCCCGGACGCCACACCTTGAGGTCGGGCACGTGCAGCTCCTCGGCGAGGACCTTCTCGACGAACTCGCTGCGCGACGAGTTGCCTGCGAGCAGGATCACGACGCCCTGCTCGCGCCATCCCCCTTCGCAGCCCCACGAGGTGTTGCGCAGCATGCTGTCCAGCAGCTTCACACCATCCCGGATGCGCGTCTGCAGGTGCCCCTTGAGCTGCGCGTGCAGCCCCGGCACGTCGCTGCGCAGCGACTGCAGGTGCGCATCGCCGCCGTCCAGACGCGCCGCCACCAGATCCTCCACGCGCTTCGGGGAATTCTGCGGCCCGCGCTTCACGTCCTCCAGCCCCAGCTCCCGCTGGAATCGCACGCGGTTCTGACGCCCCGCCAGGCTCCGCTTGTACAGGTGCGGCTTGTTCGCCAGGTTGTTCGGCGGCACCGTCGCCGGACGCATCATCGGCACCTCCTTGTCCTCCATCTCCGGCAGGAACTTCTCGTACTGGTGCGTCAACCACACCAGCTCGTGCGTCAGATAGTCCCCGCCCAGATCCTCGTCCCCGCCCACCTGCAACGTCTCCACTACCGTCGAGGCGCCCGACTCCTGCTGCTCCTGATCCGTCGCGGGACGGAACCGTCCGCACGCGATGTCCAGCGTGCCACCGCCGAAGTCGAAGACCGCGAACCGCAGCTCGCCCCACTTCGAAACGAGCGGCTCGAGCTCCGGCATCGCCGCCAGCTCGGGACACACCTCTGCGGCAAACGCCTCGGGCTCGCTCGCCCGCATCGACACGAGCACGTCCGACGCCGCAATTCCCTCCGGAATGCTCATCAGGATGCCCGCGCGGATCTCCTCCTCGAGCAGCTCCCTGATGCGCCTGTCGTACTTCGCCGGGTGCGTCAGCCAGTAGTGCAGGTACACGTCCTGACCCGGACGGTTGATCGCCCTGCCGAGCAGGTAGGCATAGGTCCGGATCAGGATCCGCACGCGACCTTCGTCGAGCAGGAAGTCCCGCTGCTTGTCCCGGTCCCGAAGCTGCGGCGACTGATCGAGGGTCATCACGCGCCCCGGCAGGCTCTTGAGCTCGCCCACCACGGCGCTCGGGAACTCCACCATCCGGTCGTAGGCCGCGTGGCTTCCGCGCACGAGGCCGAGCACGCACGGGAACCGCCGGCTGCTCCCCATCTCGGTCCACAGTCGCTCGTGATCCTCGATGAGCAGATAGGTCGGGTTCTCCGCCGTGTTGCCCGCAGGCCCCAGGCGCAGCAGCGATCGATACCCCTTGTGGTGCAACGCCGCCACGCTCGCCGTCGTGCCGAAGTCGATCCCGACCGCCGACAGCCGCTGGAAGGTCTTGAGCATCGGCACCGGGTCGCGTAGCCGAATCGGGAGCGACGCGTGCCACGACAGCACGCACGCGCGATCCGCAAAGGTCAACGCGTGCTCCACGATGAGATCGATCGGGACGTCCTTGCCCTCCGGCGGGATCTCTCCGACACCCTTGTGCGAGCTGTCGAACGTCAGCACCAGCTCCGTGGTCGCGCCGGTGCCCCGTTGCGACGGATCCTCGTAGACGACGTCGGTCTCGTCGTTCGCGCGCTGCCAACGGTGCAGCACGTGCGACGGTTTCGGATCGAGCACGTAGCCGTCGCCGGCCCGCGCCCACTCCGCCGCGAGACGCAGCTTCCACTTGCCGGTGCCGGCCCACATCCCCTCCTCGGGATTCTGCAGGTCGAACAGCCTGCGCTCCGGCGCGTCGAACAGCTCCGCGTCCGTGCACTCGCGCAGGTCCAGGGAGGCGATTTGCGGGCCCTGCGAGCGGAAGAACGCCAGGGACAGCTTCGCGAGACGCAGCGTGCGCCCGGCCGGGTGCATCGCCAGCCCCACCTTCACCTCGCGCCCAACGTAGGCCGCGAGGTGCTTCAACGGCACCGTGAGCTCCAGCGTGAAGTGCAGGTGCCCCGACGACGTCCGCACCACCGTCGCCTCTTGCGGGCTGCCGAGCCTCGCTCCGTCGAAGTCGAGCCCCGCCGCGAACGGTGCGTCGCAGAGCCCCGATACCCGCACGACCATCTCCGCCGTCGACGTCCACCCGTCGAACACCGGCAACGTCGGATCGTGGGCCGCGGTCAGCATGCGCGCCGGCTTCAGCTCGAACCGCACCCCGTCGGCGACCGGCAGCCTCAACAGCATCGCCATCTCGTCGATGCGAACCTGCGGCGTCGATCCCGATGCCCCTTGACGATTCTCGTGGGTACTCGCTTGCGGTTGGTCGGCCATGGCGCTCCCTGTCCTCGTAGGGGCGAAACGCTACCACATGGCGGGAGCATCGGGTCGCCGGATGCTATCGTCTGCTCCGTGCAGGACCCGATCGTCGTCTCCCCCGCCGTCTCCGTGCCTCCCGATGCCATCGAGGTGTCCGCCGTCCGCTCCCCCGGACCCGGCGGCCAGAACGTCAACAAGGTCGCCTCGAAGATCCTCCTCAGGGTGGACCTTTCCCGGATCGACGGACTCGACGAAGCCGCACGCGCCCGGCTGCTTGCCCTTGGGCGCACGCGGCTCGATGCCGAGGGCAAGCTGCTGGTCACGAGCAGCCGTACGCGCGATCAGCTCGTGAACCTGCAGGACGCGCGGGAGAAGGTTCGCGACCTCATCGCGCGCGCGATGGTGGTTCCGACAGTGCGAAGGCCGACGCGCCCGACGCGCGGATCGGTGCGACGCCGGCTCGAGGACAAGCGACGTCGGGGGGAACGCAAGGTGCAGAGGAGATCGGGCGGAGAGGAGTGAGGGCTCAGGGACCGGCGGCGATCTTGTAGACCTTCGTCACGTCGTTGCTCACGCTCAGCCAGTACAGGTACTCCCCGTCGCTCACCATCCCGGAGAAGTCCTTCTGTCCGACCGCCATGGTCAGCGGCGTTCCTCCGGTGTTGGGCACGCGGCGGATCTCCGTGCCCGACAGGTACCACACGTGTCCGGCGTCCGACGTCGCGCCCCACACGGGCGTCCCGCCGTTCGGAACGAGCACGGTCGGTGTGCCGCCCCCCTTTTCGACCGAAAGAACCGTGCCGCCATTGCCCGTGGACCAATACAGCTTCGTGCCGTGGTGCGTCAGCGAAGTCGCTCCCACCGCTCCCAGGCCCACCGTCTTCGCGTCGGTGCCGTTGTGGCTCACGCTGCGGATCTCTCCCGTGGAGTGGTTCGCCCAGTACACCGACTGATCGTCGGCAGCGACCGATTGGATTCCCGCTTCGCTCCACACGAGCGTGGGCGATCCTCCCGCGTGCGGAGACCGGAACAGCTTCTGCGTGCCGCCACCCGACGCGACCCAGAAGACCCACTGCGACGTGCGCACCACACTGTGCCCGTACTGCACCCCGGTCGGCACCGACTTCGTCGCAAGCTGCGTGCTCGAGAACTCCAACAGGTACAGCCCCCCATTCGAATTCAGCGAGAGGAAGACTCCGTCGTCGCCCGGCGCCATCCCGCCGAAGTCGTTCTCGAAGAGATATCCCACGGTGCCCACCGTTCCGCCGCCTTTGGAGAGCCTCATGACGGCGAAGTGCGAGGTGATCGAATCGTAGGATTTCCAGTACAGCGTGGACGAGTCCATGGCGAGCATCGATCCGCCGGTGTCCGTCTCGCCCAGCAGGATCGGGTCGCACATCATCGAGCCGTTGCACTGGCCGGCCTTGCAGTCGTGTCCGCACGCGCCGCAGCTCGTGTTTCCCGTCAGGTCCGTCTCGCACCCGTTCTCGTCGATACCGTCGCAGTCGGCGTGCCCCGAAGCACACACCAGCTCGCACTTGCCTGCCTTGCACGACGCAGTCGCGTGCTGCGCTCCGCACGCGTGCCCGCACGAGCCGCAGTTCGCGACGTCGTCCGGCAGGTGCTTCTCGCACCCGTCGGGGAGCTGTCCATTGCAGTCCGCGTAGTCCGCCTGACAGGCATACGCGCACTGCCCCGAGGCGCACGAAGCGGCTTCGTTCGGGTACTGCGCGCAAGGAGCGCACTTGCCACACGTGGCCGGATCGCTCTTCAGATCGGCTTCACAGCCGTTCGCGACGTCCTCGTCGCAGTCATCGTATCCCGCGTCACACGTCTGCTTGCACACCGAGGCTTCGCACGACGCGCCGACGTGCTCGCCTCCCGTGCAGGACTTTCCGCAGGCTCCGCAATTGGCATCGTCCGACGTGAGGTCTACTTCGCAGCCGTTGCTTGCATTCTTGTCGCAGTCCGCGGAGCCCGTCGGGCAGGTCGCGGCGCCCCCCTGTCCCTTCCCCCCTTGCCCCTGACCTCCCTGTCCCTTGCCCCCTTGGCCCGCTCCCCCGTCCGTTGCCCCCGCTTCGCCCGCACCGCCTCCGCTCGCGCCCCCCTCTCCGCTCGCACCGGCTTCCCCCGCGGTCACGTCATCGAATCCGTCGCCTCCGCAGCCCCCAGCGATTCCAAGGAAGACCCCAACCACCCAGCCCGTGCGCTTCATGATTTCTCTCCAACCTCTCCGGGATCGGAGGCTGGTACAACTGTGTCGGCGATGCAAGCGCGACGCGAAATCGACTTGGCCCGATCTCCGACTTGGTGCTGTACTCGCGGCATGAACCACCGCAGACACGCCTTCGCTCTCTCGCTCGGTCTCCTCCTCGCCGCGTGCGGCGGAAGCGTCGTCGAAGGGGGAGGGGATGCCGGCGAAGCCGGAGCCGCTGGAGGCGCCGGCAAGGCAAACGTCGGTGGCTCCGCGGGCGCAGCCGGTCAGGGCGGCTGGGTCGGCACCGGGGGAGGCACCGCGGGCGCAGCCGCTCAGGGCGGCTGGGTCGGCACCGGCGGCGTCGCGGGCGCGGCGGCTCAGGG
>CAYMUE010000067.1:0-30195 GCA_964393505.1 uncultured Polyangiaceae bacterium
GTGGGGGCTGGGATTCGAGCTCCTGTGTTTGGCTGGGGCGATCGCGGAGTTGGTGATACAATGCCGCCGCCGTTCGAAACCGGAGACAGCTTCCCGGAGGTTCCCCTCATGAAGTCCAGCTTCCGCCTGTTTGCGCTTCCCGCCCTGGTCCTCGCCGCCGCCTGCAGCTCCGGCTCGTCGACGCCCGAGCAGCCTGCAACGACGGAGGACTTCGTGGACCCGGTAGCGGAGGGCAAGGAAGACAACTACCTCTCTCCCACCTCGATGGAGTACCGAATCGGAGGCGAGGGGAAGCTGGATCTCGATGCCTCGGCGTGGGGAGAGAAGACCGACGCGGAGAAGGAAGCGCGAGCGCAGGAGCTGCTCGGCGACAAGTTCAAGGCCTATCTGCACTTCATCAACGTTTACGTGACGAACAAGGAGCACGAGGACTCCAACGCTGCGTACGGCGGGTTCTCGGGCATGGTGCGCAAGTCGTCGCTGGGGTCGCTGGTCGATCCCTCGGGCACGGACAAGCTGTCGTGGTCGTTCATGTGGGACGCCGAGATGGCGGGCCCGCGCGACATCATGAGCAAGCTTCCGATCAAGACCCGATCCAACGGCGAGCGGTACTTCGTGGTGCAGATGCCGAAGCTCACCGAGCAGCAGCTCTCCTACTCGAGCTATCCCAAGGACTTCAATCCGGCCACCTACAAGGGCGAGATCGAAGAGCTCGAGGTCTCCATCACGCCGATCCCGGCGTCGGCTGATGCCTGGCCCGAGTACGCGCAGATGCTCGAGGACGGCAAGCTCGACATGCTGATTCTGGTCGGCGGCGACTACAACGAAGAGCGCTACGATCTGAAGGCCGCCGAGGAGATCTTCAACTGGCTGAAGAAGGCCGGGTACCAGCACCCGGCGGCGAACTACAAGGAGCTAACCCTCGAGTCGCCCCCCTTCACCAAGAAGATGAAGGCCAATGGCAAGGACATCGCCATCGAGATCTCCTTCCTGCATCCCGACGTCGTCGAAGACAGCAAGCTCAACAGCCTGCGGGCGAAGATCGTCGAGGCCTACGAGTCCATGGACGTGCTGATCTACGACGGCCACGCGGGCGAGGACCCGAGCTACTCCGGCGTCGTCTACCACTACAACCCGCGTCACGCGATCTCCGCCAACGAGCTCGCCGCCCTCAAGCTGCCGTCCAAGTACCAGCTCTTCCTGTTCAACGGCTGCAAGACCTACGCGGGATATCCCGACGCGCTGTACAGCTCGCCGAACAAGACGACGAAGAACCTGGATCTCATCTCGACTGTGAACTTCAGCTGGCTGACCATGCAGCCCTTCACGACGTCGGGCTTCATCAACGAGCTGACCGCGCAGTCTGGCGGCTCGCACGATCCCCACACGTTCATGGAGATCCTTTCGCAGATCAACAAGAGCAGCAACAACAACGTCTACTATGGCGTGCACGGGATCGACGACAACCCGCACGGCAATCCGTACATGAGCGGCGAGCTGCTCTGCAAGTCGTGCACGTCCGACGCTGCCTGCGGGGGGGCCGGCAACCGCTGCATCCGCTTCTCCACGGGGCAGGCCTGCGGCGGCGAGTGCACGGCCGACGATGGCTGCCCGGCTGGCTACTCGTGCCGCAAGATCGCTTCCGGAAGCCAGATCGTCGGCTCGCAGTGCATGCCGAAGAACCTGCAGTGCACGCCATAGGACGCCCGGTCATTGTGCCCGGCCAATCATACCGAACCCACCCGTGAGAGCGGGATGGCCGACGATGCGAAGCGCGACGGGCGCGCTCTCGCGGCGGTCAACCTCGGCCTCGGCGCCAACGTCGTCCTCGCCGCTCTCAAGACCTCCATCGGAATCGTCGGTCACAGCCCCGCTCTCCTCGCCGATGGCATCAACTCGGTCTCCGACGTCGTCTACTACGTGATCGTGCGGGTGTTCATGCGGCTCGCCAACGAGCCTGCCGACGAGGAACACCCCTACGGTCACCGCCAGATGGAGAGCATCGCAGCTCTGGTCGTGGGTGCCTTCGTCCTGACCACCGCCATCGCCATCTTCTGGGATGCGGTCAATCGCGTCTACGACCAGTTCCTCGGACTCCGTGACCTCGCCGGCGCTTCGGCGGCCGCCCTCTGGGTCGCGCTCGCGACCATCGCGCTCAAGATCGTGCTGACCCTCGTCACCGGACGGATCGGACGTCAGACCTCCAACCCCGCGGTGCTCGCCCTGGCGTATGACCACCGCAACGACATCTTCGCCGCCACCGCTGCCTGCATCGGCATCGTCGTGGGCCGCGCCGGCCATGCCTGGGTCGATCCCCTCGCCGGCGCCATCGTCGCCATCGTCATCTTCCGCACCGGCATACAGATCATCCGCCAATCCTCCGGCGAGCTCATGGACGTCGTCCCCAGCTCCATGCTCCGCGACCAGGTCACCGGAAGCCTCCGCTCGGTCGACGGTGTCCTCGCCGTCGAGGAAGTCCTCGCTCACCGCTTCGGTCCCTACTTCGTGATCAACGTGACGATCGGCATCGACGGCGCACTGCCCGTGTCAGACGGGGACCGCATCGCGACGGAGGTGGAGGAGCGTCTGCAGCAGGAGATCAGCGGCGTGATGCGAGTCCACGTGCACTATCACCCGGTGAGCTCCGCGACGCGGCAGCCTGCCGGGTGAGTCACGGCACCAACGACTTCGGCACATGAAGAAGGCCTCCTGCGCTCGGAACCAGGAGGCTTTCTCCGCTCATCACCGTGTCAGAGAGGGAAATTTCCGAGCGATCGACGATCAGCGCATCGGGGAACGAGCTCTGCGAGGCGAGAGAGAGACGGGCCAGGCCCTCACGCACCACGCCGTCCTCGAATCCCACCCACGATGTCGCAAACCAGAGGTGGGTCGAGTCCGACGACAGCCCGCGACATGAATGGGAGTCGTCGAACACGAGCGCGTCGAAAGCCTTCGCAGTCCCTGACTTCGCTCGCTTCAGAAGCGCGCATCCCGAGAGTCCCCTTGGATCCTCGAGCACAGCCGTCGACGCCGCCACGTAAATGTCTCCGCCCACGATGGCAAGACCGGTCGGATAGCTGCTCACGTCGAGCGTCGCCACCACCGTCGGCTCGGGCGCAGGCCCCCCCGCATCGTCGAGCGCACCAGGCGAGTACTTCACAAGGTTCGCTCCGGCGTACTTGCCGCCCGTTGTGGAGACACTCTCGAACCAGTAAAGGTCCCCCCCGTCGGCGACCATGGCGTTGAGCATCCCATTCGCGATCAGCGGACGCCCCTGCAATACCGACGTCATATACGTCGGCTCGCCGGCATCTTCCCCCCCGGCGGTTGCGTCGAAAGGACAAGAGGCGAGATCGGAGCCGCCCGACGGCACCAGGCAGTCGATTCTCCACGACCGGAAGTCGAAGGAGCAGGTCCCGCCCTGCGAATGGAAGACGAAGATGCGGTCACCGGAAGCGGCGATCGCAGCGGGGATGCCGCCCGCGTTCGACGCCGAGCACAGCGTCCGGGGTTCGTCGTAGCCTGGACTCCACCGGTTGAGCGTGGAGTTGTAGCTGACGCCGTCGAGCCAGTAGAGCGAATCGCCTTTCGCGAGCAACCGGGGTTCGGCATCGGAGTAGTCGTAGTCCGTGGCGGAGCGCTTCCAGATCACGGCCCAGGGCTCGGCGAGCTTCTTCCTGAGGAGCAGACGGTTGCGGATTGTTGCGCCGTTGCTCTCACCGTGAGCGGACGCCACGGCGTGAATCGTCGAGCCATCGACGACGACGTGACCCACGTGATCGAGGCTCATCCCATCCGGAAGCTGCAGGAGGCTGGTGATGGAAGGCGTGGAAGCCGGTGCGCCCGGGTCCGGGGCCTCGCCCCACCCGGTGCACCCCCAGGCGTATGCGATCGTGGCGGCGGCAGCGGTCGTGGCGTATGCGCGGTGTGCAAGTCTCATGTCCGTGTCTCCGCCCGCTAGAACGTGTATCCGACGCGCAATCCGAAGGTCACCTGAGCACCGAGGGGCGCACCTTCGTCATCGTCCGACCCGCACTCCGCGCCAGCGGGACATTCGTATTCGTCGTTGGTCCACGACGCGCCCTCGTCGCGCCTCGACGCCTTGACGTCCTCTCCCAGCAATCCGGCCGCACGGACAAAGGGCCCCAAGAAGAGACCGCCGAAGGGTTTGAAGTCGACGCCGAGCTGGGCGCCGAGGGAGGCGGAGGGCCCGCCATCCTTTCCCTCACCGTATTGGCCGGTCAGCGGATCGAAGCTCTCGAACTTGCGGACCGAGTACTGTCCTCCGATGTCGAACCCCATCCAGGGATCGACCCGGAGCGAGGGGAGCATGTGGAACAACACCTGGAATCCGGCGGCGTAGTGCTGGCAGCTCGTGTACGCGTAGCGCACCTGGAGATCACCGGGCGACTCCGCCTCAGGGCCGTGACGATTCACGCCGCAGGAGCTCCCGCGACCGTATCCGGCGTGCTGGAAAAAGACTCCGAGAGAAACCGTCTTGCTGCGGCGGCTGCCGACTTCGATTCCGAAGGGCACGAAGCCCGCCTTCTCCGCGTCCGACGATCCGCTCATCGCGTAGAGCAGCCCGTAGCCAGCGCGCAGGCCGAGCTCGAACCGCGCGGGGACCGGCTTCTCCACCGGGACCGTCGGCCCCTGCTCGTGCTGCGTCGGCATCTTCACCAACGGCACCTCCACCACCCGGTTCTCCGCGTCCTGAATGACCACCTCCGATTGATGAGGAATCATCCCGTCCTGCTCGACACGCAGCGTGTGGCCGCGACTGGGAAGCGTCCCCGTCCACGTCCCCCTTCCCACCTCGTTGCCGTCGATCAGAATCCGTGCCTCCGGACCAGCCCGCACCGTCAGGCTGCCCTCGTGCACCTCCCTGACGAGCTGCACGTCGTGCGTGAGCTCCTTGCTCCCTCCCACTCCGATCGTGGCCTGGTAGGTCACGAAGCCCGTCTTCTCCACGCGAAGCTTCCGCGTCCCGAGATCCACGATCACCGGCGCCGGCAGCGGCGACAACCCCACCGCCTCGTCGTCGATGATCACCGTCGCCCCCGGCTCCTGCACCGTCACCGTGAGCGCCGCCGTGAACGCCTCCACCGTGGAAATGAGCTCACGAGCCTCCGCGCGATCCTGATCGGTGATGAGCGGTCCGCCCTCTGCGACGTAGCGGCGCACTAGCGCGAGCACGCGCGCGTAGTGTCGCAGGTTCTTTTCGCACGCTCCCATGTTCCACAGCAGACGCGCGTCGTGCGACTGCTCGTGGGCCGCCGCGAACTTCACGAGCGCTCCGGCGTAGTCCCCGTCGGCGTACAGGATCTTCCCGGCCTCGTAGTCGCTCTTCGCTTGTCCCGTCAGGCTCTGCGCGAGCGGCGGAGGCGAAGGCTCGGCAGTCGCCGCCGGCGTCGTCTTGGGCTTGTCCTTCCCTTGCACGAGGGGGGCGCAGAGCGCCGCCGAAAGCAAGATCGCCGAACCCAACGCGTGACGCAAACGCTCTTGTTTCCCATGCATTGCTGCTCACTTGAGGTTGATGTTCAACTTGCCCGTCGAGGTCGTGACCGGTGGCGGCGCAGTCGGTGTCGCAGTCGGTGTCGCCGTTGCCTGCGCGGTCGGTGACGTCGCCGCTGGCGTGGTCCCGGGCGGCGCGGAAGTCGCCGTGGAGCTCGCCGACGGCTTCGGCGTGCGCTGCGGTGTGCGATCGTCGGTCCTCGCAACGCCCAAGGGTTGTACCGGGGCAGAAGCGGAGTCGTCGGGAGCTGCGCTCCGCGCGCTCGACGGCACGACGGAAGCCGTCGGATCGGCCTCGATCGATGGGAGCGGCGCTTCCGAAGCGCTCGAGACCAGCGGTGTCGCCGGTTGCGACGCGTCGGGGCGCCCCCGCAGTACGAAGGCAAGCGGCACCGCGATCAGGAGCGCTGCGCCGATCGACACGCCCGCAATGAGCGCGGGCCTGGCGCGCGAACCTCGCTGTGTGACCGTCCCCCACGCAACCCCCGTGGAACCCGCACGGGGCTCGGAGACGGCAGCGGCCAACGCCGGGCCAACAGGCTCGGGCGCCGCACGTACGGGCATGCCCGCCGCCACGAGGGTGGCCCGCGCGCGTTCCGCGCTGGTCGCGGCAGACGGAGGTCCGAACGGGGCTAGGGCTGCCGCGAGCTCTGCGACGTTCGGGAATCGCTCCGCCGGGTTCTTCTTCAGACAGGTCTCGATCGCCGCCACGACCTGGGCAGGGACGTCGGTGCGAGCCGACGCGATGGGCAAGGGCTCCTCCATCAGTACCTTCGCGCACAGCTCGGGCATCGCCTCGGCCATGAAGGGCACATGGCCCGCGAGAGCCTCGTAGAGGATCACTCCGATGGCCCAGATATCCGCTCTCGCATCGACGTTGCGCGAGGAGCGCATCTGCTCGGGCGACATGTAGAGGGGCGAGCCCATGACGGCCGACGTCGTCGTGAGCGACATCTCGGAGCCGCTCTCCCGTCCCGTCGGCAACGTCTTCGAGATGCCGAAGTCCAGCACCTTCACGGTCGTGCCGCCATCGCGCCGACGCGACAGGAACAGATTCGCCGGCTTGAGATCGCGATGAACGATCCCCGCTGCGTGCGCGTCGGCGATCGCCTCGCACGCCTCGAGCACCCAGCCCACGGCCCGTGTCACCGGCAGGGGCCCCTGGTGCTCGATCTCATGGGCGAGATCACTCCCCTCCAGGTACTCCATCACCATGTAGGGCGTGCCGTCCTCGAGCTGTGACACGTCCATCACGCGCACGATGTGCTCGCCCTGCACCTTCGCGGCCGCGCGGGCTTCGCGCGCGAAACGCGCCACGACCTCGGGATTGGCAGCGGCCGTCGGAAGCAGGAACTTGATGGCGACTCGCTGATCGAGCTGGAGGTGCGTGGCCTGCACGACGACCCCCATTCCCCCCGCGCCGATCACGCGCTCCACGCGGTACTTGCCCGCAAGGACCTGTCCTTCTTGCACGGGCACGGAGTTGGCTGTCGTCATGGTGGCTCCGTCGCGCGCCCGAGAAGACCGCGCGACCAGGCCCATGATACCCGCGGAAGAATCGGTCGTCATCCGTATCCGAGGCGCTCGATGGGCTCTGCGCTCGCCGTTGTGCGGTTCGGAGGAGCTGCCCCGATCGGGGCGGGGGTGAGACGAGCGTGGAGGAGTCAGAAGAGAACGGTTGCGGCGAGGCTGAGCGGCACGACGTACTTCGTCTCGGATTCGTTCGTCGCCGCGCTGTAGTCCGGGGTGCCGTTCGGCGACATGGGAATGACATTCCGCGTGCTTTCGATTCCGTAGGTCGGGATATTGGCCCGCAGGCCGATGTTGAGGTGAGTCTTGTGCGTGCGAAGGACCTCGACGCCGGTCTCGACGTACGCGCTCACGCCGGAATCGTCACCGTCGAACTCGTCCACCTGAGCCGAGATACCAGACCAGGAAAGACCACCACCGAAAAAGGGCGTGATGTCGTCGAGCGAGGTGAAGTAGCGTGCGCCCACCGACAACGACGCGAACGTCCCCTCTCGCCGATCGCTGCGCTCGCTCGGGTAGTAGTCGTAGCTTCCCTGCGAGCGCGACCCTACGCGCAAGTCGCCGCCGATCGCCCAGCGCGCCGTCTCGTGGTAGAGGGCGAGATCGATTCCGGGTGCGATCAACGCGTGCGCTCCGGGGAATGCCGTGCCTACCACGCCGATCCCGAAGTGGGTCTTGCCGTACTTCTTCTTCTGCACCCGCGCTTCCTCCCCCACGATGTTGTCGACACGCTGGGTTCCCTCGATTGGAGTGCGCGCCAGCAGGGACTCGGCGAGTCGCGGGGCGGCGGGAAACACCTCTTCGATGCGCGACAGCCGAAGCGAGCGCCTGTCGGAGATTCGGCCTCCGGAGTCGACCTCTACGAGACTCAGGATCGCGATGTTCCCCAGCCGCTGGATCTCGACGAGGTAGCTTGCCTGGGCGTCGCGGGAGAGACGACGGACCTCGGAGCACACGACATCGGACACGGTGTTCGAATCGGATTCGGTGAGGCCGCTGTGGTTTCCCAACGAGCAGGAGCCGGGAGAAACGGCGGCCCGCGTTGCGGTCGGAGGCGTCGGCGCGACAGCCGGTGCGGGGGCGGGCAGTGGCGCGGGAGAGGGCGATGGAGCGACCTGGGGCGTCGCGGCCTGGGCCGAGTCGTTGAGGGGAGCAACAGGCTGGGTCTGAGCCAGGGCGACGGCGCTGGTGGACATCAGGACGGCGAACGCGCGGAAGCATGTGAGTGCACGCATGATGAGACTCCTTGATGGCGACGAGCCCGACGAGTCCTCGGGGAGGGAATCGGCGTCGTCTGCGCTCGAGAAACCCTTGTGCAGCGGTCGTGCCACCTGCCGCAACGGGCGACAGTTTGCAGAAAGACGCGAGCAAGGCGGGGCTGTGCCACGGAGTCACGCCAGCGTGCGTGGTCGCAGCGGCTCACCGCTTCGGGGGGCGTCGCGCGGACGGTGTTGCCGGATTGCTTCAGGTGCGTGAGCGGAGCGCTACGCCAGGGATCGAGTCCCAAGTGCGAAGGCCGCGGCGAGGCGATACGTCGTGTCGGACCGGGAGCGGAGCCGCATCGTCACGAGCATGGGAGAACTCCCTCAGCCTTGACGGACACTCGCGCGATGGAAGGATGGCTGTCGGGGACTCCATTGCCTCCGGGCGTTGCGCGGGGGCGCGCGTCAGGTGCCGCTCGTCGGAAGTGCGCTGCGCGGAATTGAAAATGCGCGCGAAGGAAGCGTCGGGGAGGGGGAGGGGGGAGGTCGACACACCGCTTCGCGCGCAATACAACTGTGCTCCGCATCTGCATGGGAGTCAAGATATCGGCGTTGGCGGAGGAGTCGGAGGCGTGGATGTCCGGACGCTCTCGGATGGGAGCGACAAGAAGCGATGGTGTCCGCAAGACCGGTCCGTTCCGGTCGGAGCGGATGCCACTCCCCCTCAAGGATGGATGTGCACGATGGTGCCTTCCCCCGTGCGCTGCGAGGCATACGCCCCATGCCACCCCTCCGGCAGCCCGGGCGTCGTCCAGAAGAAGAACCAGCGAGCATCGATCGGCGACACGTTCACGCACCCATGGCTGCGCGGGTTTCCGAAGTCGTCGTGCCAGTACGCAGCATGCAGAGCATAGCCTGCCTCGAAGTACTGCACCCACGGGACATCCCGCAACTCGAACTTGTTGCCCACCTCGTGCGCGTCCATCGTCGTCGTGACGTGCTTCTCCCGAATCTTGAACGTGCCTCGCACGGTCGACTTCGTGGTCTTCGGGTCGCCTAAACCGTCGGCTCCCGTGGATACCATCGTCACGTACACCGGACGCTCACCCTCGTAGGCAATCATCGTCTGGCTTGCGATGCTCAGGTCGATCCACTTCTGCCCCGCCTTGGCGAAGGGTGGCAGAGACGACGGCTTCGCTGCAGTCGCGAGATCCGAGGACTTGACCCAGGTCCCGTCCTTGAGTTCGGTGAATCGCGTCTTGAACAGGACTCGAACGTTCCCCGTCAGCGCCAGCGTAGAGCGGAACGGCAGCGCGTTGCCCGTCTTGCGCGGCACTACTCCGTCGATCGTGTAGGTCTGCGCTCCCTCTCGATCCGTCACGAATGCCAGCGGCAAGGTGTATTGTCCGCCGACAGGAACTCCGTGCCACGTGGAGCCGACGTTCGGCTTGAGCTTGCTGGCCGGAACCAGACGTCCGTCGGTCGTGACCGCCATTCGACGGTTCTCCGCCTCGGGCCCCGGAAGGAAGGAGTCAATCAACGCCAGACCCGTGTGTCTCGCGACGCGTCCCGCGATCACGGCGTAGCTGGGCGCCTTGTAGCCCGAAAGGTGCGGAATCTTTCGCTCGCCATCCAGATACCACGGCACCTTCTCGTCACCGTCTCCGCCGTACAGCTCCCCCTCCGTCACATCCCGCGGCTCCGCCGGCGGCGGCCCCACCGCAAAGCCGTTCTTGTCCAACGGCACGTCGTTCGACCCCACCCCGTGCGCGTTCCACGTCTTCGCGAGCTTGTGATACGAACGCAGGTGGACTTCGAGCTTGAACTCGTATTGATGCTGCTCGGCTTTGGTTGGAACGCGCAGGTAGTTCGGGGCGACCGCGCGTACGAACGCATAGGTATAGGGCAGTGGTTTGGACAGGTCGGGGCGCTTGCCCAACGCCCGCGCGACCGGATGGTTCAAGTCGAGCGATGCGTCCTGCCCCACGCAAACGAATCCCGCCGGGCGAACCGGAAACCACCCCTCCGGGCACCCCTCCTGGGAGAAGGGCTTCTGAGCCCGGGCGACGCTCCCGCCGACGCGCAGATACCCGAGCTTCTTGCCGGCGTTGTTGGGTCGGTCGTACACGACCGTCGTCAGGGAGGTGGAGACCAGCTTGGGGCCGTTGGCCGGCGGAACTGGCACCTGCGGAACCTCGTCCCCCGAGCTCCTGTCGGTCGATGCCGCCAGCGACGGCGCGTCGGGCAGCTCACGCACGCCGCCACATGCGCAGGCGCCGGCTCCGAACAGCCCCAGCAGCCCTGCCAACCTCGCGAAAGTCCGTGCGTCCATGATTCCGGAGCGAAGATCCCTTTTCCGGGCCGAGAGGTCCAATTTGTGGCGTGCCCCCAACCAGGCCGATGGTCGCGCTTCAATAAGCTTTTCGCCATCTGCAGCGTCCACGCAGCCTTGTTCCCCCGCGCTTTGCCGTGATAGGTCATCGCCGTGCGCACCTCTCGAGCTCTCCTCCCCTTCGCGCTTGCCGCATGCCTCGGTTGCGGCGGTCCACAGACGGCCACGAACGGTCTCCACGGCAACGGCGGCAGGTCCTCCGCTTCTCGTCCTGCAGAGCCGCAGCTGCCGTCGTGCGATGACGGCACCTGCTTCTCGTGCGGCGACGGCGTGTGCCCGAGTGGGTTCTACTGCGAGACGAACAAGGGCACGACCGGGTGCGCCTCCAACCTCGCATGTCCCAAGTCGCCTTCCTGTGACTGCCTGCGCCCGAGCCTGTCGAAAGACCCCCGCTGCTCCTGCGAGGATCGCAAGGGCGTCGCGTTCGTCACCTGCAAGTAGGCATCTCGGCGGGCTCGCCCCGGCCCGACGCCTATCCGACGCAGCCGACCACGGCACCCGACCAGGGACCCAGCACGATCTCGTTGCCCTCGAGACGCACCTCACCGGTGTCGAGCAGGATGGCCGACCGCGGATCCGGGAAGGGAGGGCGCCGCAGCCGGACCCACCCATCACCTGCGTGCACGATGACATCCACCCGCTCCGACGGGTGCGTTCTGCGCACGATCAGGATGTCGTTCGTGCCACATTCCGGAGCGAGGTGCAGCTCGTCGCCCTGCCGCAGCGCTATGCAGGTCTTGCGAAGCCTCAGGGCCCGACGAAACCATTCGTGGCACGAATCATCCTTGGGCAGCTCTCCCCAGGGCATCGGCATCCGGTCGGGCCAGGCGTCCTCGAACTCTCGCCCCGGCTCCGCGCTGCACAGCCCCAGCTCGTCGCCGTAGTACAACGCCGGCAACGAGGCGCCGGCCAGAACCAGCAAGTGACCGAGCATCGCGCGGCGCCGGTCCCCGACTAGCGTGAGGAGCCGCGGCTGGTCGTGCGTGGCCGTGAAGGCCAGAGAGGTCCATGACGGCCCGCCGCGTTGCAGGTGTAACCTCGCAAGCCGTCGCGCGGCTTCGGCGGCGCCGATCGTCTGCCGCCACAGCAGATCGTGAATCACCTGCTGCACGCCGAACTCCGTCACCGCGTGCAGCCCGGCCCCAAGCCAGCGGTAGCCGTTGTCCACTGTCAGCTCTCCGAACAGCACGGCGTCCGGGTTGATCCTCTTCGCCGTCTGCACCAGCCGACGAACCAACTCCAGCGGCAGATCCGCAGCCGCGTCGAGGCGGAATCCATCCACTCCCCGGGCCGCCCAGCTCGCGAGCGTGCCCGCCAGGTAGTCCTGCACCTCGGGGTGGTCGAGTTGCAGCAGCGGCTCCTCCCACCGCCCCTTCTGATAGTGCTGGTAGTCGGGCACCGGGGCCATGCCGAAGGGATACCGAAGGATGCTGAACCACTCCCAGTAGGCCGAGGCAGGCCCGTTCTCGCAAACGTCCTGGAACGCGAAGAAGTCCCTGTGCACGTGCGTCAGCGGCAGATCCGCCACCAGACGCAACCCCCGCGCGTGCACCGCATCCACCAGACGCTTGAACGCCGATTCCCCGCCAAGCCGCGGATCCACGCTGCGCGGATCGATGGCGTCATACCGGTGCGAGGAAGCAGCACGAGCCACCGGTGTCAGGTGCAGCACAGTGACCCCCAGCTCCGTCAGATAGGGCAGCGCCTCGACGATCCCGTCCAGGTTCCCCCCCGCAATGCCGTCGTGCGACGTCTCGCGATCCGCAGACTCCCACCGACCATCCACTCCACCGCGGCGGAATCGATCCACGAAGATCGTGTAGACCACAGCGCCCCGCCACCACGACGGACACGCGGGCTTCAACGATGGAACGTCGAGCCGGAATACGATACCGGGGCCGCCCGTCCTGCCGACCACCCTGCCGTCGGGGAGCAGAAACAAGTAATCGAGCCCCTCCCCGGGCACCGGGAACTGCGCCTCGAACAGCTCGTGCTCGTCCTCCATCGCCGCAGAGCGCATCCGCAGCGTCCGCCAGCCCGTGCCGTCATCCACCAGCAACGACAGCTCGCTCGCCGCCCCCTTGCGCACCCCCGCGCGAACGCACAGCCGCCCGTCTTCCCCTACGAACACCCAGGGCATCGACGGGGCGTGCAGCACGGGCTCGTCGGCTCCGCTCACCACCAGCAGGCTGTTTCGCACTCCCATCCACGAGCGCGTGCGGGGATTGTCCCGATCCAGCTCCCATTCGCCGTCGGCCACGCTGAACTTGTAGCCGTAGGTCCCCGGGTCGAGCTCCAGACTCGCCTGCCATGCATTGGAATCCGCCTCGGGCTGCATCTCCACCGGCAAGTGCCAGTGAATCATGTCGCCGCGCAGGTCGATCCCTTGCACGGGACGATCCGGCCGATGACGAAACAGGACTCGCTCGGATGTCACGTTATCGCAGACGCGGACTTCCACCGCCGAGATCATGGATCCCCGCCGTGGTGACCACGTAGTTGTAGCCCCCGTTGTTGTCCCAGAATTCGTAGGTCGCAGCGTCGTTCGTCACCCCGTGGCGGTACACGATCGCATACTCGAAGCGCTCCGTGTCCGCGGCCACGTCGAGATCGATCTGCCAGAGATCGAAACCCGCATACAGATCACGCACGTAGCGCCACTTGTTGGGCCCCTCTCCCATCCCCGCGGTCGAAAGCGTTTTCCATCCATCGGTGGAGTACACGAGCTCGATCTGCTTGTCGTAGTCGAGGTCCGCCACGCTCACAGCAATCGACCCCTGCACTGACTGTCCCGATACCGTCAGCGAGGTCACCTCGGGAATGCAGCAGAACGACTGGCGGATCACCTGGTTGTAACCCGCGTCGGTGACCGCTGCGACGTGGAATTCCCCCTGGTTGTCGTCGTAGTACGTGTGCCCGGCGCCATCCTGGTACCAGGCGTTGAACACCAGCACCTGCGGAAAGTCCGACCACGCCTTGAGCCGCACCCGCACGTGCCACTCCTCCAGGTCCCCCGCCGTGGCGAAGTACTTGCCCACGGCCGTGGAGGACTGCTCCCACGACGGAATCCGGAACACGACTCCGACGCGCTTGGCGTCGAGGTTCGCCCCCGCGACGTTCCTGACGAAGACCTTGAGGATGACGTCGAGGTCGGCACACCCGGCCCTGCTGGTGCAACTCGAGCGCTCGGTGAAGAAGTCGCCGCGGTAGACGACCATGTCCGTGCGCCGCTCGCCCTCGTATTGCGCCCAATCCCCCTTGCCGACTCCACCGTTGGGGGCCGGAACGTTCGGGGTCTGCGGCGCAGGTTCCCCCTCCGGGCCGGAGCCGCCGTCGTTGCAGGCCGCCATGCCCTGGACGCCAGCCAATGCCATTGCCCCCGACGCCAGCCCCCCGCGCACCCGGTTTCGGGTCCTGTCCTTGCGCGCGCGGACGATGAGCTCGTCAGCAGCGGCCAGGGGCTTCGGATCGGATGACATCGACGGACCTCCCTGCAGTGGGGGACGGAACGAGCACCAAGCCTCGATGGAATACCACGGTGCGCGACGGCCGTGCAAGGGAACGGCCGCGGTGAGCCGCGGTGCTTCTTCACCATTGAAGGGGATTGTCGCGCGCCCGCGACGGGTGCCGCTCGGCCATGGCCGCGGCGAAGTTGTGGCGACGCCACGCACACTCCTCGCACAAGTGCGGACCGTCGAACCGATCGGTCTTGTGCACTCCTCGAAGCGCCGTTGCACACACACCGTGCCAGATGTCCCGCAGCCGCTCGCTCGTCAAGTCGCCCAGCACCAGCCGCGCATCGTCATCCCGACAACAGGGCACCACGCGCCCGTCCCACAACACCACCACGCTTCGCCATGGGTAGTTGCAGAGATAGGCCGGGGCGGGACGCTGCTCCAACGTGTCCGGGTCCGGCCCCTCGAGCGGCTTGATGAACGCTCGCACCCACGGCGCCCCCAGGCTCCCCCATCGACGCAGGAACGCCTCCCGTTGATGCAGATTCCTCGACAGCGCAATCATCTGGATCACGACCGTTGCCGGATCCCTCCGGTGGGCCAGCTCCGACAACAACGCATCCAGGTTGCGCTCCGCCTTCGCGTACGACGCCGCCGGCCCTCGCAGCCCGGTCAGTACCTCGTCGTCCATGCCGTCGAGCGAGATCACCAGCCGCCGTATCCCCGCCTCCAGAAGCCGATGCCCCAGCTCGGGCGTGAGCAGCGAAGGATTCAGCGCGAGCTCCGTCGGAACCCCGCGCTCCGTCGCCGCTGCCACGAATCGATCCACCTGCGGGTGCATCAACGATTCCCCCAGATGGTGGAGCTCGAGCGTGCGATACCTCGCCTGCCAGGGGTGCATCTGCGAGAGCAGACTGCGAAACAACCCGAGGTCCATGTAGCCGCGCGGACGCGTCATGCGCCCCTCCACCCCCCTGGGACAGAAGCCGCAACGCATCGGGCAGAAGCTCGTGAGCTCGACCTGGTCGATGAAGGGAACGTCCGGGATCCCGGTGTCCATCGCGGCATCCAGGGCCTGCTCACACTCGTGCGCGTCGCGGAACACGATGCGCTTGTCGTGCAGCGATTCCAACGCACGCTGCGTCGCCTCGAGCCCACGCTCCGCGCGGACCCGTAGCAGCTCACCGGGCGCAGCGACGGGATCCCACAGCGCCGCCACGACCGCTTCCTCGACGTCGTCGAGGCGATCGAGTCCTTCGCTGACGGCGTTGTCGAAAAGCAGGTCGGTGCGCTGGAGGATCGGACGCAGGTAGGGGGAGAGGAAGCGGGGCTCGTGCACGTGGCAAGGGTAGGGCATCGACGCGCGATGCGCGAGCAGTCAGGGGTGGGAAGGACGGGGGAGGGAGGCGGAGAGGATGCGCGTGGCGGATTCGACTACGGAATCATGGTGATTCGGCCCATCACCGCGGGCGTGGTGATGTCTTTCTTGTCCTTGATGTACGCCACTACCGCGTCGGCGAGGATGCCGAGACCCGGCGTCGGAACGGGCTCCTTGAGCATGGTGAAGCCGTCGCCGCCGCCGTTCATGAAGTCGTTGACGATGATCGTGTAGTCGGGGGATCCACCGTCCTGGTCGGCGTTGGGAATCGCCGTGTACGTTGGCGGAGTGGTGCTGAGGTCCGCGAGCTCGACGCTCTGGAGACGCGAGCCGACGCTGTTGCTGAGCTTCCAGGTGAAGCGCAGGCCAGCCACCTGCTGGAACCTGCCGTGGTAGTTGTTCTTGAGCGGGTCTTCGTGGAGGGTTGACACGGCAAACTCGAGGACCTCCCAGATGATGTTGCCCTTGACGGTGCGGAGGACGGCGGAGTTGCCGAAGGGGATGACCGCGTAGACGTCGCCGAGCAGCAGGTCGCACAAGGTCGTGGAGGAGCAGCCGGTGCGCACGTAGGTCGTGCCGGCGCCCGGGGCGTAGGCCGACGGGAGGCTATCGCGGATTCCGCCGCCGTTCATGAAGGCGATCTGCACACCGAGCGGCTTGTAGGTGTCGAGGATGGCGTCGGCGATCATGTCGCCTTCCTTGGTCTCGACCGAGCGCTCGACCTTGCCATCGCGAATCCAGATCTCGTCGATAGTGCCGAGCGGGACGTCGAACTTGGCCTTGAGACCGGCCTTCCACGGAGCCATCAGGGGGACGACGTCCGGGTCGGATGTCTTGACGTCCTTGACGCAGAGGTCCTTGGAGGGGGTGGAACCAGCGACGCAGGTGAAGTCAGTCGGGCAGGTGCCTGTCGAGCAGTTCAGCGCGCCGCCGTCGGGCTCGGGGTTCGGGACCGGCTGGGTTTGCTGACCGAGCACAGTCACCTCCTCGAGGGAGGTGTTGGTGATCTTGCCGTCGGTGAGCGTGAACTTGACCCGGTAATAGGCATGGCCGCGGGCCGGCCCCTGCACGACCCAGGTATCGCCGAACTGCTTCTTGAATTCGGCCTCGGTGTGCCCGCCCTGGATGAGGTCGAAGCCCTTGACCTGCTTGGCAAGGTCGGCAAGCGGGCCGACCGGGAGGGTCTGGTCCGTGGCGTCGAAGCCGATGGCGCCGACATGGGCGGAGCCGATCACGATGTGAGCACCGGCGTTGCGTGCGGCCTCGGCAGCGGCGTTGGCCGCTGCGAGCGGCTCGGAGATCGTGACGGTTCCCATCTGGCCCGCGAGGACGATATCGGGGGTTTCGGGGTTGGACAGGCCGATGATGGCGACCTTGATCTTGGGCTCCGCGGTGCCGAACTCGACCATGTGGAACGGCTTGATGAGCTGGTCGCCCAGCTCCCCGTTCGGGTCGTTGACGTTGGCGCCGACGTATGCGTAGTCGGCGATGTCCATCAGGGCCTTGAGGTGGGCAGTGCCGTGGTCGAAGTTGTGGTTGCCGAGGTTGCTGGCAGTCAATCCGAGGAAGTTCAGGGAGCGGACGGCGGGCTCGTCGGCCAGGTCGGTGCCGTAGGCGGAGAGCGTCGGGCTGGCGCCGATCTCGTCACCACCGTTGATGATGACTGTGTTCGGATTCGCTGCACGCTCCTCCTTGAAGTAGGTGGAGAGGTAGCCGATTCCGCCGTAGTAGGAGGTGATCACTCCCTCCTCGCTGGAGAGGGGATCGAGCTGGCCGTGGAAGTCGTTGATCGTCAGGATCTGGACCTCGCCGGAAGGCTGCGGCACCGACGCCTCGGCCTCAGCCTCGGGCTCGGCCTCGGGGACGACGTCGGCGATCACGTTATCGGGGAGGACATCGGGGGTGACGTCCGGGGCGACATCGGGAGAGGCCTCGGGCTGCACGACGTCGGGTTTGACGGACTGGTCGTCGGCCACGTCGGGCGTGCCTGAATCCGCCTGCACGGGAGTGGGCTCGTCGAGCGCCTCCTCGCAGCCCATCAGGCCGAGACCGAGAATGGAGAACACGAGAGCGGTGCCAAGTCGCATGCGAATCATTTCAATCCTCCCTCACGGGTGAGCTCATTGCATCAGTTCAACGGGCAGCTCATCACCTGCGCCGGGTTCTGGGACAGGGTGGTGCCGACGAACGAGTAGACGTCGCCGTACTTCGTTTTGGAGTCGGTGGTGTTTTCGACGGTGGTGATCTGTCCGCTGACGGGCGGACCATAGGGCACCATGGCCGGGATGATGGAGGCCAGCGAGATGCTCTGGTAGTCGGGCAGCTCGTAGATGCCCTGCACGAACCAGCAGATGCGCTCGAGCTCGTCTTCGGGGACCGAGAACGCGGACAGCACCGACTGATTGCTGTCAGGGGAGCCGTCGGCGTTGACGTCGCGCTGGCCGTTGAAGCTGAACGGTCCCTTGAAGACCGCGTCGGGCTGCAGGTTGGCGACGGCACCGAAGACAGCCTCGTCGACGTCGCTGCCGATGCCGGTCGCCGTGGTGTTGGGGCTGAGCTCGAACTTCATGAGTCCGGAGGTTCCGACGGTGAAGTCGAGACCAGTGACCTCGCCGGCCCAAAGGGCGTTGTACATCTCCTGGAAGTGGTCGGTGTACAGGGGGCCCCAGTTCCAGTAGGGGGCGCCAAGACAGGAGGCGACCCAGGCACCGCCCGGAACTCCTCCGGTCCTGCAGGCGTCCTTGTGATCCGCACCCATCGAGAAGAGGTTCTTGTTGGCTGGATTCTGCTTGGCGATGTTGACGCGGTTGGCGATTTTTTCGACGAAGTTGATGACGCGCTGGGTCTCGGTGCGGTGGCCGACGAGGGTGCAGCCGAGGTCGGCGAGCTGGGCGGCGAGGAGCTCCTCGCGATACAGCTTGTCCTCGGAGGCAGTGTCGAAGTCGTAGTGAGTGGCCTTGTAGGAGTTGGTCGGCTGGCCGAGGGGCTGGACATCCTTGGTGGCGCCGACCCATCGGATGACGATCTTGATATCGGGGTTGAAGTACTGCACACCGCGGGCGAAGGCGTTGGTCTCGCGGATGATTTGCTTGGTGGGGGTTGGCAGGACCATGCCGATGCACTTGATGCCCGTGCTGGCCTCGCGCGCCGCGAGCTGGCCGGTGGCGTACCACTGCTTGTCGGTCTTGCCGTAGTAGGCGCCCACATTGCCCAGGCTGCCGTTGCTGCGGGCTCCCATGGCCAGGAACTTGACGTTGGGGTACTTGGGTGCGGCCACCAGGGCGGCGTCGTTCGCCGTGCGCGTCGTGGTGATGACGACCTTCGCGCCCTTGGAGATCTGGTCGTCGATGGCGGCGGTGACCTCTGCCGTCGTGCGCTTGTTGCTGACCACCGAGTAGCGCTGCGTGGCGTCGAACTGCACGTAGGGCTCCACCGACGACGCGACGTCGAGGCCGCTCTTGTGGCTCGCGGAGAGTCCGTCCTCGGTGGGTTGAGTCGCATCGCCGGCGAGGATCGCCGAGACCGCCAGAGTGGCCTTGCACGCGCCGTTGTCGCAGTACTCTCCGGAGGGACACCCGTGCTCGGTCGTGCAACCCGGCTTGCACGTCTTGGTGGACAGCTCGCAGACGTTGCCGAGGGAGCAGGCGGCATCGGTCCGGCACCCCGAGATGCAGGCGAGCGCCTCGCAGATCGTGCCCGGCAGGGAAGCGCAGTTGCTGTCGTCGCGGCAGCCCGACTGGCACTTCTTGTTCTCGCACACCTTGCCCGCGGCGGCTCCGCCGCAGGCGTCGTCGTTGCGGCAGCCGGTGATGCACGCGTTGCCCTCGCAGATCTCACTGGCCGTGTTGCATCCCGAGTCGTCGCGACACCCGGTGGCGCAGGAGAGGTTCAGGCAGATCTGGCCGGCACCGCACTCGGTGTCGAGGCGGCATCCCTCCTGGCAGGCATTCTTCTCGCAGATCTTGCCGGTTCCGCAGGCTGTGTCGGCGGTGCATCCGAGCTTGCAGAGCTTCTCGATGCAGATGGACGGGCTCGGACAGTTGGCGTCGGAGGTGCAGTCGCGTGAGCAGAATCCTGCGCTGCAAACGCCGCCCTGGCAGTCGTCGTCGGCAGAGCACTTCTCGCCGATGCCGCTCTTGAGGGTGGAGTCGGCGATCAGCGAGCAGCTTGCGCTCATGGCCAGGAGGAGGAGGCTTGTGACAACGGTGGGAATTCTACGAGTCATGTTCAGAAGCTCCCCACGACGGACGCGCCGCCAGGTCCAACGAGGACGCCGAGACTCGAGGTTTTCTTCTCCGGCGCAGTCGCCGGGGCTTCGACCTTGCGAGTGAGGGTGAAGTAGAGCGTGGTAGCCAGGGTGATGACTCCCGCGCCGGCGAGGATGTCGGTGGTCAAGCGGTAGGCCTTGACGTCGGATTGCAGGCCTGTGGCCTCGCTGCTCGGGCTGCCTACGTACTGCTCATCCTTCATTTTGCTGGAGGAGTTCAGGGCCATGAAGCCGGTGACGCCGGCGCCGGCGATGAGGGCGCCACCGACACCGAGTCCGACATAGGAGAGGGTAGTCCACTGGGAGGTCGGGGCGACTTTCTCTCGGACCACGACGCGTGCGCCGCCCGCCTGCACGAGCGTCAAGCGAATCGTGGGCTGATCGGCCCCTGCGATTTCGATCGTCTGCGACAAGGGGAGATACCCCTCCTTGGTGGCCGTGACCCGGTGCGCTCCCGCGCTGACCAGCCTCGGCTCCAAGGGCGTCGTGCCCGCCGGGACGTCGTCGATCGTGAGAGACACGCCCGGCACGTTGGTCACGAAGGTGACGTTGGCGATCCTGGGGCGGAGCTTCTGGATCTCGTTGCGCACCGTCTGCTGGCGCTCGGCGGGGACGTCGGCGGCGCCATCGCGCAGGTATTGCTCGAAGGAGGTGACGGCGCAGACGTAGTCCTGCAGTTGGTAGCAGACCTGGCCGACGTTATAGAGGACCTTGTATTCGTGGGTGAGCTCGTAGGCTCGCTTGAACTCGACCAGGGCGCCGCGAAAGTTCTCCTCGCGATACATCTCGAGGCCGCGCTTGTAGCGCGCTCCGGCTTCCTCCGTGCTCCCGCCAGCCGGTTGCGCAGGCTCGGCCGAGGCGATCGTCGGAATCACGAACAAGCAGACACCCACAAGCTGAACCAAACGCGATGCAATCCGCAACGTCATCGCTGTCGTGCCTCATTTCTTCTCGAATGGGTTGTCGTCGTCGAGCTGCCGCTTCTGCTTCGACTTGTCAGTCGGCGTGGGAGCCGGCGTGGGCGCCGTGGTGGGAGGCGGTGCCGCCGTCGCCGTCGCCGTGGCCTTCGTGTCCGGCGGACGCGGTCCACCCACGTACGGCACCGGGGCGCCGCGCACAGGCGCAGGCCTGGTCTCCGAAGGCGCCGCCGCCACCGGCGCCTGCTCGAGCACCAGGACCACCTCCTTGTCGCCATCGAAGATCAGATCCTGGGACTTCTCGATGTACCCCGGGGCCTCCGCCCGAATCGTGTGCTTCGCACCGTCCTTGCGAACGGTCATCTCCATCGGGTTGGTCGCGACCGAGGCGCCGTCGACGAAGAGCCTCGCCGTGTTGGGCTGTGCACGGAGCGTGAGCTTGATGGACGACTCCGGTGCGACCGTG
This sequence comes from uncultured Polyangiaceae bacterium, assembly GCA_964393505.1. Taxonomy (GTDB): domain Bacteria; phylum Myxococcota_A; class Polyangia; order Polyangiales; family Polyangiaceae; genus JACRCQ01. The sequence continues at coordinate 21,122 of CAYMUE010000067.1, forward strand.
GCGGAGGGCTGTCCGGTGGAGGGATCGGCCGGGGGTTTGGAGCGCAGGGCGAAGGCGACGGAGGCCGCGCCGACCAGTCCGACGACGACTCCGGCGACGAGGAGCTTGGCCTTGCGACCCGGGGTGGCGCCAGCGCCGCGGGCCAGCGACAGGGCCGCGCTCTGGTCCGTGGAAGCCGAGGGGGCGGACGATTCGTTGCTCGAGGACCAGGAACCGGAGCCGGTCAACGCGAGGGAGTGCGATGCGAGGTCCGCGGTGTTCGAGAGGGCGGCCTTGGAGAGGTTGGTCTCGATGACGTGCTGGGCGCGCTCGAGCTCCTCGGCGAACAGGTCGGACAGGTACTTGCCGATCTCCTTGCGCGTCACGCGCGCGCCCGTGCTCTGGATGTACGCATCCAGGTCGGACTGGAAGTCGGCTGCCTCCTGATATCGGTCCGCCGCGCTGAACGCCACGGCCTTCATGCAGATCCGCTCGAGCTCGTCGGGGATGTCGGGCACCGCCTCCCGAATCGCCGGGCACCCCTTGGTCGCTACACGGGTGAGCAGGGCCACGTCGGACATGCCCTTGAAGGGACGCCGCTTGGCGATGATCTCCCACAGGCAGCAACCCACGGCGTAGATGTCCACGCGGCGATCGATCACCGACTCGGCCATGAGCTGCTCGGGCGCCATGAAGGCGACCTTGCCCTTGAGGATCCCCTCCCGCGTCTCGTTCGAGTTCGACACCGCCTTCGCGATCCCGAAGTCCAACACCTTCACCATCCCGTCATAGGTCACGAAGATGTTGTGCGGCGTCACGTCACGATGGATCAGCTGCAGCGCTGTGCCGTCGAAGTCCTTGCTGTCGTGGGCGTGCTGCAACCCTGCAAGGGCCTCGGACAGAATTCTCAACTGCACCGTCAGGGGGATCAGCTCCGACTCCGCCGTGCGCGTCCGCGCCAGCAGACGCGACAGCGGCTGCCCGCGCAAGTATTCCATCGCGATGAAGAGGTTGCCGTCTTCTTCACCGACTTCGAGCACGCTCACCACATTCGGGTGATCGAGGCGCGACGCCAACCGTGCCTCGTTGAGGAACATCTCACGTCCCTCAAGTTGCTCGGCAAATTGCTGTCGCAGCATCTTCACGGCGATCAGCTTGCTGAATCCCGACGGCCCCTCCATCACCGCCAGGTAGACATCGGCCATGCCTCCCCGGCCGATCTCGGCGATGAATCGGTACTTCCCAAGACGCTGCAGCTTGGTGGACCGGAGCTCCCTCACCCTGTCCGCGTCGTTGTCGACACCACGCACGCTCATGATCTCATGTTCGCACGAACGCCGCGACTTCCACTACAAATATGTTGACCGGGCACGCTTCGCGGGCGCCCCTCCGGCGGCCCGTTCCTCCGGGCCTTTCGCGTTGCTCCTGACGCATCACGTCACCGCTCGCCACGGGGGGCTCCTGCTTTGGTCTCATCGGCGGCGTGATGCGGATTGCCGAGGAGGCGAGGCTTCGGAAGGATTCGGCACATTGGCACACATCACGGCCGCAGGAGGCGCGCAGATCGGGCGGCCTCCACGAACTTGCCCATTCACCCTCCTCGCGGCACCTTCTCCCCCCCATGGAATTCCGTACCGTAACCCTCGCCGCACTCTCCGCCGTCGCCTCCCTCCTCCCGCTGGCCGGCTGCAGCAACGACTCCAACGGGCTCGCCGCTTCGTCCGCTCCCTCCGCCGCCCGTTCCGCTCCGCCTTCTTCCGCGAACCCCAAGTCCTCCGCCGCCGCTCCCGCTCCTGCAACACCGACAGCCTCGGCGGCAACATCATCCGCCGCCGCAGGATCGCTCGGGCCGATGAACGTCGTGCTGCTGGTCATCGACGCCATGCGCGACGACATGCCCTGGAACGGATACGCGCGGGATATCGCTCCGAATCTCACCAAGTACTACCAGCAGTCCGTGCGCTGGGAACGCGGCTACTCCATCTCGTCGTTCACCGCCCGGTCGGTCGCGGGACTCCTGAGCGGCAAGTACCCGTCGTCCCTGGCCCGCAACACCACCTTCTTCACCACTTGGAAGCAGAAGAACGACTTCATGGCGGAGTCCCTGCAAGCCCAGGGCGTCAGGACCCTCGGCGGGCACGCCCATATGTACTTCAAGAGCGCCGCCGGCTTCCACCAGGGCTTCGATACCTGGGAGATCGTCCCCAAGATCGAGTGGGACTACGACCGCGACCCCTACATCACGTCTCCCGACCACGTGAAGCTCCTGCAGTCCCAGCTCTCCAAACCCGAGAACGTCTCCGGGAAGTTCTTCGCCTACTACCACTTCATGGACCCCCACCACGACTACCACTCGCACGAGGATGGTCCGGATTTCGGAAAGAAGAACCGGGATCGCTACGACGAGGAGATGTACTTCACCGACCGTCATCTGCAGAAGGTGTTCGACTTCATCGAGACGCAGCCGTGGGGGAAGCGCACGGCGGTGATCGTCACCGCGGATCACGGCGAGGCGTTCGGCGAGAAAGGCCTGCTCAAGCACGCCTACGAGGTCTACGAGGTCCTGGTGCGGGTGCCGCTGTTCATCCACATCCCCGGCGTGCAACCCAAGACCATCCCGCGATGGCGCTCGCACATCGATCTCGTTCCCACCATCTTCGACCTGCTCGGCGTCAAGAAGCCCGAAGGCCTGCCCGGCACCAGCCTGGTGTCGGAGATCGCCGGCGAGCCCCAGCCGCAGCGTCCCGTCCTCTGCGATCTTCCTGCCGACACGCTGAACGTGCGCCGCCGGGCGCTGATCGACGAGCAGGGGATGAAGCTCATCTCGTTCGGGCGCGACGTGCGCTACGAGCTGTACGACATCAAGGCCGATCCCGAGGAGAAGACCAACCTGTTCAAGCAGGATGCTTCGCGTGCCGAAGCAATGGTCAAGCGCTACAAGCAGCTCTCCTCCGCCATTCCTTTCGTGAAGGCCGAAGGCGGCAAGCCCGTCAAGAGCGACTAGTGCACCACCACGATCGTGCGGTAGCCCGTGTCGGCCTGGAAGCTCGCACCATGCCAGCCTTCCGGCAGTGACGGCTCGGCCCACGCGAACAGCCAGCGCGCGTCGATCGGCGCGAGATTCACGCACCCAAGGCTCTTCTTCTCGCCCCACCGATCGTGCGAGTACGACGTGTGCAACGCGTAGGTCCCGAAGAACGGCATGGCGAAGGTCACGTCGAAGTGGACGATCGACGTCACCGCCATCGTGGAGGCCAGGTACTTGCCGAGCACGTCGTACACGCCCGGCGGTGTGGCCGACTCCACCAGCTCGTCATCGCCCCCTCGCAGGGTCCTGCCCCGCCCGGGGGATACGAGCGTCGCATACACCGGCTCCGGACCTTCGTACGCAATCAGCCACCCGCCATGGACATCGACCTCCACCCACGTGGCGCGGCTCGTCGTCGGCGGCGCGGAACGCGTCCGCCGAACCGCCCTGCCAGCATCTGCCGTTGCCCCGATCACGGCATCGCCCCACGGCGTGATCGCAGAAGGTCGCGCCACCGCAGCGTGACGCTCGTCGATCCACGCTCCCCCGTCGGTCGTCTCCAGATACGTGCGCCCCGAGCTCTGCTCGCGCCGCCCCGTGAGACCGAACCGCGTGAGCCTCGGCCACTCGCCGTCGGCCGTGAAGGCGCCGTCCGCACCGCGCCTCAGCTTGGGCCGGGGCTTGCCCCGCACCCAGCCGAGCGGGAGCTTGTGGTCGTCGTCGAGCGCCAGGCCGCGGAACTCCGACCGCGCGAACGGAGCGACCTTGTCCTTGGGTACCAACGCGAGATCCCCGGTCACCAGCCACGTGCGCCCCTCGGCGTCGAACTCGTCGATCCAGGAGATGGTCGAGCCTGCGGGCACGTTCGTCCGGTACTCGTGGACACGCGGCACGTCGCGCCAGCGCTCGTCCGGTCCATGCCCGGCCAGCTTCGGATCGACGCCCGCGAGCGAGGGGGGCAAGGCCTGCGCATCCGTCACTTCCTGCCGCAGCGTGTTCAGTGCAGCGAGGTGGCCGTCGAGGTTCCACTCGCGCCGCTTCTGTTCGGCATACGAAGGAATCGCCCAGTACCGCGGCGTCTCCTTCGCCTCGCCGTAGGACAGCGGAAAGGCGGCGTCCCATCGCTGCGTGAAGCGCGAAATGGCGGCGAACTCCCGGTCGCTTGGATCGAGCGTCGTTCGCTCGTCGAGGCAGACCCACCCGCGCGGCTCGACCGGATGGAACTGCGCGCACCCCTCGCCGCGGACTGCCGCGCCGTCGCGCAGCGCGACCGATCCTCCGAGCCCGAGGAACCCGATCCATTGGGAGCGAGTGGACGGCGACGGGTAGATCCAGACGTGTCTTCGCTTGGAGAAGATGCGCGGCGCGGGGGGCGATTTCGCGGAAGCTTCGGGAGAGGCGCAGGGAGCGGGAACGGGCGTTGAGAGGGGAGCGGACGAGGCAGCCGGCGCGATCGTGCGACGCGTCTCATCGCTCCCGTTGTTGCACCCGGCGAGCATTGCACCGGCAACCGGAATCAGCGCCCACACCCATACCCGAGCCCGAGCCCGAGCCCGAGCCCGGATCTCTTGGAGGTGTTCATCGGGAAGGGGCCGCACGCGGTCACGGTACAGCCGCCTGGAGAAAGTCGCCAGATTTGCGGGGATGCGGCTTGCGACGGAGGCTGTGCCGGCCTACACCGACCGGCGACATGAAGTTGCGTGCGCTGGCCGTCCACTCGCTCGTCGGAGCCTGTCTCCTGCTGGGGGCGTGCTCTCGCGGCGGTGCTGCGGAGAAGGGGCCGCGCGCGCGGCCCGCTCCCATGGTGTCCGTGGGCAAGATCGAGGCCCGCAACGTCGACGTCGAGGCCCATGCTCCCGTGGATCTGCGCCCGTTGGCGCAGGCCGACGTCGGCGCCAAGACCCTCGGCTACCTGGACGCCGTCTTCGTGGATCGCGGCGACAAGGTGAAGAAAGGGCAACTGCTCGCGTTGGTGCGTCCGAGCGATCTGCCGGATCAGTTGGCGGCATCGAGGGGCGCGCTGGCGCAGACGCAGGCGAACGTAGCGCTGGCGCGCGCGAACTACGAGCGAGCGCAGCAGCTTGCGCCTTCGGGGGTCGTATCGCAGCAGCAGCTGCAGCAGGCGGCGGCCGCGTTGGCGACGGCGGAAGCGCAGGAAGCCGCGGCGCGAGCGCAGACGGGGGCCTTGGGGGTGCGGCTGGGCGAGACGCGGATCCAGTCTCCGCTCGACGGGGTCGTGGCGGCGCGCAAGCTGGATCCGGGTGCGCTGGTGGGGCCGACCGCGGGCACGGGGACGATCCTGACGGTGGCGCGGATCGACACGCTGCGGGTGTTCATCGCGGTGAGGGAGAGAGAGGCTGCGGGGGTCACGGTGGGCAAGGACGCGCACGTGGAGGTGGACGCGCTGCCCGGCAAGTCGTTCTCGGGGAAGGTGGTGCGTCTTGCGCCCGGGTTCGATCCGGCGTCGCGCACCCTGGAGGCCGAGGTCCACCTGGAGAACCCCGACGGCGTCTTGCGACCGGGCATGTACGGGCGGGGCGCGGTGGTCCTCGAGGTGCATCCGAACGTGGCGGTGCTGCCGGTTGCGGCGATGCAGATCAGCAACGCGCAGAAGTACGTGTTCGTGCTGAACGGCGACAAGGTGGAGCGACGGGCGGTGCAGACCGGATACGACGGGGGCAACTGGCTGGAGGTGCTGTCGGGGCTGAAGGCTGGGGAAGAGGTGGTGGTGGCAGGCGCCGACGGACTGGCCGACGGGACCGCGGTGCGGGTCGTGCGCGACGTCGATCCGTACACGGGGCAGCGTCGTGCGGAGAATCCGAAACAGGAACCCAAGCAAGAGAAGGCACACGATTGACCCGCGCGAATGATGCCGTCGGCCCGCGATCCGAGCGGCCGGTGCAGCGCACGAGGCGGCAGGTGGCAGGACCATGTGGCTGACGCGACTCGCTCTCCGCAATCCCATCTTCATCCTGATGATGTCGTTGATGGTTTGCGTGCTCGGCTACGTGTCGTTCACGCGGCTGAGCGTGGATCTGTTCCCGGAGATCTCGATGCCCCTGGTGCGGGTGGCGACGTTCTACACAGGGGCCGGTCCCGACGACATCGAGAAGTCGATCACGGAGCCGATCGAGCGTTCGGTGAGTGCGACGCCCGGAGTGGACAGGGTGGAGTCGTTCTCGAAGCAGGGCGTGTCGGTCGTGAGCGTGTACTTCAACTTCGGCACCGATCTCGACAACGCGCAGTTCGAGGTGTCGCAGCGGGTGGCGCAGATCTACAACCAGCTTCCGACCGGGATCCAGCAGCCGTTCGTGATCAAGTTCGACATCAGCAACATGCCGGTGGCGTCGGTGACGGTGAACGGCGAGGGGCTCGACGAGCGGCAGCTGTATGACCTGGCGCTCAACACGATCGAGCCGCAGATCGAGCGGCTGCCCGGGGTGGCGAGCGCGAACGTGGGAGGCGGGCAAACGCGTCAGATTCTGGTGAAGGTGGATCCCGACGCGTTGCGGGCGCGCAACCTGGCGATCCTGGACGTGGTGTCCGCGGTGCGGAGCTCGAACCTCCTGCTGCCGAGCGGCAACCTGCGAGCCGGGGAGCGCGACTACAACGTGTTCTCCAACACGCAGATCGTCGAGCCCAAGGATCTGGGCGACGTGGTGTTGCGCGTGGGCAATTCCGGGGCATCCACGGGGACGCAGCCGGTGCGGGTGTCGGACATCGCCGAGATCGACGACGGGGTTGCGGATCAGACGGAGATTGTGCGGATCAACGGGCAGAGGGCTGTGATGCTGCGGGTGCAGAAGCAGCCGGGGGCCAACACGATCGGGGTGGTGGACTCGCTCCGGGAAGCGCTCCCGAAGATGCGCGGGATCCCGCCGAACGTGACCCTCGCCGTGTCCTTCGACCAGTCCAGGTACATCCGCGCCTCGGTCAGCTCCCTGGAGCACGAGGCGGTGTTCGGCGGAGCCCTCGCGATCCTGGTGATCCTGCTGTTCCTTGCGAACCTGCGGGCCACCGGGATCATTGCCGTGGCGATCCCGCTGTCGATCATCGCGACGTTCATGCTGCTGTACTTCACCAAGCAGACGCTCAACATCTTCACGTTGGGCGGGCTGGCGCTGGGGGTGGGGCGGCTGGTCGACGACTCGATCGTGGAGCTCGAGAACATCCATCGTCATCTGGAGACGGAGACCGATCGGACCAAGGCGGTGCTGGGGGCGGCGCAGGAGGTCGCGATGCCGATCTTCGTGTCCACGGTGACGACGATCGTGGTGTTCCTCCCGGTGCTGTTCCTGACCGGAGTGGCGCTGAACCTCTTCCTGCCGCTGGCCATGACCATCGCGTTCGCGCTGATCATGAGCTTCCTCGTGTCGCGGACCGTCACGCCGCTGATGTGCCTGTACACGCTCCGCTCCGGGGCCGGCGTGCGCAAGAACTTCTTCGTGCGGGGGATCGAGCACGTTCTCGGGCGTCTCGACGATGCCTACGCGCGATCCCTCGGTTGGGTGCTGCGGCACCGCGCGATCACGGTGGTGGCGATCCTTGCGGTGTTCGTGGCGTCGCTGGGGCTGATGCGGAAGCTGCCGACGGAGTTCTTCCCTGCGACGGACGAGGCACAGTTCTCGATCAACTTCCGGACGCCGATCGGGACGCGGGTGGAGAGGACCGAGCAGGTCGCGATCCGGGTGGAGGAGGCGGTGAAGCGCGCGCTCACGCTTCCCGGAAAGGACGGCGGCAAGCCCCTGTACAACATGGTCTTCTCGTCGTCGGGGCTTCCTGCCGGACGAGGCGGGCTGTTCAGCGGCAACACCGGACCTCATTCGGGGTCGGTCAGCGTGAACCTCGTTCCCGGCAGCGAACGCCCCTTCAACGACATCGAGGCCTCCGAGCTCGTGCGCAAGGAGCTCCGTGACTCGTTCCCCGGCGTGCAGTTCTTCTTCTTCACGGGCGGCATCGTCAAGCGCATCCTCAACTTCGGCTCGGCAGCGCCGATCGACGTCGAGATCCTCGGCTACGATCTGAAGGATGGTGCGGAGCTGGCCGGGAAGATCTCCGCGCAGCTCACTGCGCTCACGGGAGAGGACGGGAAGCCGCTGCTGACCGACGTGCAGGTGTCGCGGGAGGAAGCGTATCCGCAGCTCGACGTGGACGTGGATCGGCAGAAGGCGGGGGTGCTGGGGCTGACGGAGCAGCAGATCGCGCAGTCGGTGCTCGCGAGCCTGGTGGGCAGCGCGCAGTTCTCCCCGAGCCCCTACACGGATCCGAAGACCGGCAACGAGTACAACATCAACGTGCGACTCGCAGATCGATGGCGCTCGTCGCTCGAGCACCTGGGGGACATCGGCTTGAGGTCGCCGTCGGGAGCGATCGTCTCGCTCGACACTGTGGCGAAGGTGGAGCGGTCGAGCGGACCGGTGCAGGTGACGCGCAAGTACATGCAGCGGCTGATCGACGTGACAGCGAACGTGTCGCCTGGGAAGGATCTGGGGACGGCGACGACGGCGGTGCAGAAGGTGGTGGACGACACGCCGATGCCGGAGGGGTTCACGGTGGGGCTGAGCGGGCAGTCGGCGGCGCAAAAGCAGGCGTTCTCCGGCCTTGGCCTGGCCGCCATCATGGCCCTGGTCCTCGTCTACATGGTGCTCGCCTCGCAGTTCCGCTCTCTGCTCGATCCGCTCGTCATCATGTTCAGCGTGCCCCTCGGCGTCACAGGCGTGTTCACCATGCTCTACGTCACGGGCACCAGCCTCAACGTCAACAGCTTCATGGGGATCATCATGATGGTCGGCATCGTGGTCTCCAACGGAGTGCTTCTGGTGGACTTCGCGAACCAGCTCAGGGGGCGAGGTCTGCCGATGATGCAGGCGACCATCGAGGCGGGGCGCACCCGGCTGCGTCCCATCCTGATGACCTCGATCGCAACCCTCGTCGGCCTCGCACCCATGGCCCTGGGGATCGGCGAGGGGAGCGAGACGAACCTCCCCTTGGCGCGGGCCGTGATCGGAGGACTCGCCGTGTCCACCTTCTTCACGCTGTTCCTGGTGCCCGCCCTGTACTCCACCCT
>CAYMUE010000068.1:0-2876 GCA_964393505.1 uncultured Polyangiaceae bacterium
CTCGGCGTGTCAGCCTGGACCAGCTTCCAATACCTGGGCTCGGTCGCCGTGGGACCCCTCGGACGCAGGCTGTAGACGGAGGCGGTGCTGGCCGTCGGCGGATATCACCCCTCGGTGCTGCAGGAAGACTACACGAAAGTGGGAGACTCCTTCCCACTCGACTACGTCGTGCCCGGTCCGGGGGAGCTGTTCCTCGCGAATCTGGCGGAGAGCGAAGCCCCTCGCCCCGATCGGCCCGTGGTCGTGCAGGGCTCCCCTGCCCCGCTCGATCAGCTTCGCTCCGACGGCTCGTATCCCTATCACCAGGCCTCGGTCTTCCTGAGCCGCGGCTGCCCCCACGCGTGCAGCTACTGCTCCAATCGCACTTCGGACTACGACACGATGTCGGTGGAGCACGCCGTGGCCGAGTGCCTCGAGGCGGACCGTCGGTCGACCGATGGGCTGTTCCGCATCCAGGATGCGATCTTCGGGCTGCGCCGCCCCTGGCGCCAGGGGTTCCTCCGGGAGCTTGCGCGCCATCCGCTGCGCGCCCGCCCCTGCCTCGAGGTGCGCGCCGATCAGCTCGACCCCGACGATCCCGAGCTGCTGGCGCCGCTGAAGCCGGTCATGTACCTCGGAGTCGATTCCGCCTCTCCGGCGATGCTCCGAATCATGAACAAGACCCGATCGCCCGAGGCCTACCTGAGCCACCTGGTGCGCGCCCTGCGCGCCTGCGATTGCCATGGTGTCGAGTACGTAATCGGCGTGCTGGTCAATCACCCGGGCGAGACCCCCGCGATGCTGCGCGAGAGCACGGAGTGGTTCTGGCGCCTTCTGTGGGACGGCCCGTCGCAGGGACTTCTGGCGTTCATGGCGCACCGGTATGCCTACTTCCCCGGCTCACCCATCGAAGAGATGCTGCCCGGTCTCGCGGCCGCGGGCGCGCGCATCGGGCATCCCGGCTGGTGGCGCGTCGCGCGCTCCGATCACCGGGTGATGTCGGAGGCCAACCAGGGGTCTGTTGACCTCACGGAGGCTCACGTTGCGGAGGCGATCGGACGGCTGGAGACGGCGAACTGGATGATCGGCGCGCGGCGCAGGGCGCTGGTGGAGGACATGGCGCGGCGGGCACAGGGGGCGAGGCGTGAGGACATCCGGGAATGAGAGACGCGCGGGGGAGGACTACTTCGCGAGCTCCACGAGCTTGCAGGCCATCTTCTGGCCCTGAGTGCAGGCGCGCTGGAGCGACACGACGACGGTCTTGTTGTTGGCGGCCAGCTCGACGAGACCGAGGATGGTGCAGTCGAGTGCGTTGTCGGCGCGGCAGGACTGCTCGAGGGGCTGCTTGACATTGAGGGGAGTCATCACGGCGCGCTTTTCGCCATACAGCACGCTGAGAGCAGCGCACGCGGGCTGATAGCTCCGGATGCACGCCATCTGGAAGTGACGTTTGGACTCGTCGGGACTCCTGTCCCACAGGGAGCGGCCGAGCTCGAAGCAGCCGAGGGGGTCACCGCGGAAGCAGGCGCGACGGAACGCCATCTGCGCGACGCCGGGGTTGCGGCCCATGACCTTCGAACCACCGTCGTAGGCCTTGCCCACGTTCACGCAGGCGCGGGTGACGCCCCCCTGGCAAGCGCGGTTGTCGAGCTGCACGGCGCGCTGCTGATCTTCGGTGGAGGAACCCATGCGCACGCGGTCGGCCGCTACCGAGCACCCCTCGGGATCGCCACCGTCGCATCCGCGCAGGAGCAACGCCATCGCTCGCTCCGGGTTCTTATCGGTGCCGGCCCCCTCGAGCGTCGCCTTGCCCAGCCCCGTACACGCGGCGGACACGCCGCCGTCGCACGCCTTCATCCAGAGCCCCGCGGCCTTGACGGAATCGGTGCGAGCAACGAGCGCGGCGAGCGCCGCGCACCCTTCGGAATCGCTCCCGTCGCACGCCTTCTGGAACACCTCTGCGGCCTTCGCGTCATCCTTGTCCACGCCGGCCCCGCGCAGGTGCAACTTCCCCAGCGTGACACAGCTCCCCGCATGACCCTTGTCGCACTGCGCCTTGCAGTCGTCGGCAGCCGACGGCTCGCACTGGTGCGTCGTGGCGTCTTCCTTCTTCGTGCACTTTCCCTCGGAGAGCACGAGCCCCTGCGGGCACTCGGGCTCCTGGGGCTCAACCGCGGCGACGGGCTTGTCGGGGGGAGCGTCCGCGGCGGGACGGATGGGGGCGAGCACGAGGCGGACTGCGGCGCCGCACTGCGCAGGAGGCGCCTTGGCGTCGGGTGAGGAACCTTCGCAGGACTTGGGGTCGCCATCGCGGTTGGCCGTGGACTTCTCGCTGCTCGACTCCGCGCTCGCCCCTGCGCCGAAGACCTCTGCCGCGGCGCTCGCCTTGGCCGAGGTGCCCGTCTGCATCGCAAACGCGCCGATGTTCGCAGAACGAACGAAGTGCGTGGCGCCTTCGCACTGCCCCAGGAGATCGGCCTTGGTGGGCTCACGCCAGGTCGTCCGTCGCTTGCCCACCAGCACCATCGCGACATCGATGGTGGAGCCCCGCGCCAGTCCGCCGCCGATCTTCGCACCGCTCAGCGGCAGGTTCGCCTGGACCTCGTCGGAGTTCGTCAGGCGAATGACCTGCTCCTTCTTCGTCATGCCGGCAAACGTGTAGCTGCCGTCGATATGGCAATCGCTCAGGACCTTGATCCCCTTGCAAGTGTATTCGACGACGGCGAGGCCGTCCTTCATGGCGACCTCGAGGTCGCCGCGCTGTTCGGGTTTCCAATCGACGACGAGGGGTTCGGCGCCGGCGCTGACTTCGCGGCAGGGAGCCTCGCCCATGGCACCGGATGCGGTGGGGTCCGCCGGTCGGACACTCTGCGCAACGGCTCCGGGGCCGCAGCCGA
>CAYMUE010000068.1:2976-8962 GCA_964393505.1 uncultured Polyangiaceae bacterium
CAGCACCAGCGCGGGGAGGGGACGTCGGGGTTGAAAGGCTTGCACCCCTTGGCGTTGGCGAGGACGGTGCACTCCTCGAGGAAGGGGACGGGCTGACCCGGGGGGACGGTGCTGGGGTCCTTCGGTGTGCAGGAGTAGGCGTTCTCGAAGTCGCGCGACATGGCCATGCACTTCTCGGAGAGACCTTGCGGGTCCTTGGGCGGAGTGGACTCGAGCACCCACTGCACCTTCGACTCCGCGTCCTGGACCTTTGCCTGATCGGCCTGACTGGCGGCGCGCGCGACGTCGGCCTGCTTGCGCGCCTGGATCGCGTCGAGCAGCTTGATCTCCTTCTTGGTCGCCTGCTCCCCGAAGCGGCTGCTGCGGTCGGCAGCGCTGGCGGCGCGGCACGCGGCGGCGGCCTCCTCGAGCTTGCCTTGGGCCTCGAGCTGCTCGCAGCGCTTGTAGTCGGCCTCGGCGGCGTCCTTGCAGCCCGCGAGGAGCGCAGCCCCCGCGATTCCCAGGATCAGCGGGAGCACGGCCCGGACAGGGGCGAGGCTCCCGAACCCAGCCTTCGACAGTTCGGTCATGCGTGGTTGCTTCGCACGATCGCGACCGCGAATCCAGCCCTCCCCGAGGGACGGGCGATGGGAGCGAGGAGAACGGTCCGGGAGGGAGGATCGGACGGGGATTTCGGAACGCGGGCCGCGCGTGATATGGTCCCCGTCGTGCCACCTTCCGATCCCGGGGGGAATCTCCGAGTCATTGGTCGATACGCGCTGCACGACGAGATCGCGTCGGGCGGGATGGCCAAGGTGCACCTCGGACGCATGCAGGGGCAGGTGGGCTTCGCGAAGACGGTGGCGATCAAGCGTCTGCACGACCACTTCGCGATGGATCCCGAGTTCCGCGAGATGTTCGTGGACGAGGCGCACATCGTAGCGCGGATCCAGCACCCGAACGTGGTCGCCGTGCTCGACGTCGTGGCGCTCGAAGGCGAGCTGTTCCTCGTGATGGAGTACGTGCACGGGGTGCCGCTGTCACGGCTGCTGCGACGCTTGCAGAAGGCGGGCAAGCGCGTGGATCAGCGCATCGCGATCTCCATCGCGACCGGCATGCTCTACGGGCTGCACGCCGCGCACGAAGCCCGCAGGGAGTCGGGCGAGCCCTTGAACATCGTGCACCGCGACGTGAACCCCCAGAACGTGATGGTGGGCGCGGACGGTGTGGCGCGCGTGCTCGACTTCGGGATCGCGAAGGCCTCGCACCAGTACCACCAGACCGGCACGGGCGTGGTCAAGGGCAAGCTCAAGTACATGGCGCCCGAGCAGATCGCGGGCAAGACGATCGATCGCAGGACCGACGTGTTCGCGGCGTCGGTGGTGATCTGGGAGATGCTGACCGGGGAGGAGCTGTTCACGGCGACCGATCCGCAGCAGATGCTCGACGACATCGTGAAGGGGAACTACCGGGCACCTAGCGCGGTTTCGCCTGGGATATCGCCGGAGCTCGACGCGGTGGTGCTCAAGGGGCTCGCGGCCTACCCGAAGCAGCGACACCAGACGGCGCACGAGATGGCGGTGGAGCTCGAGAAGACGCTGCCGCCGGCCACGGCGCGAGAGGTTGGCGAGTGGGTCGAGTCGATCGCTGGGGACTCGATCGCGGCGTTCGATCGCAAGCGCGCGGCGGTCGAAGGGGCGGCCTCGCCTCTGGATCGCGCGCCGCAGCGGATCACGGGCGCCGAGATCTCGGGGGACATCGCCCTGGGCAGCGTCTCGGGGGCGACCGTGGCGACCCCGGTATCGTCGCGGGACGGCGCCAACGCACCTGCCGTACCGCCCGGCCTGACCACACGCACCAAGGTCCTGATCCTCGGGGCCACCCTCCTCGGTGCGCTGCTGCTCGGCTTCGGTGTGGCGGCAGCCTTTGGGCCCAGACCGCCCGCGGTCGCTTCCCCGTCACTCCCGAGCACCACGGCGGTCGAGAGCGCAGCCACCGCAGCCCCTGCGAGCGCCACGGCGAGTCCCACCACGACGGAGCCGGCCGCCTCGGCGCTCCCCGCGGCGAGCGCGGCGGCATCGGCGCCTGCGTCGAGCAGTGCTTCGGTGAAGCCCAAGCTGGTTCCCTACCCGGCGAAACCGGCGAACTGCAAGCCGCCGTACACGATTGGGGCCGACGGGGTGAAGCGGTACAAGCCGGAGTGCTTCTGATTGCGCAGGCGGCTTCGAGGCGCCTAAGCTGGGGGAATGTTCGTCTCGGGATGGAGTTGCCGGCTGCGGGCAGCGATAGGGAGCGCCCTGGCGTGCGGGGTGTGTCTGCAAGGGGCTGGCGCCGAGGCGGCGCCGGTGGACAAGAAGCAGTGTTTCTCTGCACACGAGCAGGGGCAGGTGGCGCGCACGGCGCGCAAGCACCGTGCGGCGGCCGAGCAGTTCGCGGCCTGCGCGCAGGATTCGTGTCCCGCGGTGGTGCGGGACGAGTGCTCGAAGTGGCTCGCCGATGCGCGGGCGGCGATTCCTTCGGTAGTTCCTTCGGCGATCGACCGTCAGGGCCGGGACGTGACGGACGTGAAGGTGAGCGTGGACGGCGAGCCGTTGACCGAGCGGCTCGACGGGCGCGCATTCGAGCTGGACCCGGGGGAGCACACGTTCCTGTTCGTGCTGGCCGACGGCACGCGGCACGAGCAGAAGTTCGTGCTCAACGAAGGGGAGCGCAATCGACAGGTGCGGGGGGACTTCGCGCCGCGCACGGAGAAGCTTCCGCCTCCGGCGGCCTCGGGGCGCACGCCCACGGGGGCCTACGTGCTCGGCGGAGTCGGCCTGGTGGCCCTCGGGGCCGCGGCCGTGTTCGGAGCGACGGGCAAGAGCAAGGAAGACGACCTGCAGAAGACCTGCGCGCCGAACTGTTCGGATGACGATGTATCGTCCATGAACACGCGCTATCTCGTCGCCGACATCTCCCTGGGTGTGGGAGTCGTCTCCCTCGGAGCTGCGGTGTGGATGCTGCTGCGCCGCCCGGCTGCCGAACCGCCTCCTCGCGCCTGGATCGACGTCGCGCCCGGCTCCCGAGGCTCGGGCATGGTCCGTCTCACCACGAGGTTCTGAGGCCACGGAGCTCGCCATGCGCATCACATTCCACAAGCCCGGACTGGTCGCTCTCGGCGTGCTGCTGCTCGGCTCGATGACGGCGGCCTGCACGTTGATGAAACCCTCCTACGACGACCTGGCGGGGGGCGACGATCCGGCGCTGCCCGATGCCTCCAGCGACGTATCCGAGCCCGAGACCTCCGTCGATGCACAGCCGGACGCTGCGCCCGACGATTCGGCGCCGGATTCGGCCCAGGACGACGCAGCCGACGACGCGATCGACGAGGACGTCGCGGACGGTCCGTCCGATGTGGTGAACGAGCCGGACTCGCCGCTCACGTGCGAGTCCGGCGAGAAGGTCTGCTCGAACGTCTGTGTGAAGACCGACGATCCCGGCTACGGGTGTGCCTCGGCGTCGTGCACCCCCTGCGCGATCCCGTTCGCGATCGCGGCGTGCAGCGAGGGCAAGTGCGCGGTCGGTACCTGCAGCGCGAATCGGCTGGACTGCGACGTCATCTCGATGAACGGGTGCGAGGTCGATGCGCTGAACGATCCGGACCATTGTGGCGAATGCGGCAACGCGTGCACTGCGCCGCCGAACATGGTGTCGGACTGCACGGCAGGCGTGTGCGAATCCCCGGTGTGCGTGACGGGGTTCGGCGATTGCGACAGCCTCCCCGGGGGGGATGCTGGGACGGACGCCGGATACGACGCGGGAGATGCGGCGGATTCGGAGGCGGGAGACGCGGCGGATTCGGAGGCCGGCTCGCCGGTCGGTAACGGCTGCGAGACGCCGCTCCTGCAGGATCCGAACAACTGCGGCGCGTGCGGCAAAGTGTGCCCACCGGCCGCCAACGCAACGCCCGCGTGCTCGGCGGGAAGCTGCGTGCTGCAGTGTGAGTTCGGCTTCGGCAACTGCGACGCCGACCCCTCGAACGGCTGCGAGGCCGTGCTCTCGTCGGATCCGTCGAACTGCGGCTCCTGCGGCAAGACCTGCTCCTACCCGCATGCAGCCGGCTCGTGTGTCTACAGCAAGTGCCAACTCGGCGATTGCAGTCCGATGTGGGGCGACTGCAACATGATGTCGTTCGACGGATGCGAGAAGGATCTGTCCGCGGACAAGACGAACTGCGGCGCCTGCTACAACATGTGTTCCCCCGGCCAGAAGTGTCTCAGCGGCGTGTGCGGCTGAGGCTGCGAGCGCGCCTGCCGGTGTCGTGCGCTCGACTTCCGTGACGACGAACGAGTCGTGGTAGACTCGCGGTGGTCAAGTCGCAGGCCGACGCACGCGACCATGGAGCCCACACCGTGACCCGCTCGAAGCAGCCCGCGTCCCGCTCGGCGGCGATGGTGTGTCCGCGCTGTCGGCGGGTCTACGATCGGCGGGTGTTCTGTCCGCGCGACGGAGCCCGGCTCGCGGAGCGTCTGGACGCGGACGACGGGGACGCCGCGGCGGGCGGGTCGCCATCGTGGCGGGTGGTGGCGGGACGCTACGAGCTGGGGGAGCTGATCGGGCACGGGTCCATGGCGCGGGTGTACCGCGCGACGGATCTCGAGACCGGGCAGAACGTGGCGGTGAAGATCCTGGCGCGGCAGTACGCCGACGACGAGCGCGAGTGCCGGCGGTTCTTCGGGGAGGCGCACGCGCTGCTCGAGATCGATCACCCTGGGGTGGTGCGGGTGCTGGATGTGGGCAAGCTGTTCGACGGAAGGCCGTTCCTGGTGATCGAGCACCTGCAGGGCGAGTCTCTCGGCGACTGCGTTCGGCGCTGCGGTGTCCTGCCGGTGGACACGGCGATGCGGGTCGTGCACCAGGCTGCGCTCGGCCTGTGCGCGGTGCACCGGGCCGGGATCGTCCACCGCGACGTCAAGCCGGACAACATCTTCCTGCTGGGCGAGCCAGGCGCTCCCGAAGAGGTGCGGCTGTTCGACTTCGGGCTGGCCAAGCTGCACACGGCCGACATGCAGTCCCACTCCGGCAGCGGCAAGGTCATCGGCACGGCGGCGTACATGTCGCCCGAGCAGGTGCTGGCGGAGAGCGTGGACGCCCGCTCCGACGTGTACTCGCTCGGCGTGGTCCTGTTCCGCGCGATCACGGGGCACTTGCCCTTCGACGCGCCATCGGATCTCGATCTCATCGCCCAGCAGGTGGTGCTGGAGATGCCGCCCGCGAGCTGGTTCTGCGAGGGGCTGGACGCGCGGATCGAGGCGATGATTGCGCGGGCGACGCGCAAGGCGCCGGAGAACCGGTTCGAGAGCATGCAGGCGTTTGCCGACGCGATCGGGCGGGTGAGGCAGGATCCGCAGGCACCCGTCGAGGAGGTTGCGCAGGCGGTGTCCCCGGACGTCTACGAGCCGGTCACCGAGACGGGCAGGCAGGCGATGGATGTGCTGCGGCGCAGGCTCGGACTGGGCGGATTGGCTCGCTGAGGCGGGGGCTCAGGGAGCGGGGGCCGTGGCGCAGACGCCTTCCGGCCGGAGACACTTGAACTCGGTGCCGCACACGCCGGTGGTTCCGGCGTCGGGAGTGCCACAGCAGAACGGTTCGGTATCCGAACAGTTGGTGTCGTGGAAGCACCCGGTCACCCCGGAGTCGTCGCATACCAACCCCTCTGCGCAGTAGGGCGACAGGTACAGGCAATCGCTCCCCTTGCACACGGCGTTGCCCGCACGGCACTTGCCCCCGACCTGGTGGACCGCCTCGCACTGCCCCGTGTCTTCGGCACAGAACAGCCCTTCGAGGCACTCCCCGGAGCCCACGCACAACGCACCCAGCTCCTTGCGCGGCACGCACACGCCGTTGAGACACCGCAGCCCGTCCTTGCACCCACCAGGCTCGTTCGTGCACGACTTGCCCTCGTCGCTGCGCGACAGGCACACGCTGCCGAACGGATCCGAGGGCGCGTCGGCGCAGTAGTACCCCG
>CAYMUE010000068.1:9062-29929 GCA_964393505.1 uncultured Polyangiaceae bacterium
GACAGGCACACGCTGCCGAACGGATCCGAGGGCGCGTCGGCGCAGTAGTACCCCGCGATGCACGTCTCCCAGCTCACCGGGTCGCACGCGGCGAAAGCCTTCGCCGCCGGGATGCAGTAGCTGCGCAGCGTCGGGTAGGTCACCGAGGTCACGCACACCTCGCCGCTGGCGCACGGGGATGGCGACACCGCGCACGACGCCACCTCCTTCTTGCAGGTCTGCGGGCAGAAGTCGGCGGAGCAGGGGTCTTCGGTGCAGAGGGTGCCAGCGACGCACGGCAGCGATTCGCACGATCCGCCAAGCACGGCTGCTTCGGCACCGGTGTCGGCGGGCGCATCGACGGATGCGTCGGAACCCGAAGCACCCGCAGCCCCCGAGGCCCCCGCCGCCCCGCCCGCGGAGGCGTCATCCTGCTCCCCCGCATCGGCCTCGGCCCCCGCGCTCCCCGCGGTCTCCGCGGTCCCGTCGTCATCGCCACCGCACCCGGGTGCAGCGGCGACACCGACGACCAGGAGCCAGGCGGCGCAGAGCGCGAGTCCGCGAGAGGAACGGAGCGAGCGAGACAGCGAGAACGTGCGTGCGCGATGGTCCGGCAGCATGGGACCCATCCTATCACGGCGCGTCGTAGCCGCGCGATCGGAGGCGCGACCCGGGCTACTTCGCGGCCGCGGTGTCGGCCGCCGGGGCGGGGTCGAGCACGAAGCTGTCGCCCTTGCGCAGGTGGAGCGCTTCGCAGTCGGGAGCGCCCTCCTCGATGGCGGACAGGAAGTGGCCGACGGGGAGGGTCTGGCCGCGGCGCCCCTGGGCGTAGGGATCGCGAGCGCGATACAGCAGCACGGTCTTCGGCTCCAGGATGCGAGCCGCGCGCACCACCGGCTCCACGCTCATCCCATCGGCCTGCATGATGAGCACGCCCGGCGCGCACACCTCCGCAATGTCCTCCAGATCCGCGTCGCTCGTCATGGCATGCACGCCGTCGGCCAGGTGCATCACCGACGGGAACCCGTCCATCTCGAGGAGGAAGCCGAGCCCGGCGCGTCCGCGCGCGACACGGGTGACATCGACGCCGAGCAGGTCGTTGACGCGGTCGAGGGATCGCATGCTCCTGGGGGTGCCGATCATGCCGAGGGCACGGGAGCTGGTCTGGGTGCCCAGATCGAGCAGCGGGCTGAGGGCGCCCAGGATGGGGTTGTTGCGCATGCGCGGCTGGGGGAAGACGTTGGCGACATCGCGCAGGATGGAGGCGCCTTCCTCGATGGAGGCCTCGGCGCCGAGGGAGGCGGAGATGGGCAGGGCGGTGACGCGCAGCCCTTGCTCGGAGGCGCGCTCCCAGGCTTCGAGATCGAGCAGACGCTCGCGGTCGAGTCCCAGCTCCTTGCCGATCTGGCGGCAGAGCCTCGGCGTCGCGATCACCGTCGCCTCGCTCGCTTCGAGCACGTCGAGCGCATCGTCGAACCACGGCGTGGCCGAGGTGAGCAGCAGGTAATCCGCTCCGCGAACCGGATCCGCGACTCTGCGACCGCGTCGGGAATGGGAGAACACCGGGTCGATGAACAGGGTGCGCCCGGGGCACTGCACCTCGAAGAACGTGTGCTCGTGGAAGGTGATGCGGGTCTGGCTGTTCTGGCTCATGGTGTCGCCTGTGCGTTTGGAACGGGGATCGTTTGGAACGACGGCGGACGACGCTAGCATGACGAGGGGGGCGGGTGCATGGGAAGCAGGCCGATCCCGGAGGCGACGGTTGTTCAGGCTGGCGTCCTGGAGACGGCCGGTGCAGAGAGAGAGCCCACCGTGGAGAAGCACCCAATGACGACGGAGAAGAAGGGACTGGTCAGGGAAACGGGCACGGTCCGGCCGCGATCGGGGCGTCTGGAGCGATCGCGCGTGGAGCGCGGGAGGGATCGCGACGACGATCGGCGTCGGGACGGGGACACGGCGGAGGACGACGAGGAGCCGGGGCGTCGGGACCGGGTGCGCGCGCGTCAGGGGCGGCCACCGCTGCGCGACGAGGTCAACGACCTGAACCGCGGGGGCGCGTTCGTTGCAGCGGAATCCCTGGCGGTGGCGTTCGACGTGGCCTCGCGGGTGCTGCGGGGAGCGGTCGATCGCGCATTCGACGAGGACTACAACGAGCCTGGCGATGTGATTCGGGGGCTTGCGAACGAGGCGGATCTGGCGGCGTACGATCTGGTGGACGAGATGCGGACGGTGCCGCGGCGTCTGGATCGACGATTCGAGGAGGCGATTCGGAGCCCGCGAGCGGATCGCGGGGAGCGGTCGCGCAGGGACGAGGACGAGAGGAGCTCGCGGTCCCGCTGAGGGACGGGGCGACGAAGGCACGGCTGGCGCCGGACCGGCCGGGGGACTTCTTGGAGCAACCCACCCGCGATCTCCACACCGATCAGCGCCGAAGGCGGAGGCCGAAGCGTCGCGCGTCCGCCGATGCGGAGGCGACCCCGACGCCTGCCCCGCCCAAGCGCCCCCCGGCGCCCGATCCCGACCTCGATCACCACTCCTCCTCTCAGCGCACCGTGCAGGTGCTGCTGGCGTTCGTGCGCTTCTCGTTCTTCTTCCTCACCGAGGAGGCGGTGCTGCGCCTGCCCCTGCTGCGCACGGTCTGGGGCAAGAGCTGGAAGCGTCGTAACCCGAACCGTCTCCGACGCTTCGTCGTCGAGATGGGCGGCGCCTTCATCAAGTTCGGCCAGTTCTTCTCCATGCGGTCGGACATTCTGCCGCCGGTCTACTGCCGGGCGCTGTCGGACCTGTACGACAACGTGCCGCCCTTCTCTCCGGCGCTCGCGCGCAGGCTCATCGAGCGCGAGCTGCAGCGGCCGATCGAGGAGCTGTTCACCAGCTTCGACGACGAGCCGATCGGTGCGGCGTCGTTCGGGCAGGCCCACGTCGTGACGCTGGCGCTCGGCGAGAACGCGGGCAAGCGTGCGGCCATCAAGGTCTCGCGCCCGGGCTCGGAGCAGCAGATCGCGACGGACACGCGGCTGCTGATGCTGCTGGGGTATGGGATCGACGCCTCGAGCCTGCTGGGGCAGATCAAGCTGGCGCCGATCTTCCGGGACTTCGCGCGATGGATACGCCGTGAGGTGGCGTACATGCAGGAGGCGAAGAACGCCGATCACCTGCACGAGGTCACCGCATGGAACGTACGCCAGCGGATCCCGTACATCTACTGGGAGTACACGACCAACCGGGTGCTCACGATGGAGTACCTCGAGGGGATCCCGGTCAGCGAGGTGATCGAGCGGTTCGCCGCGGGCGACGAGACGCTCGACGCGGAGCTGGCGGCGATGGACTGCGACCGGCACGTGATCGCGCGCAACCTGTTCCAGTCGTTCCTGCTGCAGGCCTTCGTGGGGCGGGTGTTCCACGCCGACCCGCACCCCGGCAACCTGATCGTGCTGCCGGAGAACACGGTGGGCATGGTGGACTTCGGGCTGCTGGGGCGGCTCAACGAAGAGGGGCGCCGGGAGCAGATGCTGCTGCTCGATGCGGTGGTGCAGGAGAACATCGAAGCGCTGTTCGTGGCGGTTCTCGACGTGATGGACGCGCCGCGTGGGCTGGCGGTCACGGACGTCTACGACGACTTCGCGGAGGACGCTGACGAGTGGCTCGACGCGTGCGACAACCCGGGCGCGGCGATGGGCGAGAAGACAATCACGCGGTTCGTCGACTCCATCATGAGGATCGCGCGGCACGTGGGCCTGGTGCTGCCGATGCAGACGATGCTGTACTACAAGACGCTGCTGACCATCGACGGGGTGCTGCTGCGTCTGTCGCCGGACTTCGACTACAAGCGGGAGTCGCGGCGCGCGGCGCGGTTGATCCGGATGCGCGAGCTGGACAAGATGTACGGTCCGGGAGCGATCATCGATCGGGCGCTGTCGCTGCAGATTCTCGCCAACTCGGCGCCCGAGTTCCTGATCCAGCGCCTGCAGGACTTCGAGCAGGGCAAGAAGACCATCTACCGGAAGATGAACCTGGTGCCGGTGATCATCGCCTACGCCATGCGATTGCTCGCGGCCGCTTCGGGAGCTGCCTTCCTCGGCCTGCTCGTCTTGCGCCTGGGCTGGCTCCGCTCCTTCTCCCTGCTCTCGCACCCGCTGGTGATTCGCGTCGTCGAGTGGCTCACCCCCTCGCTCTACGCCCTTCCCGCCGTCGTGCTCGTGGCCCTCTGGCTCGCCAAGCACGCCGAGTCCCGCACGTTCCAGAAGGTGCAGCGGGACGAGTGAGGCGTCTCTCCAGATGCAGGTCGGGCGCGCCTGCTGTGCCGGCCCCAGACCGACGTCACTGCACTTGTCTGTGAGAAGAGCGATGCCCCGTCATCAGACGCCGGAAGGAACGCTCGGTTCGAAGTGGACATCGGCAGCGAGCAGACCGCGTGCGCTGAGCTGCTCATAGGTTCGCAGGTCGCAGATCTGATCGAGGGAGATGCGGACGAACATGGTGCCGGGGCGATACGCGGGCAGGGGACGGGGGATCTCCAGGCCGAGGGCGAGGCGGAGCGCGGCCCACGGGAGGTTCTGCCCGGCTCCGGCGGACAGGTAGATCCAGGCGGGGAAGCGCGGGTTGATCTCCGCGACGAACAGCTCGCCGCTCGAGGACTCGCGCAGGACCTCGACCTCGAGGGGACCGCGCCACTGCAGCGCCTTGATCACCGCCGCGGTCAGCTCGATCAGCGCAGGATTGTCCACGGTGATGCCCGACCAGCCCTTGCCCTTGTCGGTCAGCGCCATCTTGCGCATCGCCACCGCGCCCACCATCCCGCCGTGGCCGTCGCCTATCGCCGCGATGTTGTACTCCTCGCCCGCAACGAACCGCTGCACCACCACCGGCCCGCCCCACATCGCGAGGAATCGGTGGAACGCCGCGAGCGCGTCCGCTTCGCCGTGCGCCACCTCTCCACCGTAGTACGGCCCCTTCACCACGATCGGCAGCCCGTACTTGCGGATCGCCCTCGGGATCGCGTCGGCCGAGGTGACCGGCTCGGAGTCGGGTACGCTCACTCCCGGCGCCCGATTGAGCTCGTGCAGCCGGGGCTTGGAGGACCGCTCGAGGGAGTCCAGCGTGGGCAGGAACGTTCGTATCCCGATCGATTCGAGCTCCTCCGACAGCGCGATGGCTCCCCGCAGCTCCGAGTCGAGGGTCGGCAGGAAGACGTCGATCCCGAAGGTCTCGCGGACCTCGAGCAGGTGCTTGCGCAAGGCGTCACGCCCCGCCGACGGGTACGGCAGGATCGCCCCGCCGTCGAGCAATCCCGACGCGTAGAAGCCCGGGTCCAGGGCGTTGTACCCCAGGCCGACGATCTTCCCCCGGAACGCGGGCTCGTCGCGCAAGGCGCGTGCGACCGCCACGCCCGGAGCCGGGTTGTCGGTCGCGTTCATCCCGGTGATCGCCACCGTGCAGGCAACCGGATCCATCGCTCACCTCACCAGTCCGAGCGTGCGCAGCATGGCGACGTAGTCGGAGACGTCGCGAGCGATATCCTCGCCGCCTTGGGGCTCAAACTCGTCTTGGACCTGCTGGACCACCTCTTCGATGGAGGCGCCCTGCTTGAGGGCGCGCAGGATGGTGAGCCCCGACGGGTTCACGGTGAAGGGGTGTCCCGAGTAGCGGTCGAACACGAAGCCGGTGTCGCTCAAGGCCAGGTCGCGCAGGCGCGACGTGTCGAGGGTCATGGTGGAGTCCTTTCCGTCTTGCCAGTGTAACGACCCGCTCGCCGCGGCTCTCTCAAATCTCCGTGAGAGGCTCGGAGGATGGGCGTTGGAGCCCGACCCCTGCAGTAGGGTGCAAGACCTGCACGCGCGAAGCGACGCAGAGGCCTCGGGCACCGATTGACGCGACCTCGGGACCATCGGATAACGAGACATGTTGCGCCCCGTGGGCTTCCGCTCCACCTCCCGCATCGCAAGCCTCCTTCTGACCGCAACCGCCTTCGCATGGATCGCCCCCGCGGGCCCCGTCGGGGGAGAGGCCAAGGCGTTCGCCCAGTCCCCCTCCAAGAGCCGAGAGGACAAGATCAAGGAGGGGACGGTCGCGCTCGAGGTGGCGAAGCTGGCCGAGCAGAAGGGGCGACACGAAGTCGCTGCGGAATCCGCGCTGATTGCCCTCGAGAGCTTCGAATCAGCCTACGGCAAGAGCCACTCGAAGACGCGAGAGGCCGCCGAGGTGCTCGAGAGGATCGTGCGAAAGATGGGGCGCAAGGATGTCGCCGACGAGATCAAGAAGCGATTCCTCACGTCCCCTTCTCCGTCGCCGAGCCCCACGCCGACTCCCACTCCCGCGCCGAGCAAGCCGACGCGGGAGGACGAGCTCAATCAGCTTCTGCGCGAGTCGGTCAAGGCGGAGAACGAGGGGCGGGATGCCGACGCGGCTCGCGCGTTCGAGCGTCTGATCGCCATGCTCGAGAGCGACGGCAAGGGCGCCGACGCGACAGGGCGGGGCGTGCGCAGCAAGCTGGCGTTCGCCTACAATCGCATGTTGCAGTTCGCCAAGGCGGAGCCGTTGCTGCGGCGGAACGTTGAGCTCGCGGAAGCGGCGCGGCCGCAGGATCAGGGCGCGGTAGACGACGCGCGCGAGGCCCTGGCGCTGCACTTCCTGGTGGCGGGGCAGCATGATCGGTCGCTGGCGCTCTACGAGCAGGTGCTGCGCTCGAAGGAGGGCAGCTCGCGAGTTGCTCCGGCGGACATGGCGATGCTGATGCTGCAGCTGGCGGGGTTGCAGCAGTCGCTCGATCACCACGACGAGTCGAAGCGCTATGTGGACCGGGCGATGAGGATCGCGGTGGAGGGGTCGCTGTCGGGACCGATCGTGCAGTCGATCAGCCTGATGGCCGGAACGGTCTACAGCAAGCTCGGGGAGTACGAGGATGCCGAGCAACTGCTCGAGGCATCGGTCGCGGCGGCGATCCGGATGGACTCGGGAGACGGGCGCACGCTGGACACGCCGCTCAGCGCGCTGGCATGGCACTACCGCTCGCGGGGCAAGTACGAGGAGGCGGAGAAGGCCTGGCTCAAGGTGCTGCAGCTCCGGGAGCGCAGCCGCAGCAACCGGTCGAGCGACACGGCGATGACCCTCAACCAGCTCGCGGAGCTGTACTGGGTGTGGGGCAAGAAGACCGACCAGATCATGCCGATGGCGCTGCGTGCCTCGGACATCGACGAGGCCAACGTGGCCTCCGTGCTCCAGGGCGGCTCCGAGGAGCAGAAGGCCGCGTTCATCGAGCGCTACGTGCAGGGGACCGATCGCATCGTGTCGTATCACCTGAGCTACGCGAAGGGCGATGCGGACGCGGCGCGGCTCGCGATGAACACGGTACTGCGTCGCAAGGGGCGGGTGCTCGACGCGGTGAGCGACGGGATCCGGCTGCTGCGCCAGCGCATGAGCAGCTCGGACCGGGAGCTGCTCGACAAAGTCGGCAAGGTGCGCGAGCGACTGGCGTCGCTGTCGCTCGCGGGACCGCCGCGGGGCATGAGCCCCGACGAGTACCGCAGCACCCTCGCGAGCCTGGAGCGCGAGGAGCTGCAGCTGCAGACCGAGCTGGCAGGCAAGAGCGCG
Organism: uncultured Polyangiaceae bacterium; assembly: GCA_964393505.1. Lineage (GTDB taxonomy): Bacteria > Myxococcota_A > Polyangia > Polyangiales > Polyangiaceae > JACRCQ01. Next base: position 16,632 of record CAYMUE010000068.1, read on the forward strand.
AGCTACCGGGCCGAGACCGAGCCCACCACGTTCGAGAAGGTGCGCGCCCTTCTGCCCGCGGACGCCGCCCTGGTGGACATCGTGGCGTTCCGCCCGTTCGACGTGAAGTACCGTCGCTACACTGAGGCCTTCGGACCCAAGCGCTACGCGGCCTACGTGCTGCGCAAGGACGGCACTCCGCAGGCGGTGGACCTCGGGGAGGTGTCGAAGCTCGACGCGAAGATCAAGGCGTTCCGCGAGGCGCTGGCGTCACCGATGCGCAACGACGTGAAGGAGCTCGCGCGCGAGCTGCACGACCTGGTGTTCGCGCCGGTGCGTTCGGCGATCGGCGATGCGACGCACGTGCTCGTGTCCCCGGACGGGATGCTCAACCTGGTGCCGTTCGCGGCGATGGCGGATGCGAGCGGGAAGTACCTCGTGGATTCGTACACGTTCACGTACGTGACGAGCGGCCGCGATCTGATCGGGATGCAGGCGACGTCGACCCCGCGGTCGGCGCCGCTGGTGGTGGGCAATCCGGACTTCGACGCGGGAAGTGCGGCGAGCACGGAGTCGGGGGGCGGGGGCAAGCGATCGGTGGACTTCGCGCGGGTGCGCTTCGGGGCGTTGCCCGGGACCAGGCAGGAGGTCGAGTCCCTCGCGAAGGTGATCGAGAAACCGCGAATGCTGCAAGGGGAGAGCGCAACCGAGCAGGAGCTCAAGAAGCTCGAGGCGCCGGTGGTGCTGCACGTGGCAACGCACGGGTTCTTCCTGGCGGACGAGGCATCGGGAGGCAAGGGAGCGCGGGCGCTGGAGCTGGACACGTCGCCGGGTGCGAGGCTCGCTGTGCCGCAGCGGGAGAACCCGCTGATCCGATCGGGACTGGCACTGGCGGGGGCCAACTCCCGCAAGAGCGGTTCGGAGGACGGCGTGCTGACGGCACTGGAGGTGGCGGGGCTCGACCTGTACGGCACCCGAATGGTGGTGCTGAGCGCGTGCGAGACCGGCGTGGGAGAGGTGCGCAACGGCGATGGTGTCTACGGTCTGCGCAGGGCGTTGGTGATCGCGGGCTCGGAGAGCCAGGTGATGAGCCTTTGGAAGGTGGACGACGAGGCGACGCGGGATCTGATGGTGCGGCTGTACGACGCGCTCGAGGAGGGCAAGGGAAGATCCGAGGCGCTGCGCGCGGTGCAGCGTGGCATGGCCGCCGACAAGCAGCGAGCGCACCCGTACTACTGGGCCGCATTCATCCCTTCGGGCAAGTGGGAGCCGATGCGCTTCGAGTGGGACGGCAGACGAACCGGTGGAGACGTGTCGGGCTCGCCTGGCGACACCGACCGCTCTTCGAGTCCTGTCGTCGGCGCCGTGACGATCGGGCTCGGCTACGATGGGCTGTCGGTCTCGGCGACCGCGGAGCATCCGCAGGTGCTCGGCAGGAGCCTGGGGTTCTCGTTGGGATTCCCGGTGCTGGCAACCCGGTTGAGCGGCAGGCACTTCGGGTTGTCGGACGCCGTGCAGCTCGGTGCGAAGGGCGGTGCCGGGACGGCGGAAGAGGACACGGCGTATGCGTACGATCCATCGGGACTGGCCTGGGGGCTGGACGCTTCGTACACGGCAATGCTGGGGGTTCGGGGAGGGGCGTTCGGGCTGTACGCTGGAGCGCGTGCGATGTGGCTCACGTCGCACGCGGGCGACGTCTCGTTGTCTGGGAGCGCGCTGCCGCTGGTGGCGCGGGTGAACCTGTCGTTGCTGACGGTGACGGGGTGGACGGGGAGCATGACGGGGAGCCGGCATGTGAAGGGGATCGACGTTTCGATTCCGGTGAAGAGGGAGGACTTGGGGATGCTCGCGTTGGCGGGAGGCTGGCAGCAGATCGACCTGAACGGGAAGGCGAAGGCGGAGGACTCTGGGGAGGTGGATCTGGGGCAAGTGCGTGCGAGCATGCTCTCGGTGTACCTGCGCGCGACGGTGTACTGAGGGGAGGGACGCGAATCGCGTTGTCCTTGGCGCTCCCGGCAGGCGATCGTCCGAGGCGGAGCGAGGCGTTCACGTTGTTCGGAATGCGACACAATTGCGTTCACGGGGATCCCACGCTGTGGGGATCGCACGCCGATGGTGCCCCTTGCGGCCGCGATTTCCTGCGCAATGACCCTGGCCGTGACTTCACCCTTCCCACCGTATCTGGCGCCGGGGGAGCGCCTTGATCGGTACGAGCTTCTCTGCCAGGTCGGCAAGGGAGGCATGGGTTCCGTGTGGGTCGCGCGCCTCCGCGGCAAGCGCGGCTTCGAGAACCTCGTCGCGATCAAGACCATCCTTCCGCAACACGCGGGCGACCCCGCCTTCGACCGCATGGCGACCGACGAGGCGCACATCGTCGCCGGGATTCGCCATCCCAATGTCGCGTCCCTTCTCGACGTGGGGGAGCACAACGGGCTCGTCTACCTGGTCTTCGAGTACATCGACGGCGAGCAGCTGTCGTCACTGAGGCACTTGCTCTCGGAGAGGCGCAAGAAGTTCCCGGTGGGGATCGCGCTGCGGATCATGGCGGACGTGTGCGCGGGGCTGCACGCGGCGCACGAGCTGGCGGATCCCGATGGTTGGCCGCTGTGCATCGTGCATCGGGACATCTCACCGCAGAACATCATGGTCAGCACGACCGGCGGCGTGAAGATCATCGACTTCGGCATCGCGAAGGCGTTGGACAGGCTCTCGGACGACACCTCCGCGGGACTGGTCAAGGGCAAGGTGCTGTACATGGCGCCCGAGCAGGCGCGGGGCGACGCGATCGATCGGCGCGTGGACGTCTGGGCCGCGGGCGTGGTGCTCTACTTGTTGATCGCCGAGCGTCTCCCCATCGAGGGGCTCAACCAGCGGGCCACGCTCGCCATGGTGGCCTCCGAGGAGAAGGCGGCGCCGCTCCCTCCCGACGTCCCGAAGCCGATCGCGGAGGTGCTGCGGCACGCGCTCGCGCCCAATGCGATGGACAGATTCCAGACGGCGGCGGAGATGCACCGTGCGATTGAGGGGGCGCTGGCGCACGTGTGCGGGCCGGTGACCACGGCCGACGTGGCGACGTTCGTCAACGACCACGCCGCCGAAAACAACGAGACGCGCCGCAAGCTCCTGCACGCCGCCTTTGCCGAGTCCCACCGGAGGGCAGGCTCCCGACCGTCGATCTCCGGGCTCGACGAGACACCTCCGGCTCCCGAGATCGCGGAACGCATCACGGTGCCCGAGCCGATCATGGTGCGTGGCTCCGAAGCGGTGCGCGAGCCGATCAACACGCTGCCGTCTGCGAAACGTGCCTCGGCGCGTCCCAGTCCGCGTCGCGTCACAGTGGTCCGGATCGGCCCCAGACGACGCACCTGGATCGCCGCGATCGCGACGGCTGGGGTGCTGGGCGCAGGTCTCGCTGCGTGGGGACTGAGCCACACGACCTCGGCTTCCGCGCAAGGCTCGAGGCTCTCGCCTTCGCTCCCTTCGGTGCCCGAGGTGGAGCCTCCGCCGCGTCCTCCCGATGTGGCCACAGTGGCGCTCCCCGAGCCGTCGGCCGAGGCTCCCGCGGCCTCCGTGTCTTCGCCCAAGGAGCCGCCCCTCCGGACCCCCGTCGCGATGCCTGCGCGACCTCGAAAGGAGCCGCGACATGTGTTCGACTCGCGCAAGTAGGGTCCATGGCGCGTGCGCCGCGATGGTCTTGGCCGGGGCTCTCGCCGGGGGCACGGGTCTGGCGGACGACGCGGATCCTCGCACGGCCGACGCGCTCTTCGATCAGGGGAAAGCGCTGCTCGATCAGGATCGGGTGAACGAGGCGTGCGAGCGCTTGAAGGACAGCTACCACCTCGACCCGGCCTTGGGAACCCTCGGCCTGCTCGCCTGGTGTCACGAGCGTCAGGGCAAGACCGCCACCGCGTGGAGGGAGTACCTCGAGGTGGCCAAGCTGGCGTCGAAAGCCAAGGCCTTCGAGCGCGAGACGGTGGCCCGTCGTCACGCCCTGACGTTGCAGAAAGACATCTCCACGATGCGCATCGATGTGGAGTCAGCCGTATCGGGGTTGGAGGTGCTGGTGGATGAGCGATCGCTTCCCCGAGGGAGTTGGGGCAAGGCTATGGCGAGGGATCCCGGGGAGGTGACGATCACGGCGCGGGCGCCGAAGCGTGTTGCGTGGACGCGCACGGTGACGGTCGGGACACGTGGCGATGCGGTGGTGGTACGGATTCCGGAGCTGGATCGGACGCAGATGCCGGGGCCGGCTGCGGTGAAGCACCAACCGCCGCCTCTGCGTCCGCAGGAGAAATCATCATCGCGCGCGTGGGCGCCGCCGGTGGTGGCGTTCGGGGTGGGAGCTGCCGGATTGCTCGTGGGCGGTGTGTACGGACTGCGGGCGATCTCGAAGAACGACGCATCGTCCGGACACTGTGATGCATCGAATGCGTGTGACCCCGAGGGGGGGTTACTGCGCGATGAGGCGCGCAGCTCCGCGACGCTCTCCACGATCGGATTCGGCGTGGGACTCGCGGGAGTTGCCGCGGGCACGTATCTGTGGCTGCGAGGCGCGGGTCAGGCGAGGGAGGAGGCATCGACGAGACGGAAGACGGGCATCGCACCGCTGACGACGCCCGGCGGCGCCGGGCTGTCGATGATCGGCAGGTTCTAGGGGGCAGGGCTGCGAGGGGGGAAGATGCGCTTCGTTCGAATGGCGATCTGCATCGCAGGGGCGGGACTGTCGTTGTCATGCGCGCAGCTCGTCGGCGTGGAGGACTGGACTCCCAAGGAGGAGGCTCCGGTCGACAACCTCGACAGCGGGCTTGGAGGCGCGGACGGCTCTCGGCCCGACGCCTCGGACGGGGACGCCTGGGGCGTCGCATGCGAGGCGGGGGCCTCGCGTTGCGTGGGGGCGGAGCTGCAACGCTGCGACGATACGGGGCGGTGGACCGCGGCCGCGGAGTGCGCGACCGAAGCGCTCTGCAAGGCCTCGGAGTCCCGGTGCGCGGAGCCGGTCTGCGAGCTCGACGAATACCGGTGCGACAGCGAGGTTCTGCTCAAGTGCGACAAGACGCGAGAAGGTTGGGACAAGGTCAAGAGCTGCAGTTGGGGGGTATGCGACGCCTTGAACAGGCGTTGCTCCAAGTGCCTTCCCGGGACGCTGATTTGCGAGAAGGACGAGCTTCGCAAGTGCGCGGACGACGGCTACTGGACCGAGCTCGTGCAGAAGTGCGCGGAGCCGGAGCTGTGCGACGCAGCCAAGGGGGTCTGCTTGCCGGAGGGATAATCGCCAGCCGAATATGCACGGGAGACTGGCAGGCGTGGAGCTGCCCGGAGGCGAAGAACCGCGCGGGGCGTGTTCCATGTCGTCCCGAACCGCTCTAGGCTGCAATGGTGCCCGCGCGACTCGCCAAGGTGTCCTGTCCCCATTGCGGCGCCCCGATCCGCGTCGAGGTGACATCGCAGACCGCGACCTGCGACTACTGCAAGCGGATCTCCTTCGTGCACCGTCCGAAGGAACCGGTCGCGCCGCCCATGCCCGGCTTCGAGGACTACGGACACATCCACATCCCGCGCAGCGCCCTGCGCAATGCCTGGCTCATCCCCTTCGTCATCCTCTTCTTCGTCTTCGACTTCGTGGTGGCCGGCGTGGTCCTCGTCGCGATGTTCGTCGTCAAGAAGACCTCGCCCGAGCCCACCATCACCGTCCAACCCACCGAGTACACGCCGTCCGTCTCCGTGGAGTCGTCGTCCACCGTTCCGCTCCCCGCGGGCAGGGACTGCCGACGGCTCGTGGCGTGCTGCAAAGCGCTGCAGCCCTCGAACCAGGGTTGCGACATGATGGGCATCATGGGAGAGGCAAATTGCGCCCGTCAGCTCCCGTCGATGCAGCAGGCGGCGCGAGCGGTGGGCCGCAGCTGCGAGTGAGGCGATCGACGGCCGATCTCACGCTGGCTGAGCTGGGGCCGGTACTCGACGGGCGCAATGCCCATCCGGAGAACGCGGAGGAGCTCTCGCTCGAGGTTGGGAGCGTTCGGGTCTGATATCGTCGCCAGGTTCCCGGCACCGAGGGGTGACCGTCGCGGAGATGCGACGCGCGCGGTTTCGTTTCACGCGGAATCGGAGTGCATCCCGCTGGACCGGTCGTCGTCATGTGCGACAATCCCTGCGACCCCTGGAGGCCATCGCAATGAGCTTCGCGCGTTCGATTCGTTTCCCCCTGATCGGGCTGGTGCTCTCGTCGCTCGCATGTCTGCCCGGAGCGTGCGCGGCGAGCGGAGACGACACCGGGAGCGCGGGTGGGAAGGCGGGGAACGCCGGGAGCGCCGGGGCCGCAGGCGGCGCGGGAAGCGCAGGCGCGGCCGGCACGCTGATCGACACCGACGGAGGCGTGACGGACGTCGGAGTGAACGAGACCAACGCGTGTGCGGGGGAATCGTACGAAGGGAAGATGTCGCCGCTCGACGTCTACGTGTTGCTGGATGCGACGTCGTCGATGAAGGGAGGAGGGGGCAACGAGGTCGTGTGGCCCGGGGTGACACACGCGCTGGTCGGGATCATCACGGACACGGCATCGGCGGGGATCTCCATGGGGCTGACGTTCTTCCCCGTGCGACCGGGACCGGACACGGTGTTCCCCAAGGAGTGCAACCAGACGTCGGACTGCGGCTTGTACGGGCCGTGCGAGTCGTTCGTGGTGGGCAAGGTCTGCGCGGGGTGGGTGTCGCAGGACTGCTCGTGCGACTGGAAGGACTACGGCAAGCCGGTGGTGGAGATCGGATCATTGCCCGGCAATGCGGCGGCGCTTCAAGGCGCGATCACGGGCAAGGACCCGGACGGGTCGGCGACGCCGACGCAGCTTGCGCTGGAGGGGACGCTGGCGTACGCGCACAACTGGGCGGCAGCGAACCCGACGCACCTGACGGCGGTGCTGCTCGCCACGGACGGGGAGCCGAACAACTGCACGACCAACAGCGTGGCAGGGGCAGCCGCGGCGGCGAAGGCTGCGTTCGAGGGGACGCCAAGCGTTGCGACCTACGTGATGGGGTTCGGGAACGTGGGCGTGCTCAACGAGATCGCGAGCGCGGGAGGAACCAGCGCCGCGTGGCTCGCGGACAGCTCCGACGTCGCGGACAAGATGGTCGCGATGTTCAACACGATCCGCTCCAGCGGCTCGTGCCTCTACGAGATCCCGGTGCCGGAGAACGGGAAGCCCGACTACGACCGCGTGAACGTCTCCTACACCCCCAAGGGCGCGACCGAGCCGGTCGTCGTGGGGTACGTCATGGAGGAGTCGCAGTGTCACCCGCATGACGGGGGCTGGTACTACGACGATCCGACGAAGCAGGATCCGAAACGGATCATCCTGTGTCCGGCGACCTGCCAGGCGGCAAACCAGACGCACACGGGTGTGACGATCCTGCTGGGTTGCGCGACGAAGGTGTACTGACGGGGGGGAGGAGGGAGCGCGCGAGGCGACCTCGCGGGGTCAGCCTCGCGTGTCGGTGCTCTCGAAGATGCGATCGGCGGAGGCGGCGATGAAGCCCTGGTACGGGCGGCCGTCGGGGCCGGGATACCGACGGGCAAACTCGTAGTAGCAGCCGGGAATCCGATGGCTTCCGTCGGAGAACTCGACGTCGATCTCGTTGGCGAGGATCGAGGACTGCTCCAGCAGCTCCGCGGGCGTGCCCTTGATCTTGCCGCCCGAGGCATTGAGCACGAAGCCGCTCTGCTCGAGCAGCTCGTTGACCTGCTCGAGGGAGCCGAGCGTGCGCAGCGCTCCGACGTCGATGGTGAAGTGGTTCGGGCGGTATCCGAAGGCGGCGACCCACGCCGCGTATTCGCTCTCCTGCCGCAGGGTCTCGTAGTCCTGGAAGGCGATCGGCCAGGGGCGGCCCATGGTGCAGAAGTCGAACCTTCGGGGGAAGGACGGCTCGATGCAGTCGACGAGGTTGTGGATGATCGCCTGGGACTTGCGCGAGAGGGAATCGACGACGATCTCGCTGATGAAGATCTTGGGGCGGCCGGGTTCGGCGTGCTCGTAGTGGCGGGCGACGAGCTTCTTGCCGGAGAACTCGTAGCTGCCGCGGGGGGCGTAGCCCGCCTGCAGGAACGGGCTGGCGAGCGCTTCGATGGTGACGACGGGGAGGCCGAAAGTTCGCAGGGCGATGTGATCGTTGACGACGCGATCTCCGCGGCTGGTGAACAGCTCGTGGATTCGGCGAGCGTCGGGATTCATCCGAATGTAGTCCTGCCACAGGATGCCGAGCAGGCTGTCGAGATCGCTGGCGCGAGGAGGGGGAGCCGTGTTGTGCATGGGCGTTCGACTTCCGTGACGCGAGAGAGTAGGTGGTCGGAGGCGGTCAGCGGGAGCGCCCGCCGGCTTTCTCCAGCAGGTCGCAGGCAGAAGGGTGGCCGAACAAGCACGAGCGGTCCAGATAGAACACCGCCTGCTCGTCATTGCGGGGAATTCCGTTGCCCATCGCGTGCATCACGGACAGGTCCATGCACGCCATCGCGTCGCCCATGTTGCACGCCCGCTCGTCGTAGAACGCTGCGCGCTTGGGGTCGGCCGGTACGCCCGGGACGCCGCTGGCGTACAGCTTCGCGAGGTAGGAACAGGCGCGAGCCTCTCCGCCGCGGCACGCGCGGTCGTGGAGGGTTGCGGCCTTCGCCGGGTCGGCGGGGACGCCCTTGCCCATGGAGTAGAAGCCCGCGAGCATGTGGCAGGCGTGCAGGGCGCCGAGCTGGCAGGCGCGGTCGAAGGTCTCGCGCGCCTTGCCCGCATCCGCAGCTACCCCCTTGCCCGAGAGCTGCGCCGAGGCGAGCTGCCCGCAGCCGAGCGCGTTGCCCTTGTCGCACGCCGCGGCAGCGATCGACGCTGCGCGCTCCGGATCCGGCGCGATCCCCTGCCCCACCGCAAGCGCGTCAGCGAAGTTCGCGCACCCGTCGAGATCGCCTTTCTTGCACGCTTGATCGAACAGCGAAAGCGCTCGCGCGGGGTCGCGCGGAACGCCGTGCTCCTCGGTGAGCAGCACGCCGAGGTTCACGCACCACACACTGGCGCCAGCGCGACACGCGGTCTCGTAGTGTTCCGCAGCCTTGCGGAAAAGCGCATCGGCCTTGCCCTGATCGCGCGCCACCCCCTGCCCCATCTCGGTCATCACCCCGAGGTTCACGCAGGCCACGCCCATCCCGCGATCGCAGCTCGCGCGATACAGTCCGGCCGCGCGAGCCCAGTCCGGCGCGACGCCGATGCCGTCCTGCAGCAGTAGCGCGAGGTCCACGCACCCGAGCTGGTTTCCCCCCTTGCACGCCCGATCGTACAGCTCCCTGGCAGCCGTCGGATCGACCTCGCCCCCGGCGCCATGCTGGTGCTGCTCGCCCAGACGCGTGCAGCCCGCCCACACGCCGCGATCGCATTCGACCTGACACGCTGCCCGATCCCGACAGGAGCTGACGTCGAGGGAGGTGTCCTTGGGCTTGCTGCACGCAGCGAGCGCCAGGCAAATCAGCAGCGCCGACAACCTCGATACGAGCCCCCTCACCGCAACCTCCCCGTTTCGTCGTCGGCAGGAGATTCGCGACGGGCACGCTCGCGCAGGGCCACCGCGTAGAACCCGCGGATCACCCTGTCCGAAGCCTCTCGCAATGCCCGCTCCTGGTCATCGGTGACCCGCACGCCGCGCTTCTCCAGGAAGCCCCCGTCGGCCTCGGGATGGAACTGCACCCCGAAGATCGGCAGCGCCTCGTGCTCGAAGGCATCGACCATCACGCCCTCCCGGAAGCCGGTGATCCGGAACCGCTCGGGCAGGCGCTTGACCTCCTCGGCATGCGACACTGCCACGCGCAAGACGACGTCGTGAGCGAGCCTCGACGCACGCAGCTCCGACGCCTCCACGCCGACGAGCTTGGAGCGATCGGGTCGCACGAAGCCGATCTCGCCCCCGGCCGCGTGAGCGATCATCTGGTGACCGAAGCAGATGCCGAGCAGAGGCACCGGGGTGCTGCCGGTGAGCAGCGGTGCGAGCCAGGCTCCAAGCTCGCGCTCCCACGGAAGGTCGTCGTTGGCCGAGGCTCTCGAGCCCATGAGCACAACCGCGTCGATGTCATGGCCGCTGCCGGCATCGGGGCCGTCTCCCGGGCGGAGAGCGGGGCGGGAGACGACGACCTCTCCGGGCCAGTATCGCGCGAGGGTTTGCAGCCCGCGCTCCTCGGAGGACCGGGTGGAAGGGTCGATGAGGAGCAGGCGAGGAGGGCGGTCCATGGCGCGCTCAGGTGAGCCAGTCGCCCTTGCCGATCTTCTCGGGGATGTAGACGTCGGTGACGAAGCTGATGTCCTTGTTGGACAAGGCCTCGATCTCCATCTTGAAGCCGCACTTGAGCAGGTCGGAGATCTCCTCCTGCCAATGCTTCGCCTTGAACCACGGGTAGGCGAGCATCTGCTTGGCGCGCGTCTCGTCCTCCTTCTCGAGGTCGATGCGGACGTCGTCGCTGAGCTTGAAGCGTTTGAAGTCGCGCGAGCGCAGGCCGAGGAAGCGGGCATCGGGCACGGCCATGCGCATCGACTCGTAGGCGAGGGAGATCGAGCCCTGCTTGATGACGCTGTAGATGTAGAGGCCCCAGGGGTCGTTGTCGACGAGGACGTAAAGCGGGATCTTCAGCTCGCGGGTCATGCGCTGCAGGAGCCTGCGCACACCGCGCGTGGCCTGGCCGTTGCCCGTGACCAGGGCGCACTTGTGCTTCTTCCAGAACTTGTCCTCGTTGAGGCGGTGCCAGACGGCTTCCTTCTCGACGAGCAGGATGTACTGGGCCTCGCTCTTCTTGAACTGGATGATCTCCTCTTCAGTGATGGAGGGAATGCTCCAGCCGCCGGAGCCCATGCGCGACAGGTCGATGGTGTCGCCGGCATCGACGATCGTGAGCGGGCCGACCATGGACCCGCGCTTGGCGGCGAACAGGTGCAGCTCCTCGCGCAACGCATCGAGCGAGACCTCGAGGTCCTCGATGATGATGTCGCTCTCCGTCTGATCGTCGAACGTGTTCTCCCTCGCACCCTTGATGGTGTGCTTGGTCATGTAGAACAGATCACGGATGCTCGTGGTCTTGCCGCTCTCGAGCAGATCCTTGCAGGCGGACGCGACCAGGAAGGTCTGCATGAACTTCTTCGCCATGGAGACGTTGAAGAACTCGCGGTGCTGCGCGCGATCGCCGAGCTGAATGAGGCGGGTCTCCTCGTTGAAGGCGACGTTGGACAGGGCGCGGATCGGGATGTCGATCGCAGGGTTGTCCTGGCGTCGCACGGACTCGACGGTGTCGGCGGCGAGCTTGCGAATCTTCGCGACGGTCTTGCGAGCGCGCTCCTCGCGCGTCTGTTGCTTGGGGGTCTTGGGGGTTGCCATCGACTACCTCGCCCCTCGGGGATACTTGCGCGGGTTGCGTGGAGCGGAGCTTCGCGCGACGTAGGCCGGCGCAGGGACCGCCTTGCCGCGGACCTTGGAGCCGTCGTGCTTGCGGGCTGCCTTGCGCGGCTCGGGCTCGGGCTCGGGCTCGGGCTCGGAAGACTTCGACGACGGTGCTGGGACGCCATCGACCGTATCGTCGTCCCGGCCGTTGCCCTCGCGGGAGTGGGCCTTGGCTCGCTTGCTGTCGGGCGGTTCCTCGGCCACGACGTCGGCCGGGGGCGGCATGCTCGAGCCGCCGGGCCCCGAGGAGGAATCATCGGCCGGGGGCTCCTCTTCGACCGCGGTCTGCACGAATCGCGGGAGGGCGTCCTGGAACGCCTGCGAGACCTGCTCCGCGTCCCCCGCGGTGATGCGGGCGATCGCGGCGCCGATCTCGGGGATGTAGCGCTCGAAGATGCTGCGACGGCGCAGGTTGACCTCGGCGCGGGAGCGAGCGCGCAGGTGCGTGCCGAGCTCGCGTCCGCACTCCTGCAGGGCGAGGCGCATCTCGCGCAGCAGCTCGGGGTAGTGTGCAACGGCCTCCTTGGCTTCGGAGGTGAAGGGGACCCAGACGCTGGCGAGGTGCAGGAAGACGGCGAGGGGGCCGATGGGCAGGGAGCCGCGAGGCTGCTGGAGCTCGTAGGCCTTCCAGTTGGTCTGGTAGACCGCCTCGCTCATGGCGCAGGCCTTGGGCTGATACTGCAACGGCACACGGTTCGCGAAGCGCATGACGTCGGCCTGCTCGTCGGAGGCCATCTTGCCGCCGTAGGCGATGCCGCACTCGATGACGAACGGGTTGCCGCGGTAGACCGATGGTGGCCGGGTGACGGCCGTGAAGAACTCGGCATCGGGGAAGCGTCGGCGCAGGCCGGCCTTGATGAGCTCGACACCGACGGGGACGACGCAGGAGGCGGGGGGAGCGAGGACCTTGACCTGGCCGAGGGCCTTGTGGACCGCCTCGATCTGATCGCCGTTGAGGCTCGAGGCCTTGGCGTGGGGAGACAGGCCGGCGTCGTCGCAGACCTGCTCGGCAACCGAAGCCGAGACGCGGGAGAAGCTCTCGATGAGGGTCTTCTTGACGCTCCAGCCCTTGCTCTCGTGCATCATGCGGATGAGCAGACCGAGCTCGACACCGTGCGGGTGAGGCTTGATCTCGAGGGGCTCGCGCGGGAGCTCTTCGGCCGCGCGCTCGAACACCACGGGCCCCGCGGCCTTCGGCAGAAGGTACGTCAGCTTCAGGTGCGGGTTCGCGATGACCGTCTGCTCGAGGTACGCGTCGATGCTCGTGCGCCCTCCGCGATAGGTGCCGGCCAGCTCGAGCTCCACGCGGGTGCCGTGGTCGGGCTCCCAATCGACCTCCTTGTCGACGAGCACTTCGGGGGCATTGCGCCGGGTGTCGATACGCAGCTCGACGCGTCTCGCGGGCCTGCCCTTACCGGTCTTGGAGATGATCGCGATGGGCTTGCCCGTGGTGAGCTGGGCGTAGAGTCCGGCGGCGGAGATGCCGATGCCCTGCTGACCGCGCGACTGCTTGAGGCGGTGGAACTTGGAGCCGTACAGGAGCTTGGCAAAGATCTTCGGGACCTGCTGCTTGACGATGCCGGGGCCGTTGTCCTCGACGGCGACGCGGAAGCGTCCTTCGGAGATCTCGGCGACCTCGACCAGGATATCCGGGAGGATGCCGGCCTCTTCGCAGGCGTCGAGGGAGTTGTCGACGGCTTCCTTGATGGTGGTGAGCAGGGCCTTGGCCGGGTTGTCGAAGCCGAGCAGATGGCGGTTCTTGGCGAAGAACTCGCTGACGGAGATCTCGCGTTGACCGGACGCAAGGGACTCGGCCGTAGCGCGGCGCGCGGGGCGCTGCGATGGAGAGGCGGACGGCGCGGAGGGCGGCGG
>CAYMUE010000069.1:0-24469 GCA_964393505.1 uncultured Polyangiaceae bacterium
CCCCACGGCCAGCCGCGCGTCCCTCCGGCCATATCACATGCGCAGCCGCGTTCCTTGACCCCGTCGAACGACGGCACGCCGTAGCCGCCCTTGGCGAATTGCGGCTCCACTGGCTTGCCGTCGAGAGACCGCGGATCGCCCGACGGAATGAAGCTGGCCCAGAAGTAAGGATGGCTGCGCGCGGGGGTCGCGAGCATCTCGAGCTGGACCTGCCGCAACCCTTCGCTGCGCCCGCCGCCGGTCTTGAGCTTCTTGTAGTAGGCCACCATCAGATCGCGCGTCGCCTCGTCATCGACCTTCCACAGCGACATCACCTGCGTCTGCGCTCCCGCCACGACCAGCGCGCGACGGAGTCCGAAGACGCCCTCGCCCGGCGCGATCTCACCGACGCCGGTCTCGCACGCGGAGAGCACGACGAGCTGCGTGCCCACCAAGTCCAACGTCATGCCCTCGTAGGCCGTGAGCCAACCATCCTCTCCACCGCTGTTCACGACGTTGGCATTGGCGAGCGCGAGGCCGGACCGCATCAGAGGATCGTTGAGCGGATCGTGCTCATTGAGGAGCTTGCTCTGCTTGTCGTCGGCGGGCGACGCCGGCTCGGCGTCGTCGAGCTCCAGAGCCCGGTTGCCGCGCTGCGCAGATCGGCTCCCGTCGATGAAGAACCCGTGCGTCGCCACGTGCAGCACCTTGGGCCCGCGCAGTCCCTTGATCCTGCTCTCGGTGGCTTCCGCGCCGGTGGTCACCTTCGCGTCCGGGAATACCGAGGCCAGGGAGCTGGCCTCCTGCGCTGTGCCCGGGAGTGCCGAGAACCGCACTCGACCGAGATCCACGGCAACCGTGGACGCCTCGCCGCGCGCGCCGTTGCCAGCGCCGGCGCCCTGCGCCGAACCGTACTCCGGATTGGCAATCACGATCGACCCCGACCGAGGCGTCGGAGGTGTCGAGGCCATGCGCGACAGCTCGCGCCCCGAGGTCAGATACGTGATCGACAACGTCTCCACCAGGTAGTCGCCACGCTCGTCGACCAGCGCCCCAAAGGGCACGAGGTTCAGGGCTCCATCGGGGGCGAGGTACAGCACCCGCGCTCCTCGCAGATGGGCCCGAATGGGCCTCATCACGAGCTCGTCGAGCTGCCTCCCCGCGCTCTTCGCATCTCCCTGCGGCGTCGCCAGCGCCTTGCGGAGCTTGCGCACCCCCTCGTCGATCACCGAGGCAGGTCCGAGCTCCACGGTCCGCACCTGCCCCGAGGGATCGAGAACGAAACCGGCATAGCGGGGGTCCCCCAGGGAGGTATCCGCCGGCGCCTTGGGATCGAAGGGACGATACGAAGCCAGCTCCACGAGCGCCGCGCCCGGCGGGAGAGCCTCCGCGATCGTCTCCTTCGTCACGGACCGGGCCTTGCCGAGCTGCTCCGCGCGCAGGCTGATGGTGGCCTCCGCGTCCGTGGACACCCTCGACAGCAACGCATCCAACCACGCCGCGGTCACCTCCTTGTTGTTTCCGGAGGCCTCCTGCTCGGTGTAGGTCCCTCGCACGCGCGATCGATAGAGCACCTGCTGCGCGAACATCCCGCGGTTCTCCGCGATCTTCTCGATCAGCTTCGCGTCATCGGCGCCCGGGCTCGCGCGCACCAGCGACAGCGAATCCGCCATCGCGTCGAGAACCCGTCCCTTGTTCCGAAGCACCGTGCGGAACGCAAGCTCCGCGGCTTTCGGATCGTCCTTGGCCGATCGCGCCTGGAAGGACACGACCCGATTCCAGAACGTCCAGAGCTTGTCCGCGTTCGCCCTGCGCTGCTTCTCCGAGCCCCGTGTCATGAGCTTGCCCGCGTACTCGTCGTAGATCGCCTCGGCCCGGTCGAGCTTCTCCAGGGCCGCCGACGATCGCCCGGCAGCCTCGTCGACCATCGCGACGGCGCGCAGCGCATCGGCGACCAGCTTGTGTCGGGTGCCGAAGGACTTCTCGCGGATGTCGAGAGCGCGACGGAACAGCTCCTCTGCTCCGGGCTCCCTGGAGTTCCACAGCATGGTGCCGAGGGCCATCGCAACCTCGGCCACACCGGGATCGGCCGCTCCATGACCGCGTTCCATCGCCGACAGGGCCCTGCGGTACAGGTCTCTTGCGCCGGCGGTGTCCTTCTGCGCGAGACGAACGTCGGCGAGGCGCAACATGCTCTCCGCGGTCCAACGGTTGTTCGCGCCGAGCATCTTCGCGCGGAGCTCGAGAGAGCGGGTCTGGAGTCTGTTGGCGAGGCCGACATCGCCCATGAACAGGTAGAAGGCCGCCAGGCGACTCATGGCGTGGGCCGTGGCGGGATGCTCCGGACCGAGGACGTTCTGGAATCCTGAGAAGGCTTCCTGGAAGGCCTTTGCGGCGTTGTAGCGCAAGCCCTTCCCCTGGTAGGCGACCCCCATCTGCAGCTCCCAAGCTGCTCGCTGCGAGGTCGACAGGGCGCTGCGGTTGCCGTAGCGCGCTGCGTCCAGGCACTTGCTCTCGCCGCTCTGGAAGTCGCCCCGCAACGCCTGGATGTAGCCCAGCGTGCAAAGCGCGAAGCCCACCGCTGCATCCTTGTCGCCGAGCGCCCTCCTGTAGGCCTCGAACGCCCCTGCCTGCAAATCCTCCGCAACGAACGTGTCCCCACGAACCGTGGCAACGCGCGCGAGCGCCGAAAGAGCATCCCCCAGCGCCCGCTCGCTCTTGGACTCCACCATGCCGCGCGCCTTGCGTGCATGCTCCTCGGCCTTCGCCAGATCCCCAACGTCGATCTCGAGCTGCGCCAGCTCGGCAAGCGCTTCGGCCACCTGCGGTGAGCTGGCGCCGTGCGACGATTCCCTGCTGCGAACCGTGCGCTCGGCCGACGCGAGAGCGTCGCGCAGCGATGCTCCCAGCGAGGGGGTGACGGTCGCGGGACTGCTCGTTTGCGCCTGGGAAGTGGAATCCGCGGCGATCGCCGTGAGGAGCGCCAACGCAGACAGGCACGCAATTCGATGCTTGATCATCTTGAATCCGAGCTCCTTGCCGACATCCCCTCAGAAGACCCAGCCCAACGTGCCGGCCGTGAGCTTGCCGGTGCCGTAGTCCACGATGCGAGCGCCCAGCGAAATCCCGCGGATCCACAGGTATGCGGACAGGCGGTCCTCCCTGGGGACCTCGGCGTTGGCGTGCCCTGTCACGCTCCCGCGATACACGCGTCCTATTGCCCCTCCGATACCGAACGAGCTCGCCAGCGGCAGGGAGACCGTGCCTTCGGCCGCATAGTAGAACGCTGCGGGGACCTTGTACCTCCCCGCATCACCGCCCCCCATCGAATCCGCTCCGACGTGCAGCAGCGGAATCAGCGTCAAAGGACCCAGCGGCAACCCCGCACCCATCCCAAAGCTGAGGTCCACAGGAATGTTCGTCGCGCCGTCCACTCCAATCATCGCGCTCGCCGCCACCGCCAGCGTCAGCGAATCCGGCTGGTCCAGATGCGTCATGTGCAGCCGAATCGTCCCCCCCGTCGCGCTCTCATACGCCTCGTCCTCCGGCTTCACCTGATAGCCCGACAGCTCGGCACGCACACCGTCGAGGAGGGACGGCGACCCGCGATCCTCCGATGACTTGCGACGATCGCGCTCGCGGGCTTCTCTGCGCGTCCTGGCTCGCTTCTCGATCTCCTCGAGAGTGGCGTCGTTCCTGGACCCTTCCGACTTGGGGGCGGGCGCTGACGCGGGAGACGATGCCGCGACCGTGGCGACGGCGGACAGGTCCGCAGGGGGCGGGAGATCGGGCACCCGCGGGGTCGCGAGAATGGACGCCGCAATCTGCTCCAGCACGGGATACGCGGCTCGCACGTCGGGGTCGGACAGGCTCCCCTCGTACACGAGCATCACCTCCATGAGCCCGTTGTCCTTCGTGTCGAGACACAGATTCGCCTTGCGATACTTCGAGCTCTCACCGCCGGACTCGCGCACCGCGTGGAAGAAGCTGGACGGGGCGTAGTCCGGACGCTCGCGCATCTGTGCATCCGCACGGCTCCGCTGGCTGGCATACCATTCGGCGCAAGTGTGCCCGCGTGCGGGAGGCTCCAGACCGATGGCCAGCTCCGGCTCCCCGGCACGCTGCCGCGAGAGCACGTCCCTGCCCGGCTGCTGCATCTCGTTGACGAACTCGTGGCGCCACCCCTCCGGCAGACGCACCGTTGCGCCCGCGGTGCCCAGCGTGATCGCCACGGACGACAGCCGCGGAGGCGGGGCGGGCACAGGCGAAGAAGTCGGATCGGTCCGCGCCGGCGGCGCAGGAGCGGATCCGCGGCTCGCGGCCTCCTTGGCGATCGCTTCGAAGGTCGCGCGAAGCCTGGCGATGTCACGCTCGAAGCGTGTGCCCTTGTAGACGATCTTGAGCACGACGCTTCCGGCTCGCGTGTTGGAGCAGGCGAGCGCGGCTGTACCCCCGGGCATCGGCGACTCGATCGCCTCGGCGACGAACGATGCGGGAAGGTACGAAGGGCGCCTCACCTTTCTGGCCCCGGAAGGGAACGAGGACAACGGCGCGTTGAGCTGCGTCGAGCAGGTCGCACCATTCGTGTACAGCCGCACCGAGAACCCCATCACCGGCTGCACGCCGGGCGAGGTGCGCAGCATGTCGGTCTTCGCGCCTTCGCTCTGGACGTCGTCGATGATCCAATCCGAGGCTCGCCCGGGAACCGGGACGCGGATTCGCGCGACGGGCAGATAGACCGTGGCGTCGGACTTGGGGGCCGCGGTGGCATCACGGGCACCGCACAGCACCGCCGCCTGGGTCCCAAGGACCGCGATGACGGGAATCCAAGCGGGGATGCACGCGTCGAGAACGGAGCGACGAACAGGGTTCACGTCCGAACGTTCTGCCAGTGTCAGGATACGGTCAAGCGCTACGTTCGGACCGATCCCTCACGACCCGGCGAAGCTCCGCGTCGAGCACCCCGAAGGTGTACGGCTTCTGAATGAACCCCGCGAGCCCCTCGCCTTCCAGAGCTGAGACCGCCCCTTGTTCTCCGCCATATCCGCTGGAGAGCAGCACCGGAAGGTCGGGCACGAGCGTGCGCATCTCACGGAAGGCCGCGATGCCATCCATCTCCGGCATCGACAGGTCGAGCAGCACGCATGAAACCCGTTGCCGATTCTCACGGAGAATCGCGAGCCCTTCCGGACCGCTCGACGCCGCCAGCACCGACCAGCCCTGTCGCCCGAGGATTCGCACACACACGTTTCGCACGATCTCCTCGTCGTCAACGACGAGCACCGTGCCCCGCTGGACCCGCTCCGGCTCGGTCGGGCTGACCCGCGGAACCTGGCCCTCCGAGGCATCGGAAGCCGCCGCCGTGTCGCCACAAGGGAACAGGACCTGGACCGAGGTGCCCTGCCCCACCGAGCTGTCGATCAGAATCGCGCCCTTGTGTGCGCGCACGATTCCGAGGATCGACGACATCCCCAAGCCACGCCCGAAGGTCTTCGTGGTGAAAAAGGGGTCGAACAGGCGTCGCTGAGTCTCGCTATCCATGCCGCAGCCCGTGTCCCTTACCTCGAGGTACACGAAGCGCCCCGCGGGCGGGATCTCGACGGCGCGACTGCGCTGCAGCGTCGCTGTGTCGCAATCCATCACGCCGGTCGCGAGGCTCACCTTCCCCGGCCCCTCGCCAACAGCTTCCGACGCGTTCGTGAGCAGGTTCATGACGACCTGCTGCACCTGGGCAGCATCGCCCGAGATCCTGGGCAGGTGTTGCGCAAGGCGCAGGTCGAGAGCGACGATCCTGGATGCGGCGCTGCGCAGCAGGTGTGCGTTCTCCCGGACGAGCTCGCTCAAGTCGATGCGGGTGGTGACGACGCGTGATCGCCCGGAGTAGTCGAGCATTTGCCGCGTGAGCTCTGCGGCACGCCTCGCCGCCTGAGCCGACCGCTCGATGCTTGCCCTGCAAGGGGAGCCGAGCTCGCTGTGGAGCTGCGCGAGCTCGAGATTGCCGAGGATGGCGAGCAGCAGGTTGTTGAAGTCGTGGGCAATGCCCCCCGCGAGCACCCCGAGACTCTCGAGCTTCTGCGCATGCAGCAACTGACGCTCCAGCTCGAGCCGCTGGGCCTCGCTCGTCTTGAGATCGGTGACGTCCTGCATCGTGCCCATGGAGCGGACCGGCTCGTTGGCGGCCGACCGTTGCACGACTCCCCTCACGTGCAGCCACCGCACCGCGCCGTCCCGCCGCACGATTCTGTGCTCCAGCGGGGGCCTGAACTCGCCCGTCTCCAATACCCCGGCGAGGTGCTCGCGGACCAACGGCAGGTCTTCGGCGGGTATCCGGGACTCCACCCACTCGGAAGTGGGGACCACCTCGCCAGGCTCGAAGCCGTAGATCCGATAGCAGGCGTCGGTCCACGTGAATCGCCCGGTGGCGTAGTCCAACTGCCAGCTCCCGATCCGCGCAATGCTCTGCGTCTCGCTCAACAGCGCCTGGCTCGCTCGCAACGCGTCGTGCGCACGCTTCTGCTCGGTGATGTCCGTCACCGCCACCGTGGCTCCACGCCCTGGATCCCACGCGTCCACGCGTGCCGCGCACAGCTCCACGTCAATCACCCGCCCGTCCTTGCGCACCCACCGCGTCACGTGCACCGTCCGCTCCAGCGGATCCCCCTTTGGCTCGTACAACACCCCGGCTGCCTCGAACGCCTCCTGCGACTCGTACAGGATCCGCGTCGTGCTCCCGACGAGCTCCTCCCTCGAATACCGGGTGATCTTGCACACCGCATCGTTCACGTCCTGCATCGTGCGCCCCACGACCAGGCCCAGCCCCACCGGCGCCGCCCGGAAGATGCTCGACACTCGCGCTGCGCTCTGACGCAGCTCGGAAGCGGAAGGGGCGTCCGCATGCCCCCCACGACCGTGGCCCTCGCTCCCGTTTCGGCAGGAAGCGCACCGCTCAGGTCCTGTACCCGACTTGTCCGCTCCCACCGTGCCCTGCCCCTCCAGCCTGATGCGGTCCGTTCCGCCGGCACTCCGAGGTCATCATCGTACACGCGGCCCGACTGGCATCACAAGCGCGCTCTGGCGCCAGTGCGCCCCCCCCGCGGTCCAGCCAACTCTCAGCGCAATCCTGCCTCGCCGAGTATCGGCATCGGAACGACCCGGGCACCGACTGCACGCGTCACTTCCCCAGCTTCGCCGCGGCCTCCAGCACCCCCATCACGCGCATGTCGTCGCGCGGATCCTCCGCAGGAGCCGGCCCGCCGGGGTAGCCGCTCTCGATCACGAAGGAGTACTGCTGCATGCTCTCCAGGACGATGACCGGCAGCTCGATCGCGTGCGAGGACAGCATGGTCATGAACGCACCGAGATAGGCCCGCTGCCCGTCGGCCACCACCACGAACGGAAGCCCGCCAACGCCGACCTCCGGGAGCTGGTTCTTGACCATCGTGCTGTTGTGCCAGTCACCCCAGTGCACTGTGTGCGTTGCGGCCTCGTACCAGTCGATCGCGAGCAGGTCGAAGGACGCGGCCGAGGCCAGCGTCAGGCTCTCCAGAGGCTGCTTCGCCGCCTCCACTGCGGAGATGTCCGGATCCGCAAGGAGCCTGAACTCCAAGCGGCTCGCCCAGGCCCACGGAGCGATCGTCACGCGCGCAGCGTACATGCGCGCGCCGTCCACGCTCGCTCCGGGAGCCGTTACGCTCAAGCACGCCGTCGCATGGCTGGGTTGGTCGTACGCACCGGACGTCTCGTACACGAGCGTTCCCGAGGCCTCGAACCACTCGGCGAGCGGATCGGACGGATCCTGGACTCGGACGCCGAGGCCGGCATCGGAAGGGAAGACGTGGGTTCCGCCCGGCATCAGGCCGCCCATCTGGATGAACCGCGCGGCCAGGTCGAAACCGAGCTCCTCCTGCGTGTGAAACCGCAAGGTGAACCCCTCGCAGCAGTCCATCGCCAGCATCGTCGAGGTGACCGTCGCCGGCGAGGACATCGATGCGCCGCGCGCTGCTTTGGAGCTGCCCGAGCAGAACTCCAACGGCTCCGCGTCGAGCACACCGCCCGAGTCCTGAACGACTCCTGCGTCCGCTGCGGCATCCTCACCCCCCGAAGCGTCGCTGCCCGCGGTCGCGTCGGGCACCGCCCCGTCCTGCTCCGACAGCGTCTCTTCGCTGCAAGCCGGACTGCCGGCCAGAGCGGACAGCGCGATCGCGATTGCGCCGGCACTTCTCATGGAACCCACCTCCAACGCAGAGCCTAGGACGGAGGTGCCCCGTGCGCCACCGTGGACCACCTGCCAGGGCGAGGGGGCGCCAGGGCAGCAGCGCAACTCAGCTTCGGATGGATGAGATAAGCGGGGCGGACTCTCAGGCCCTTCGGATGCGGATCACCAGCTTCTCGCCGTCGAGCTCGCACTCCTTCGCGATCTCCGCCTCGAAGGGGGCGCCGCCAACGCTCAGCTCGCTTGCAAGGACCTCCTTGCCGATGCGCGCCTTCGCCTCGGCGCACACCCGCTTGATCCGCTCCGAGCCGTCGACGACGACCCGGATCCGATCCGTGAACTCGAGCCCCATCTCCTTGCGCACCGCCTGGATTCGGGAGAGGCACTCGCGCTCGAAGCCCTCGTCGACGAGCTGCTCGGTGAGGCGCGTGTGGATGACCACGACGCCGACCCTCGCGCCCGCGGCTGCGAAGCCTTCGGCCGCTTCCACCGCGACCTCGACGTCCTCGGGGCTGAGCTCGAGCATCGTGCCCTGGCCGAGAGGAAGCGAGACCTTGCCGTCGGTGGCGAGGGCGGTGCGGAGCTGCCCCGCATCGGCGCTCTCGAGGGCCTTCTTCGCGGCTTGGACTTGCTTTCCGATCTTCGGACCGAGGGAGCGGAAGTTGGGCTTGACCTTGTAGCGGACCTCCTCGCCCTCCTGCCCCGGCTCGAGCCAGTGGACCTCGTGCACGTTCAGCTCGCTGGCGATCAGCGCCTCGTGGGCAACGAGCCTGGAGGCCAGGTCCTGGCGCGCGAGGACGACGTCGGCACGCGACAGAGGCTGTCGCACCTTGAGACGGTTGTTGGTGCGCACCTGCAGGCCGAGGGAGACGAGGTCCCGGATCGCGCGCATCTCGGTGGACAGGGCCTCGTCGATGGCCGCCTCGTCCACGGCGGGCCATGCGCACAGGTGGACGCTCTCGGGCTGCGTGACGGGCCACGGCTTGCGCACGAGGTTCTGGTACATCTCCTCGGCGAAGAACGGGATGAACGGCGCGGACAGCCGCGCGATCGTGACCAGGCACGTGTAGAGCGTGTGGTAGGCGTCGCGCTTGTCCTGCGAGAAGCCCGAGGCCCAGAAGCGCTCACGGCTGCGCCGCACGTACCAGTTCGAAAGGGCGTCCACCAGCTCGATGAGACGCAGCGACGCCTCGTAGACGCGATAGCCTTCGAGGTGCGCAGAGACCTCGCGAGTAGCGAGGGCCAGCTCGCTCAGCATCCAGCGGTCGATGAGGGCGCGCTCGCGCACGGGGCGGGACCCCGTGCAGCCCGCGAGCTGCGTGGCATCGAGGCCGCGCAGCTCCTTCACCCCGTCCGACGGGTCGAAGCCGTCGATGTTCGCGTAGATGGTGAAGAACGAGTAGACGTTGCGCAGCTTGATCTGGAAGTCCTTCTGGGCCGCACGCACGTTGGTGAGGGAGTGGCGCGTGTTGGTCCAGGGCGGGCTGGTCGAGTAGAAGAACCAGCGGAACGCGTCGGCGCCCGGTGCAGGCGTGTTCGGATCCTCGATCGTCACTCGCTGGGCCACCGGCAAGCGCGGCACTTCGACCGGCATCACACCGGTGCCCAGGGGACAGGGCTCGAGTCCGAGCGCGGCCCGATCGGCCTCGGGGATCAGGACCACGCGGCGCGGGAGCTTGCGCGTTCCCTTGATCGCAATGGTCACGCTCTCCCCTGCCCTGTCGGCCCGATACAGCTTCACCTTCGCGCCGTCGGTCAGGTCGAGCCCCTCGAGATCCTCGGTCGCAATCAGCGCGGTGCCTGCCACTGGCGCGAGCTTCGCCGAGGCGTCGTCGAGCACCGCGAACTCCATACGCACGCTGTCGAGGATGACCTCGGGCGGCGTGTAGTTCCCCTTCGACTTGGACTCCTTCTTGCCATCCTTGTCGCAAGTGTGACCGAGCACGATGCAGGTCTTGTACGGGTGCGGGTAGTCCCGTATCCGCGACAACCCCATGCGCTTCTGCGTGGCCTCGTCGAACACCAGCGACGAGATCATCAGCAGCGAGTAGAACCAGCCGCGGGTCTGGTCGATCGCCTCGCTGATGAAGTCCGCGGGGAAGGCCGCGTCGAAGGCCTCGGCGGAGCCGGGCGCGTGCGGGTAGCCCCACTGCGCAAAAGGCATGCACCCCGAGTCGAACCAGCAGTCGATGACCTCCGGCACGCGGCGCATCTCGGCGCCGCACACCGGGCAGGGGAACGTCACGTAGTCGATCCAGGGCTTGTGCACCATCAGGTGCTCGCTCAGCGACGGATCGCTCTTGCGTGCGGACTCGAAGCGCTCGAACGCCGCGGGGTTGAGCTTGCGGATCGCCTGGACCGAGTCGGGCGCGTGCTTGTGCTCCGCGTTGGCCGAGCACACCCACACGTTGAGCGGCGTGCCCCAGTAGCGCTCCCGCGACAACGCCCAGTCCACGTTGTTCGCGAGGAAGTCCCCGAAGCGCCCGTCCTTGATGTGCTCAGGAAGCCAGAACACCGCCTGGTTGTCGTCAATCGCGTTCTGGATGCGCTCCGTCGTCCGGATGTACCAGGCCGGGCGCGCCAGCTGGATCAGCGGGTCGTTGTCGCTGCGCCAGCAGAACGGGTAGTCGTGGCGATAGGGCTCCGCGTGAACCAGCAGCCCGCGCTGCTCGAGCTCCCGCGTCAAGTCCTTGTCGCAGTCCTTCACCCACCGCCCCGCATACGCCGCCCCCATCTCGTCCACGAAGCGACCGTCGGCCTTGACCGCGCAGGGCAGCGGGATCGCCTCGGCGTTCTGGTACGATGCGACCAGCTTGCGGTGCAGGCCGAAGTCGTCCTCGCCGAAGGCCGGCGCGATGTGGACGATGCCGGTGCCGGCGTCGAGGGTGACGAAGTCGGCGGCGAGCACGCGCCAGAACGCGCGCGATTCGCCCTCGGCGGTCTTCGCCTTCAGCTCCGCATGCTTGTCGAAGAAGATATCGAAGGGCGGCCGGTAGCACAGGCCCACCAGGTCGCGCCCCTTGCGGACCTCGAGCACCTCGAGCGTGCGCTTGAGCTGCTTCTCCAGCACGGGCCGCAGCGCCTCCGCCAGGATCATCTTGCGATCGCCCTCGTCGCGTACGATCGCGTAGTCGACGTCAGCGCCGACCGCAGCGTACACGTTCGACGGCAGGGTCCATGGGGTGGTGGTCCAGACCAGCAGGCTGGTCGAGGGGTCGTCGCGCAGAGGCAGGCGCACGATCACGGAGGGGTCATCGACGGTCTTCCAGCCGAGGCCGACCTCGTGAGAGGACAGGGCGGTGCCGCCCTGTGCCCACCACCAGACGACCTTGTGCCCCTGGTAGAGCAGGCCCTTGTCGAAGAGGTTGGAGAGAGCCCACCACACGCTCTCGACGTAGTGCTTGTGGAAGGTGACATAGGCCTTGGGCAGGTCGACCCAGAAGCCGATCTTCTCGGTGATGCGCTCCCACTCGGTGGTGTAGCGGAAGACGGACTCGATGCACTTCTGGGTGAAGGGCTCGATGCCGTAGGCTTCGATTCCGGCCTTGTCGGGGATGCGGAGCTCCTTGCTGACCTCGACCTCGACGGGAAGGCCGTGGGTGTCCCAGCCGGCTTTGCGGGGGACATGAAAGCCCTGCATCGTCTTGAAGCGGGGGAACAGGTCCTTGATGACGCGCGTGAGGACGTGGCCGTTGTGGGGGACGCCGTTGGCGGTGGGCGGGCCCTCGTAGAAGACGAAGGTTCCCTTGTCGCTGTGGGCGGTAGCCTCGAGGGTCTTCTGGAAGATCCCGTGGGTCTTCCAGAGAGCGAGGATGGCGGCCTCGTCGCGAGGGAAGTTGATCTCGGGGCGAACGGTCTCGAACATCGGTTTGCGCTGTTCCATCAGGGGTTATTCGGTCCGCTGGATGACGTGGTAGCCGAACTGCGTCTCGACCGGCTCGCTGATCTCGCCGGGCTGGAGCTTGAAGGCGGCGTCGGAGAACTTCTTCACCATCTTGTCGCGCGTGAAGCGGCCGAGGTCCCCTGCCCGCTCTCCGCCACCGGGCTCGTCGGTGTACTCCTTCGCGAGCGCAGCGAAGTCCTCGCCAGCCTTCAGCCGCTTGATCACCTCATGGGCCCGGTCGTGCGCCTCGTGCTTGGACCGCACCATCGTGGGCTCCGCATGCGCCGCTCCCCGGAAGGAGATCAGGATGTGGCGGGCAACGATCTCCCTCGGTCCTGCGACCGGCGCGTCCTCAACAGCTTCGCTCGTCTCCTTGGGCTGAACGGGGCGCTCGAACTCGACCCAGTCCGGAGCGGGGACGCCGGTGCCCACCCTGGGGTGGACCGAGGCGGCGCACCCCGCGAGAGAAGCGACCGAAGCAGCAAGGATCCATCTGTGCATCGGCGCAACGTATGCTCGACCCGGCCCCGCAGGTCAAGACGCCGTTGGAGCCGCGTACGCACCCCCGCCCCGCAGCCCGCTCCCCGTCGTTGCCGACTCACTCGTCGTCGAACGCCTTGCCGCTGCCGCCCACGATCGGAATGGCACGCGCGATCGCCACCCGTTCGAGCGCCGCGGAGAGGGCCTCGTGGTCACGCACCTCGGGCAGTCCGAATCGCGTGCCGTCCCAGAGCGACAGCACCACGTGCCGCTGCTGGAACACGAGCCGATCGATCTCCATCCACGTGTAGCTCTGGACCTTGGGCCAGCCGAAGCTGATGACGTACCGGGCTTCGACGCCGTCGGGATGGACGATCACGCCACGCATGGCGGTGCGGATCAGCGCCGCGATTCCGCCCAGCGCCATGATTCCGGCGAGGGTTCGCGCTCCGAGGATGCGGAACTCGTCGCCCTCGACGATGTAGCGGTGGAGCCAGGAGTCGCCGCTGGTCATCTGCGAGACGAGCACGACAGCGAGGAATGCGATGGATACGAGGAAGTAGATCGCGGGAAGGATCCAGGAGGCGACGGGAGGTCCGAAGGTCTGACGACGTTCGGGCCGGTAGGACATGTCGAAGCCTGGTGGGCGCGATTCGCGAGGCATGCGAGGGCTATTGTACACTGCGACGGGCCCGGTGTCCCGTCCGGGGGGCGCGGTCAACCGCAGCTTGCCAGCTCACTCCTCGTCGATGCCGACTCCCTGCCCAGCGACTCGCGCAGCTCGGAAATCTCCGCCCGGCTCGGGTTGATCAGCAACAGCCCCCGGGAGGCGTCGAGCATCGCGATGTCGCCATCCGACGCCCAGCGGTAGAGCCCCGCGACGTCGAGCGCCGCAGGCAGGCCGAACAGGTCGAGCAGCGTACGCGTGCGCGGTCCGTCGGCACGATCCGACAGCGCTACACCGACAGGCCGGCTTCTCGCCGTGACGAGGAGATCGTAGACGGTGAGGGCGTCGCTCATGAGGATCGATCGCGACGGCATCGCGGCCCTGGGGTCGGGTGTCGCGAGCATGATGAGCGCGTCGCACAGGTCCTCGAGATCGCGGGCCCGCTCCTCGAGAAAGCTCGACCGGGTCCAGCGTGTGGCGGTGCGCACCGCTTCGCGTGCGACCTGGGAGAGCGCTTCGGCGCTGGTCGAGCCGGAGGCCACCAGCTCGAGGGACCGCCCCCGAAAGCGCGCGTCGTCGAGGATCTCCCGATAGATTTCGAGAAATGCAGCGTCCTTTCCGCTCCCGACGCCGGCTGCGCGCTGCACCAGATCGCGCAGCACCCGCTCCGCCGTGGCGAACGCTTCGTTCAACAGCCGAGGTCCGTCACCTTGCAGGCTCACCCCGCGTCGCGGCGGACGCCGCACCGCTGCCAGTGGGCCGAGCGCCCGGCCTTCCACAGCGGGGCGCCCGGGGAGCACGACACGCCGCGCTCCTCCTCCGGCACGCCGACGCCGGGTTCCGTGGACGCGCCTCGCGTCCTCCGGTTCGGCGCCGCGCACTGCCAGCGACAGGATCCCGCAGATCGATGCGAAGACCGACAGCTCCGCCTCCGAGAAGGCGCGCGCCTCACGCTGCGCAACCAGCACGCCCACCGGCTCGCCCTCGTCGAACAACGGCCCTGCCACGAACTCAGGGAACTGCCCGTCGCCGAGATCGGGAACCGCACACCAGGCGTCGTGCTGCGGAGCCTGCTCGAACGCGACGATCCTCCGCTCCGTGGCCGCGAGACCGGTGAGCCCCTCTCCGACCCGCAGCTCGACACGTCCTACGGCCAGCGGGGCAAGCCCCGTGTTGCCGCGCATCACGAGCGACTCGCGCGCGTCGTCCATCAGGTAGATCGAGACCACCGGGGCCTCGAGAATGCGCGCGATTCTCTGCGGCATTCCCTCGAGAATCCACTCGAGTGGAATGGAGCGCGAAGCGAATCCAGAAAGGTCCAGGAGCTCGGAAAGCCTCGGCTCGCGCCTCCTTCGCTCCGACGAAGGGACGGGGTCGTCGATGGGTGCTTCGGATCGAGCGAGGGTCATGGTTCTGTCGGTGTAACCACCCTGCTATCGGCATGTGGAACCGGACAAGTAATCGGATCTCGTGCGCTATCGAGGCGCGCGCCACCGTGACGGCGACGGCTCGGGTCTGCTACCCTGCTGGACGATGACCTCCGTCGCCCGATGCATCACGTCCGCCATCGTCGTCTCGCTCGTCGCCCTGGGATCCGGGTGCGGCGGCGGTGTGCTGGAGTGCGGCCAGCTCCCGTGCCCCGAGCCGCTGCTGATCTACGGGGACCTCACATACAAGGGCAACGAGCCGGTTCACCTGCGCGTGAGAATCTGCCGCAATGCGCAATGCGGCGAAGGGGAGTTGCAGGCCCCCGCGCTCGGCGCCGACGAAGAGGTCCTCCAGGGGGACCTCGCTTCGACCGCCTCGCTCACGAGCCGATCGGCCAGCGACCCGTGGAAGCTGACCGTCAAGGTGCAGGACGCGAATGGCGCGGACGGCGACAAGGTGACGCTGAAGCTGACGACCGTGCCGGGAGGCACAGTGATCTTCGACAAGGCGGCCAGCTCGGTGACGTACGTGGTAACGCACCCGAACGGGTCGGAGTGTCAGCCGACGTGTAGGGCAGCGGTCGTCGATTTCGACTGACCTGCCTCCCCGGCCGTGTCGTCCTCACTGGATTCGAGTTCGCTCGCCCGGTATTCTCAAGGCCCGAGGTACCCGCCGTGAACAAGAACCACCTTCGAGCTCTTCGTCGTTCCGCTGTCTCGGTCCCCGCTCTCCTCGTGCTCGCCGCGGCCTGCAACTCCGGCGGACACCCCTCCAACTTCGAGACCACTCGCGTGATGCACGAAGGCATCCAGGGGGGCCAGGCCGACTCCACCGACACCGGCGTCGTGATGATCTACATCGACACCGGCGGCGGCATGGTGGGGAGCTGCACCGGATCGCTCATCGCCCCGAACGTCGTGCTCACGGCGCGTCACTGCGTCGCCTCGACCCCCGAGACCAGCATCAACTGCACCTCGACGCAGTTCGGCTCGGTCTATCCCGCGAGCAGCTTCTACGTGTTCAACGACCAGACGGTCACGCAGCAGTCGTTCGCATACTCGGTCTCGCAGGTCCGCGTGCCGCCGAACACGAGCCTGATGTGCGGCAACGACGTCGCGCTGCTGGTTCTCTCCCAGAAGGTGAACGCGTCGAAGGCGAAGTTCCTCGAGCCGCGCTTGTCGCAGACGACCTACGGCGGAGAGGTGTACTCGGCGGTGGGTTACGGCAAGACCTGTCCGTCGTGCAACGACGGAGGAGAGGCGAGAAACCGGCGCAACAACCTCCAGGTGACGTGTGTGGGCTCGAGCTGCGGGTGGGGTTCGCAGTACCTGACGGACAAGGAGTGGGCGGGTGACGACGGCGTCTGCAGCGGCGACTCCGGAGGCCCGGCGCTCGATTCGCAAGGAAGGATCATCGGCATCGCGTCGCGCGGCGGGGAATCCGGCGGCCAGTGCGTGCAGTCGATGTACGAGCGGGTCAACTCCTGGAAGGACTTCATCACGACGGTGACGGTCGAGGCTGCGAACGCAGGCGGGTACACGCCGCCGACGTGGACGGGCAGCACCGGGACGGGCGGGTCGGGTGGCGCAGCGCAGACCTGCGATGCGTGCACGAGCCAGGTGATTGTCCCCGGAGAAGCGTGCGAAACCTCCTGGGCGGCCTGCATCAACAACACCGACTGCGTGGCCTTCCTCGAGTGCCTGAACGGTTGCTCCGACGCGACCTGCCAGAACAAGTGCGTGTCGGATCACTCGACCGGAGTCGGGCTGTACGGCAAGGTCATCGACTGCATGTGCACCCCTGCGGCGTGCGAGACGTCTTGCGTCGACATGTGCTCGGGTCCGGCGTGCGGATTCTCGATCAGCAACGCAGCGTGCAACACGTGCTTCGAGGCGCAGTGCTGCGACAAGGGCAAGAAGTGCGCGGACAACAGCACCTGTGTGGCCCTCGTTCAGTGCCTCAACGCCTGCAACGACAACGACCAGACCTGCTACAACGCTTGTGGCACGAACAACTCCGCGGGCGTCGCGGACTACGAGGCCATGATCGACTGCATGTCCGGGCCGTGCGCCGCGTCGTGCGGCGGCGGCTCCGCAGGCGCGGGCGGATCCGGTGGCGCTGCCGGCGCAGCAGGCTCGTCGCAGGGCGGCGCTGCGGGCTCGGCACAGGGAGGTGCGGCAGGCAGCCAGGCCGGAGGTGCGGCAGGCAGCAACGCTGGCGGCAATCCGCAGGGTGGTGCGGCCGGCGACGGCGGCGAAGCCGGGGAGACCGGGGAGGGTGGCGAGGGCGGCGAGGACCCCGGCACCGACCCGCCCGCCGAAGTCTCCACTGGCTCCGACTCGGGATGCACGGCGTCGAACCACGATGCAGGCTCCCCTGCCGCCTGGGCTGCTCTCCTTGCGGGCATCGCGCTCCTGTCGTCCCGCCGTCGCCGCCGCTCCTAGTCCCCGTTCCTGCTCACCCTCCCCTGCTGTATGCTCCGCCTCCATGGCTGACTTCGCCTACGCGGTGCACACCGACGCCTGCACCTATCTGCTCGACGACACCGGCGTGTGCTTGTGGGTCCTGTCCCCCGCACCCACCACCGCCAACGCGGTCAAGGCCTGCGTTGGCGCCCAGTTCGTCGCGTGTATCGACACGCGCGTCGATGGCGGCCTCGTCGGCGAAATCGTCGAAGGCGCCGCGGCGCTCTTCGTCGCCATCTCCAAGACCACCGGACGCCCTGCGCTGCTCCGCACCGGCCTGATTCGACGCGTCCAGGAGCGCCACCCCTCGCAGGTCCAGGCCCTCGTCGATCTCCCCTTCGAGGACATCGACCAGCACTTCGGCGACGACGACTCGCAGCGCACCACGGTGATGAGCGAGCCCCCCCCTGCGACTGCGGCCCCGCTCGATCAGGAGCGTCGCACTGACAAGATGCCGCGCGACCTCGCGCCGGATGGTCCGGCTGCGCAGGGCGGGCCTGCAATCGGCGACGGGGTTACCGAGGAGGCACCGACACGCGATGTCGCTCCACGGGATGACGCGCAGCCTCCTCCTCCCCCGGTCCGAGCGGCGAATCCCCCCCCCTTGCCGATGCCGCAGGGAGCCACGCCTCTGCCCGCGCCGACGGCACCTGCTCCGATGCCTCCGCCTCTTCCGTTGTCCAAGGTGCCGACCATCCCCCCCATGCCGTCGCCCAGGATCGGACCGCCCCCGCTGCCGGGCGCGAAGCCCGGTGCGGTGCCGCCGATCCCTGTCGCAAAGTCTCCAGCCGTTCCCCCTCTCCCCAAGGTCGCCGAGCAGCCCGGTGCTGCCTCGCACACACCGCCCAGCGGGGAGAGCGTCGCGTCGCGCGTAACCTCGCCTCGCGAAGAGGAGGAGATCGCGACGCACGTGACCTCGCCTCGCGAAGAGGAGGAGATCGCGACGCACGTGACGAGTCCGGGTGACGACGAGAACCTCGAGACGCGCGTCAAGCAGCATCGCAAGGCAGGGCCGCCGCCGCTGCCGCGAGACGACGGGAGCCTGGCCGGAGCCTCGCGCGGGCCGAAGAAGAGGGCGGATCGCGACGATTCGGTCGCCCCGGCCAGCTTCTCTGCTTCGCGCTTGAAGAGCTCGCCTTCGGCTCCGAAGGGGACCCGAACGGCGAGCGGGAGAAAGCCGGTGCCTCCGCCCGTGCCTCCGCCAGTGGCTCCACCTCCGCCGAGAGAGAGCGCTGCACCGAGGTCGACCCACTTCGACGAGAACGCGCCGTTGCCGCTTCGCCGCAGGAAGAAGAGAGACTGAGCCCCTTCGTTCGCGCGCTCGTGGTCGGAGTCGGCCCGCTGCTGCTGGCCCCCTCGGCCTACGCCCAGAGCGCCCCGGAATCGAGGACCTCGGAGTATAGCTCCTACGAGCAGCAGTCCGTGCGCGACGCCCTGGCAGCCTCGGGCCGCCAGGCCGATCCTTCGCCCGAGGGAAAGCTCGTCGAAGACTTCGACATCGTCAATCTCGACATCATCGAAAAACGCGATCCGGCTCCACGTCTGCTCAACATCATCCACACCACGACGCGACCGTACGTGGTGCGACGCGAGATTCTGCTCGCCAAGGGAGAGCCGTTCTCCCAGGTGTTGTGCGACGAGACTGCGCGTAACCTCCGGCAGCTCCACCAACTGTCCCTCGTCGCGTGCGTAGCGGAGCGCGGCAGTCGCCCCGATCGCGTGCGCGTGCTGGTGGTGGCGAAGGACGTCTGGAGTCTGCGGCTCAACTCCGAGTTCCGCCTGGCTGCTGGCAAGATCGAGTACCTCTCGCTGCACCCGAGCGAAGAGAACCTGTTCGGGGCGCATCACGGCGCCGCACTCCAGTTTGCCCTGGAGCCGTCGTCGTACGAGCTCGGCGGACGCTACGTCGTCCAGCGTCTTCTCGGCTCCCGGGTCGCGCTCACGGCAAGCGGCGGCCTGATCTTCCACCGCGATTCGGGGGACGTCGAAGGCTCCTACGGCAGCCTATCCGTCGGACAGCCGCTGTTCAGCACCCGCACCCAGTGGGCTTGGACCGTGCCGGTATCGTGGCGCTATGAAATCACACGGCGCTACGTCGATGCCGCCCCTTCGTTCTTCCGCGGCACCATCCCCTACCAGTACACAAGCCACCTCGTCGCCGCCACGCCGTCGGTGACCCGGTCCTTCGGCTGGGCCCTGAAGCACGATCTCACCGCCGGGGTGGAGGCCACGCGGAGAGCCTTCACCACCGACGATCTTTCGGGGTACGATCCATTGCTTGCCAGGGACTTCCTCGACCGTGCCGTGCCCGTAGGAGACACCCGGGTCGGTCCTTTCGTGCAGTGGCGCAGCTACACGACGAGTTTCCTGCGGGCGCTGGAGTTCGAGACTCTCGGATTGCAGGAGGACTTCCGGCTCGGCCATGACCTGTTCCTCCGGGCCTGGCCATCGGTCGAGGCCATCGGCTCGAGCCGCAACGTGTTCGGCGTCACCGCGGGGGCCCAGTACACATGGCCGCTGCTCGACGGGCTGGCGCGGATCGGCATCGAGAGCACGAACGATCACGACCTGGACCGGGGAGCGATCTCCGATGGGATCATCCGCGCCTCCACGCGTCTGATGACGCCGCGTCTGGGCTTCGGGCGAATCGTGTTCGACACGACGTTGCTGCACCGGTACCGCAACTACCTGAACCGCACGACGTACCTGGGTGGGGATGGGCGTCTGCGCGGATATCCGACCCGGTACTTCGTCGGCAAGGACGTCGTGGCCTACAACCTGGAGTTCCGGACCCGCGCCGTGGAGATCCTCACGCTGCAAGCGGGCGCCGCGGTGTTCTACGACGTCGGCGATGCCTTCGACGGGTTCGAGCAGATGCGTATCAAGCACTCGGTCGGGGTGGGCCTTCGGGCGCTCTTCCCCCAACTCGACAAGATGGTGTTGCGTGTGGACCTCGGCTTCCCCCTGACGCCCGGATACGTGCCGGCGCAGGGGTTCCCTGGGCAGATCATCGCTTCCTTCGGTCAGGCGTTCTCCGTGCCTGCGGTCGCCCCGCGCTGACCTCGGGACGAGCGGGAGCCGGAGGAGACCTGCTCGCGCGACATCTCCGGACGGTGTGTTGGCCCAAGAATTGGAACACCGAGCAACCAAGCGTCGGCGTTCCTTTCGATCGGTGCATGCCTTCACGGGACGGGGCGAGAGGGGGGGGCGAAGAAAAGGAGCGAAGCTGGAGGGGGGACGAAGGAAGCGCGTTCAAACGCGGTCGGAGACTGGATTCTTTTGTCCTCGCAAGATACGCTTTGCGCCGTGAGTCGGCAGGTCCCCCCCGCCGGCCAGCCGCTGCTGACGGTGGGCCGCTACACACTCTTTGGCGAGATCGCCAAGGGAGGCATGGCCACCGTCCATTTTGGCCGGATGATCAGCCTCGGAGGCTTCAGCCGCACCGTCGCGATCAAACGGATGCGCCGGGACATCGCCCTCGACCCCGAGTTCATCGCGATGTTCATCGACGAGGCCCGTCTCGCCGCACGCATCGAGCACCCCAACGTCGTGGCCACCCTCGACGTCGTGGCCGAGGCCGGCGAGGTCTTCCTCGTCATGGAGTACGTCAAAGGGGAAACGCTCGCCCGCCTCGCGCGGGCCTCCGAATCCCGTGGTCAGCCCGTCCCCATCCAGGTCGCGTGCGGCATCATGTGCGGTGCGCTCAGCGGCCTGCATGCTGCCCACGAAGCAGTCGGGGAGAGCGGCCAGCCGCTCGGCATCGTCCATCGCGACGTTTCTCCACAGAACGTCTTGGTCGGTGAAGACGGTGTGCCGCGCATCACCGACTTCGGCATCGCCAAGGCGGAGACTCGCCTGCAGGTCACGCACGACGGTCAGATGAAGGGGAAGCTCGGGTACATGGCGCCCGAGCAGCTCGGAGGCGGCGGCCGTCGCATCGACCGCCGCGTCGACCTGTTCACCGCTGCGATCGTGCTGTGGGAGTTGCTGGCCGGACGACGCCTCTTCCTGGCCGATTCCCCTGCGGAGACCCTCGCCAACATCCTCACCGGCTCCGTCCCTCCGCTGCGGTCCATCCGCCAGGATGTCCCACCGCTGCTCGACAGCATCGTGCTCAAGGCGCTCTCTCGCGACCCACAGCAGCGCCCGGCGACTGCGGAGGTCTTCGCCACCTCGCTCGAGGAGGCGATCGATCACCGCCTTGCGTCGTCCCGCATGATCGGCTCGTGGGTCGGCTCCCTCGCCGGTCACGTGCTCGAGAGCCGCACACGCTACGTGCGGGAAATCGAATCGATCGGCATCGTGTCGTCGGACTCGCAATCGGCTGCCGCACCCGCCGTCCCCGCAACCTCCACTCCGCAGGAACGGCAACCCGCTCCTGGCGCAGGTGCACCGCGCGCTCCGATGGCCTCCAAGCCCTTGTTGGGAACCGCAGACAGAAAGGGAGGACTCGCTCCACCCCGCCTTCCGGGGTCGGTGCCCTCCGCCTCGCCACAGCCCGCGCCCCACGACACTCCGCGCCGTCCGCCCGCTCCCCCCGCCGCTTCGCGGGTCGCTCCGTCCCAAATCGTATCTGTGGGAACCGTCCCTGCCACGGCTGCCGCACCCACCGACGCGGCGTCTGGGCTCGCCGGTCGCGCGCCAGCGATGGCTCCGAAGGCCCCGCCGGGTGTCCGGCCTGTCGCGCCGCCGCACCCAGCTCAGATCGAAGGGTTTCCCGACGGTCCGTCGCGCGCTGCGTCTTCCCCCAACGTGGTTCAACCGGGGTCATCACCCAACGTGTTGCAGCCCGGGTCATCGCCCAACGTGTTGCAGCCCGGGTCATCGCCCAACGTGCTGCATCCCGGGTCATCGCCCAACGTGTTGCAGCCCGGGTCATCGCCCAACGTGTTGCAGCCCGGGTCATCGCCCAACGTGCTGCAGCCTGGGTCATCGCCCAACGTGCTGCAGCCCGGGTCATCGCCCGATCTCGACGCACGGGTTCCCTCCGGCAACTGGACTCCACCGATTGCAGCTTCCGCTCTTGCGCAGCAGGATTCGAACCCCGCTCTGGGAGCAGAGCCGATCACCGGCGGACACCCGATGGAGCTGTACGCGCGCGAGGACTCCCTCCTTCCGCCTCGCCGCTCGCTTCCGCGCGGTGTGCTGATCGGCAGCGTCGTGGGAGTGATCGCCGCGGGATTGCTCACGATCGGCATAGCAGTGGCGGTGGGGTCAGGGTCGTCCTCCGGTGCGGAGGGTACAGCCACGGCGCCGACGGCCAGCACGAGCACGCCGCAGGCTGTGGAGACGACGGCACCGGCGATCGTGTCAGCGGCTCCCGCGCCTTCGGAGAGCGCCGTAGAGACAGACGCCTCTCCCCCCGACCCGGCAGCCTCGGGGGCGCCATCGTCGTCAGCGGACAAGTCTGCGACGAAGGCCACGGCGGGGCCGCTCGTACCTCTGCCGCCTGTGACGACGAAGAAACCTCCTCCCTATCTCCCGGAGCGCCCATGAAGAGCTCGTCCTGCGCTTGGATGCTGACAGTCGCGATGGTTCTCACGGCGGCTGCGGGCATACCTGCAACGGCGCACGCGGCGCCTGCCGCGAACGACGCGACGGCGCTGTTCCTCAAGGGGAGGAAGGCGGTCGAGCAGGGCAACTACAAGGAGGCCATCGAGGATCTGCGCGCTTCGTACGCGTCTCTTCCGAGCCCGAACACGCTGCTGCTCATCGCGCACGCCGAGCGTGGGCTCGGAAACCGCGTGCGTGCCATGAAGCTCTACGAGCAGGTCGAGCAGGAAGCCTCCTCGAAGGTCGCCGCTGGCGAGAAGCGCTATGAGGTCACCGTTGTCGAGGCGCGCAAGGAGAGCGGAAACCTCGCGAAGGACCTCGGGATCGTGGTCATTCGGATCACCCGCGCCCCCGAGGGGCTGACGGTCAAGCTCAACGGCACGCTCATCGAGCTCGCGCGGCAAGGGGACACGGCGGCCGCGGAGAAGGTATGGGTGGAGCCTGGGGAGCTCGCGGTCCACGTGGAGGCGGACGGCAAGTCGTTCGACGCGAAGGAAGCAATCAATCGCGAGTCGAAGAAGGAGCTGACGTTCGACTTCGTGAAGAATACCGGCGGTGACGTGGCGCCCGCGCCGGTGGTGGCTCCGACTCCGGAGCCCGCGCTGGACGAAGGCAAGAAGGGTGGCTCCATTCCGATGGCGACCTGGATCGCCGGGGGAGTGGGCGTGGCTGGGTTGGCGACCTTCGCGATCTTCGGGGCCATGGCGAAGAGCAAGTACGACGATCTGCAATCCTGCGCACCGCGGTGCGACGAATCCCACCGGGACACGGCAGACTCGG
This sequence comes from uncultured Polyangiaceae bacterium, assembly GCA_964393505.1. Taxonomy (GTDB): domain Bacteria; phylum Myxococcota_A; class Polyangia; order Polyangiales; family Polyangiaceae; genus JACRCQ01. Next base: position 23,448 of record CAYMUE010000069.1, read on the forward strand.
GGAAGTCGCAGCAGACGATTGCGAACATCGGGCTGGTGGTCGGCGGGTTGGGGCTCGCGACGGCGGCGGGATTTCTGGTGTTCAAGAAGCCGGACAAGCAGAGCTCGACCACCGTCGGACTCGGGGTCGGCCCCGGGTCGATCCAAGTGGTCGGCGTCTACTGATTCCCAGAATTGCGGAAGCCGGAAGCGCGGGACGGCGCTCTCGCCTCGCGGATGGACTCGCGTTCAGCGGGTCCGCGAGGGCAACACGTCGAACGACGCGCCGAGCCCCACGAACAGCACGTGCAGCCAGTTCTTGGCGTAGTTGTCCGGGTCCGTGTTCGTGGCGCCGCCGCCCACGTATCGAAGGTTGAGGAATGCCGTGGAGCTTGGGCGTATCCGCATCCCCGCGCGCAACGACATGTCCAGAATCGCCCCCACCGTCTCGTTGTTCGACCCGTTCAGCACGCTGATCGGCGCGTAGAATCCATCGGCCTCGAAGCCGAGGAACGCGTCGCGACCAACATTGAGCTGCCCCCGCGCCTTGAGGATCGGAACGAATCCGACGTCGTTCGAACGGCTGAACGCTTGTCCGTCGAGCCGCTCGTACGTGTAGTTGGCATTCCGGATCTGGCCGCTGAGCCCCAGCGACAAGAACCCACGATCTCCCTGTGCAACGTCGTACAGCCAACTGAGGCGATAGTACGGGAAGTTGAACTTGACGCGCACCGGCTGCCCAGCGGCGAACTGCACGCCCTCGATCCTCTCCTCCGATGAGGGTGTGAAGGTCCCCTCGGTGGACAGCGGCTGGTAGAGGAAGACCAGGGTGTGCTTGCGCCCTAGCTCGAGCTCTGCACTCCAGCGCGTGTAGAAGAGCAGGTTGTCCTGGCCTGCTGCCGTGCGGAAGTCGATGCGGGTCGCGTTGGGTCCGAACTCGCCGTAGTTCGAGAGACTCGCGAGGAAGCCTCCTTCTGCGACGCCACGGATCTGATAGGAGCCCAACGGGGGGCGGGCCTCCGGGGGCGGCAGCCCGAGGACGCG
>CAYMUE010000069.1:24569-27941 GCA_964393505.1 uncultured Polyangiaceae bacterium
GCTTGTCAACGCGCGACGAGCACCACGGTGCTGCGACCGTTGGCGAGGTAGTAGTCGGAGGGGTCGAGGAGGACCTCGGCTCCGGCGTCGAGGAAGTCTTCGCCGAGAGGCAGGCTCGTGTCCACCACGCGGTACCAGCGCATCCCGGGCTTGGGTTTCGGGATGTGCACGCACTTCATCTCGTGGTCCGCGTTCAGGATCACGAACACGAGGTAGTCGCCGAACTCACTCACCTCCTCGGCGCCGTCGAGGAGCATCGAGAGCGTGCGCAAGTTCGTGTCATCCCACCGCGGCGCGCCGAGATCCGTCCCGAACCAGGCAATGTCCGGCACACCGTCCGCCGTCGTGTCGAGACCCGCGTGGTACTTCCTGCGGTGCAGGATCGTGTGCCGCTTGTTGAAGTCAATCGCCTTGCGAACGAACTCGAAGAACCCCGCGTTGCGCTCCGCCAACCCCCAATCGAACCAACCGATGTCGTTGTCCTGGCAGTAGGCGTTGTTGTTCCCCCCTTGGCTCCGCAGCAGCTCGTCACCGCCAAGAAGCATCGGCGTACCGAGGGAGAACAGCAGATGACAGACGTGGTTCCTGGCGAGTTGCAGGCGCAGACGATTCACCTCCGCGTCATCCGTCTCGCCTTCCACTCCGCAGTTCCACGAGCTGTTGTCGTCGGTGCCGTCGCGGTTGTCCTCCCGGTTCGCCTCGTTGTGCTTGCCGTTGAACGAGACCAGATCCCACAGCGTGAAACCGTCGTGGCAGGTCACGAAGTTCACGCTGTTGAACGCCGACCTGCCGTCGTCGCCGTACAGGTCCGCAGACCCCGTCAGCCGGTGGCCAAGGTCGCAGCACATGCCGCCGTCCCCCTTGGCGAACTTCCGCATCGTGTCCCGAAACCGCCCGTTCCACTCCGACCAGTCGATCGGGAAGTTGCCGACCTGGTAGGTCCCAAGATCCCACGGCTCGGCGATCAGCTTCACCCTGCCCAGCACCGGGTCCTGGGAGATTGCGTCGAAGAACGACGCCGCCCGGTCGAACGAGCCGGTTCGTTCCCTGCCGAGCACCGACGCCAGGTCGAAGCGGAAACCGTCAACGTGCATCTGCTCGACCCAGTACCGCAGCGAGTCCATCACGAAGCGGATCGTGTGCGGGTTGTCGAGGTTCAGGGCGTTGCCGCAGCCCGTCGGGTTCATGTAGTAGCGCTGCGGGTCGTACGGCCCCCCGGCGAGCACGTAGTACGTCGGGTTGTCGATGCCCTTGAAGCACAGCGTCGGACCGAGCTCGTTGCCCTCTGCGGTGTGGTTGTAGACCACGTCGAGGATCACCTCGATCCCCGCCTTGTGCAGCTCGCGCACCAGGGTCTTGAACTCCCGCACCTGACAGCCGGGCTCTGTGCCCGCCGCGTAGCCGGCATGCGGCGCAAAGAACCCGATCGTGTTGTAGCCCCAGTAGTTCGTCAGCCCCCGGTCCACCAGGAAGTCGTCGATCACGTACTGGTGCACCGGCAACAGCTCCACGGCGTTGACCCCGAGCTTCTGGAGATAGGGGATCTTCCCGATGAAGCCGAGGTAGGTTCCGGCGTGCTCCACGCCCGACGACGGGTGCGCGGTGAAGCCCTTCACGTGGACCTCGTACAGGAACATCTTCTCGAGCGGGACGTCCGGAGGCGCGTCCCCTTGCCAGTCGAAAGCGTCGTCGATCACGATGCTCTTGGGCACGAGCGTCGAGTTGTCCCGAGTGTCGGGCACGAGGTCCTTGCCGGCCGACGCCGAGTCGTATCCGAGCAGGAGATTGTCCTCGTTGCGGAAGCCACCGCTGATTGCGCGGGCATAGGGGTCCACGAGCAGCTTGTGAGGATTGAAGCGCATCCCGCGCTTCGGCTCGTAGGGGCCCGCCACCTTGAAGCCGTAGAGCTGACCGGGGCCCACGCCCGCCACGAAGGCGTGCCACACGCGCCGGGTGCACCGCTCGAGCCGGATCACGTCGGTAGGCTCCCCGTGGGGATCGTCGAACAGCAGCAGGTACACCTGCTCGGCATGCTGCGAATACAGAGCAAAGTTCACGCCGCCCTTCTGCGGGGTGGCACCCAAGGGGTAGTGCCTGCCCGGCAGCACGCGGCGCGCGGTGCGCGTCTGGAGCCCGGAAGTCATGGTCGCAGCCTACCCCCAGGCCGGGCGCGACACCAGACCGGCGCGCCCATGCCCCGCTCCCGTTCACTCCATTCGAGTCCACACTCCCCGAGATGCGTCCCTCACGCAATCGGTCTTCCGCCCCCTTCCTTCGGCACCGACTCCGCAACAACGTCGAACAACCCCTGCCCTGCCCTCGCCGCGTGCGCAGCGTCCGCGAGTTTGCCGCGCCGTCGCCTTTGGCGTACCCTTTCTTGTCGGAGGCTCCCCATGCGCAAATCTTCCGCTTCGTTCTTGCTGGCCTGGTCGCTCGTGCTCGGGACCGTCGTCGCCGCGTGCGGCGGAAAGGTCAACGAAGCGGAGGTGGACCTCGATGGCGGAGTCGGCGGCGGGAGTGCCGGCAAGGGCGGCTACGCAGGAGCTGCGGGGTACGCGGGTGGAAAGGCGGGTGCCGGTGGCTACGGCGGATACGCCGGTGGAATTGCGGGCTCCGGAGGCTACGCAGGCTACGCAGGATACGCTGGCGGATTGGCGGGCTCCGGTGGCTACGCAGGCTACGCAGGCGGAATGGCCGGCGCCGCTGGCTACGCAGGATACGCGGGAGGCGTCGCCGGAGCAGCCGGATACGCAGGTGGCTACTACGGCTTCGTCAAGGACATCTCCTTCAATACCCCCTTCCTCTACGACGAAGCCAAGCTCGACAATCAGACGTACTTCGATCAGCACCCCGAGGGGGTCCTCTACTACGGAGCATTCACCGGCTACTACACCTCCCAGCAGAAGTTCTTCCCGCCTCCCAACGGACAGACCGTCGCCTACGGCGCGCACTCCTATGGGTCCAGCGGTTCCCCTCCAAGCGTCTATGCCGTGCAGTACTCGTTGGAGGGCCAGGACATCGCCCGGCCCTATGTCTACCTGCAGTTCGTTTCCGACCAGCTCAAGCCGGGACCGGTCACCATCGGCCTCGACGGCAACGCAGGCGCCTACTTCGTCCTCTTCCACTTGCTGAGCGACACCGATTACTGCGCCGCAGCCGTCGGTTTCGGACAAATCATGCTCACCACCGCGTCGAACACCGCGGCCCAGGATGGCGGCAAGCTCTCCATCACAGCGCCCAACGGTCTGCCTCTCTACCATCCGACGAGCACGCCGATCGGGGATGTCTCCGCGTATGTGGGCTCCGTCTGTCCGATGGAATGAGCCTGCCGCCGACCTGGCGCCCGAATCCCCTCCCATCCCGCTCCGCTCG
>CAYMUE010000069.1:28041-29521 GCA_964393505.1 uncultured Polyangiaceae bacterium
CCCGCTCGTCCCCGCTGACTCCCAGCGAAGCGACGTGATGCGCCATCGGCGTCACCCATCTCGCCGCGGCATCGTCATCGTCGAACGCGACCACGAGCAGGTTCCTGCCGCTCGGGGCGAACCACGGTGCGCGCAGCCCCTGCGCGACGGCGATCCCTCCGTCGCCGCAAGCGACCCAGTCTCCGACCGCCGACGCCAGCTCGCGGAAGGCCGTGAGCTCCACCAGGAGCGCCGCGTCCGCGGGGCCGGGAGGCACCTGCAAGCGCCACGCGTCGAGCTCGTCGCGCAACGCCTCCGCAAGCTCGTGCGCGGCTGCAGGTCCGCGCACGATCGCGGCGCGCGGCGAGAGGCACCCGCGCTGATCGAAGGGGACCATGTCCCGGGCGAGAGCCCCTGCCACCTCACGCGGATCGGCGTCGCTCCCAACGAGCGAGAGTCCGATCCCGGTGCCGTGGGCACGCACCCGCACGCCCGCGGCGAGCCCCGCGCAGATCGTGCGAAGCGTCGCGTCGCTCCCGTACAGGTGCAGCTCATCCCCCGGACTCGGTGCTATCGCGGCGGGCCGTTCGATGCCCTCGAGACCCGCGCCGATCGCCTCGATGAGCGCAGGCACGAACACCTCCTCGCGCCTGGAGCACCGCACGAAGACGCGCGGCGCCGTGGCCACGGCGAGGGCGAGCGCGCGTGCGCCGGCCGTGAACACGTTGGCGGACAGCACCACGTGCGCGGCCGCAGCGCGTCCCGCGGACGCCACGAGCGAGTGCACTTCTTCCTCCGAAGGCTCGGTCTCGAGATGCTCCCGTACCGCGAGCTCCACGCCTTCCCGGCTGAGGTGCGTGGCGGACACCAGCGACGTGCACAGCCCGCCATCGTCGCGCAGCACCTGCTCGGCGACCCTCCTCGTCGCTTCGATCACGCGTTGGACCCGGAAGACGGAATCCATCACTGGCCTCCGAGGATTTCGTCGATGCCTAGGGAGCACCCGCGGGGAGGCGCCCCGGCAGACCTCCCGAGGAGCTCGAAGCCCGGGCCCGTGCGACGGATGCGGTCCGCCGTCTGGAGGGCGACGGCCGAATCGACGTTGGCGAGATCGACGATGCGGGCGATTCCCTCTTCCCCGTCGGCGACGGGGGCGAGGGATTCGGGGTGGACGGCGGTGACACGCATCCAGGGAGGGGCGAAGAACACTCCTGCGGGACCGGTGATGGAGTCCATTCCAATCAGGCCGCGCAGGGTGCCTTCGTACGCCTGGCTGCTCAGCTCGGTCATTCCGTACTCGGAGACCACGGCGCGCGGCTCCAGTCCGAACGCCGAGGCGATCGCGCGCCGGAGCGTCGCGGCATCCACCTCGCGGCTGCGCCCCTTGAAGCCCCCGGTCTGCATCGCGCGGCTTGCCCGCGGGAGCTCCCAGCAATCGCCCTGCATCGAGTCGAGCAGGTGCACGAAGGCGAACGACGCGCCGGCGAGCAGCACGGGAACC
>CAYMUE010000070.1:0-29469 GCA_964393505.1 uncultured Polyangiaceae bacterium
CGTGAGGGCAATCGCGGCTCGAGGTCCACTCGGCGACATTGCCCGCCAGGTCCGCGATCCGCGTCGCAGGGGTCTCGCCCGCCTCGTACCGACCGACGGGACAGGTGCCTTCGACCTTTCCCCAGGCCATGTCAAAACGCTTCCAGCAGAGCTTGCCCTGCGGATCGTCCTCGCCCCACGGATAGCGTCGCCCCTGTGGACCGCGGGCGGCGAACTCCCACTCTGCTTCCGTGGGCAGACGCTTCCCGGCCCAGGCGCAGAACGTCTCCGCCTGCCTCAGCGACACGCAGTTGATTGGATGTCGCGTCCTGTCGGTCAGCCCCCAATTGCAGTCGCCTCCGACGCCGGGAATGTCGCAGGCGCCGTCTCTAACGCATGCAGCATAGGCTTCGACCGTGACCTCGACCCGGTCGATTGCGAATGCTTGCACGTTCACATCCACGGGAGGGGCTTCGGACGGGTCGCCGCCGAGCGCACCCATGCGGAATGTCCCGGCAGGGACATCGACCGTGGCCCCGGACACGGAGGCCCGCAGGCGCATCACCGCATCGGAGGGCGCAGTGGAGGCGCGGGGAGCGTTCGCGCTCCGCCGGGCCGACGGTGACTGCAAGGCGAGACCGGACTCGGCAGTATCGACGGTGGGTTGCGCAGTGGCCTGGTGAAGCTTCCACCAGACGAATGCACCGCCAGCGAGTCCCCACACCGCCAGAAGCGGGCCGAGCACGAACCACACCGACCGGGGGCGGGACGCAGAGGGCGGGGGTCTTGGAATCGAAGGGAACGAACCGAAGGAGCCGGACCTCGAAGTCCCCGTAGCCGCCCACGAGGCGGGCGTAGGCGCGCCGAGGATCGTGCCCGAAGACGCAGCGGGGCCCGCCGCTCCGACGTTGCGTTGAATCGATTCCCCGACCGGAGCTGCGAGCACCGTCGGAGCAGAGGAAGCCGCTGCGGAAGAGCAGAGCAGAGGATTCAACTCGCCCCATGCCGCGCGCGCGTGCCCGAATCGATCCGAGGGGTTCCGGGCCACGCAGCGCGAAAACCACGCATCGAATCCCGTCGGCAATCGCGCTGTCGCCCCGAGGGCCACCGCCCGCTCGCTCGCCGGAGCCAGCGGATCGAGGTGGACTTCCTTGAGCAGCTTCGCAATCGAGATGTCCTGCCCGTTCGCACCGAGCCAGTAGTGCTTGCCGGTCAACAGCAGGAAGGCAATCAGACCGAGGGGCCAGACGTCGGTCGGAGGGCTGATGTTCCCCCCGGTCTCCGCCTGCTCCGGAGCCATCCAGAGCGGCGTCCCTATGGCAGCCGTCGCCGTCGTGCGCGCCTCAGCCAGAAGGCGGGCGATCCCGAAGTCGAGGATCTTGACGACGAACGTCATGCCGCGGACTCTGGACTCGGAAAGGAAGACGTTCTCGGGCTTCAGGTCCCGGTGGACGATGGGGACATCGTGGGCGGCGGCGAGGCCGTGGCAGAGCTGGCCGAGGATCTCCGCCGTCTCCTCCGGGGGAACGGGACCGCGTTTGCGACAGTAGTCGGAGAGGTCCTCGCCGGACAGCAACTCCATCACGAGCCACGGCGCTTCGGTCGATGCATCGACCCCTGCGGCGATCACCTCCACGACGTGGTCGCTGCGAATGAGCGAGCCGATCCGGGCTTCCTGCTCGAAGCGCCGGCGGAAGGAGGGATCGGCGGCGAGCTGTGGTTGCATGAGCTTGAGTGCGCGCAACCGCCCGGTGGAGAGTTGCTCGGCGACGAACACCGAGCCCATGCCGCCGGAAGCGAGCGGTCTGAGGATTCTGAAGTCGCCTCCGAATACGGTTCCTGGGGAGGCTTCGTCGCGAGATTCTGCGGACATCGCCTACATGCCTTTGCCCCGCTTGAGCTCTGCAATCTTCTCGATGAGCTTCTTGCCTCCCATCGTTTCGAGGTCCGCGGGCTCGGCCTCCTTGCCCGCCGCGAGCGCGCGAACGATCCGCGCCGCCGTCGCCGACTGCTCCTGGCGCGACTTGAGCCACGCGCGAATCGCCTTCTGCTCCGTCTCCTTCGGCTCGGGCTCGAGGTCCATGGTGACGATCGATCCCGACCGATCCACTGTGGCCCTGGAGATGCCGCGGAGCAACAGGTCGTACATCGCGTCCCTGTACTCGCGCTCCGCATCGGTCAGGTCCTTGGTGCGCTCGTGGAACTTCTTGGCGTTGTCGTCGGCCTGGTTCTGCAGGTGCGCACGCCATTCCTTTCGGAAGTCTTCCAGCTCGGTCGCCACTGCTTTCGCCGCGTCTTCGTCCTTGCCGAGGAAGGCGATCTTCGCCTTGAATCCGTGCTCGAGGTCGGGCATCACCCAACCCATCCCCTGCCCGCGGATTCGCGAGGAGATCGCGTCGCTCGTCTTTTTCGCCTGCTCCATCGGGAAGAACGAGAGCTTGTCGATCGCGCCGAGTCCGATGGATTGTACGAAGCTGCCCACGGGGATCATCAGGCCCTTGGAAGGATCCCGCTCCGTGACGATGGCCGAGACCATGTGCCTGCGAAAGGACGGGGCGAGGGCGGCGAGCACCTCGCCGGCGATCGGTAGCTCGTCTGCCGGCTTGTCGTACTGCCGCATGAACTCGTCGACATTCGACAGCGAGCCGTGAAACCAGAGCTTTTCGGTCATTGCGACCGACTCCGACGCGTCCTCGCACTTGTCCGGTACCTCCTTGCCGTCGTCTCCCTTCTTCATCGCGGGCTTGCATGCCCCCTTGTGCTCCCGGAAGGTCCGCTTCTCGAACTGCGGCTCGGTCTCGGGCATCTTCGCCTGCTCGGCCTTGATGGCCTGCACCGAAAAGGCCGTCTTGTCTGCCTCGAACATCAGGACCCAGGTGGGCGCGTTCGCGTCGAGCTGGCTGGTGCGAGCGATGTCTCGCCCGCATCGCAGCGCGAGCTGGGTTTGGGTCAACTTGGGGCCGAGCGCCTCGGCGAGATACGATATCTGCCAGTCTGAGGCCTTGTCGGGATTCCCGGAGACGGACAGCAGGCTCGCGCTCAGATCGGGGCCGTCGCACGGCTCCTGGGCAAGCTCGGACCAGACGGCCTCCTCAGGGACGAGGGAAGCGGCGACCTCGGAGCCGCGCTGAATGAGCGCTCCGTACGTGGTCTTGTAGACCATTTTCGTGTTGCGAGGCAGTCGCTCCGGCTCGAAGGGCAGGGCTCCGGGGCCACTCAGCAGGTCCGGAAGGAACACGGCTGCGGCGGTCCCTACCCCGCCCAGAAGCACCAGCGCTGCACCGGCCACTGCCAGTAGCAGCACCTTGCTCCTCTTCTTCGGTTCCGTCGAAGCTGCGGTGATGGGTTGCGCGGATGGCATCGCCGAGGGGTCGGTCGAGGGCTGGACCACGTGTTCCTCCTGAGGGCAGCGTCCCGCGATGTCCTGCGGGACAGTACGTGCGGCGGGCGCCTTCGCTTGCAGCTCGGATGCCACACTCGGGCGGGGTGGCGATGTCCGAAAGACGGCGCGGGAAGGCTCGAAGCCTTCGCGGACCCGGTATCGACACTTCTCGATGGCGTCCATCCGTGGACACCGCTGTGCACCCGGAGAACACCGCGATCGCCCCCGTCACGGCCATCAGGCCGTCCGCCGATTGCCTCGCTCCCTTCCTCCGGCCCGGTTGCCTTTCTGCACGAACCGGGCTTTCAATCCGTTTCGACTCATGGCAACGTCGCACCAGGGATAATGAGTTCTTCCTGCCGTCGCACTCGTATCGCCGTCCTGCCCCTGCTCGTCACGGGGATCCTCGGCGTGCCCGTGTCTGCGTCGTCTCAGCCCACAGCGCCAACCTCCGCAGAGCCGTCCCCCGCGGAGCACCCCGTCGTGGAGGCGACCCCCGCCGATGTAGCTTTCGCCCGCGGAAAGTCCCTCGTCGATGGCGGCGACACCGCCGGAGCGTGCGAGGCTTTTGCGGAGAGCTATCGTCTGGAGCCTGCCCTCGGCACGCTGCTGAACCTTGCCTGGTGTCACGAGCAGACCCACAAGCTTGCGCTCGCTCTGGCCGAATACGTGCGCGCCCGGGCGCAGGCGGAGGAAGCCGGACAGTCCAAGCGGGTCCGTTTCGCTTCCCTGAGAATCGAGGCTCTTCTCAAGTCGGTCCCGAGAATTCTGGTAGAGCTCGCCCCCGCTGACCAGCAGGCCGTGGTGAGCCTCGATGGCGCTCCCGTGGATCGGGCCACGCTGCGGGAGCCCATTCCGTTGGATCCCGGGGAGCACCAGCTCACGGTGCGGGCCGAAAACCGACGCCCCTTCCAGCGGCAGGTGCGGTTGGGGCCGCAAGGCGGGGTCGTGCGGATTCTCGTGCCGAAGCTCGACGCACTGTCCGCGACCGCTCGGCCTGCGCGCGAAACGTCAGCAGTTGCCACGCAATCGCGCACTGTGGGAATCGTGGTCGGTGGTGCGGGGGTCCTTGCGGTCGGGGCGGGTACGTATTTCGGCGTTAGGACGTTCTCTCTCAAGAGGGATTCCGACGGTCACTGTCAGGGAAGCTACTGCGATGATACGGGTCTCGAGTTGAGTCGTGACGCGGAACGCGCCGCAGCGCTTTCCACGATCTCGTTCGTGGCAGGAGGCGCGGCGATAGCGGTTGGAACGTGGTTCATGCTGCGCAGCCCCGGGGGGGCGAGGCCGCACCTGCGGGCCCAGGCCGGGGCTTGTCCCGCGGGCGGGTACATGGGCCTTGTCGGGGACTTCTAGCGCCGCGGGTCACCTTCGTTCGCGCAGGATCTCCGCGGGAGTCAGGTCATCCGGGGGAGTTGCCGAGGGCTCTGGCCGAGGGCGTGGTGGTGCGAGCGCCGGAGTCGGCGAGGCGGCAGATGACAGGCGAGTTGCGAGTGGCTGCGCAGCAGACGGAGTAGCGGGGATCGGCAACGGCCGCGGAGCGCTCTTCCTACCGGCGGTCTGCACGGCGGAAGCGTTGGACGTCTCCTCCGAAGCAATCGCGAGGGCCGGGGGCGGCGCGACCGGGGGCTCGGACTCCGGCTGCGGCTGTGCTGCGAAGGAGGACACCGAAGGAACCGAGGGGGGCGTTGGGCTGCGTTGCGCAATTCCAGCCGCCATGCCCGCACCGAGAACCAAGGCTCCCGTTGCTGCCATCCAGACACTTCGACGCCCCCGCAGGGGAGATGCGCTTGAATCTCGGAGTGTGGGAGAACGGGAGGCGTCGCGGGAGCGGGAGAAGGGATCGACGGAGTCAACGGTTGCCGAGTAGCGCTCCAAGGGAGATGCGTCAGTGGTGCCGGAGGGGACCCCCACACCTGCGGGGCCGGCGGAAGGCGCAGCCGACTCCCCAGGATCGGGGATCCCGAGGATGCGCACCGTCGCATGAGAGTCCGTCACGCCGCAGGATCGGGCGGCATCTCCGAGCGCCTGCCAGAACTCTCCGACGGTCCTGTGTCGATCCCTGGGATCGATCGCAAGAGCACGGGCGAAGACCCGGTCGATCATCTCGGGGAGGCGGGCACCACGGGTGTTGGGTGTGGGCCGGACCTCCTTGTCCAGACAGGCCCCCATCAGCTCGGCGGCCTCTTCGCCTTGCAGCGCCGGTTGCAACGTGAGCAACTCGACGAGCACCAGCGCGAGGGCGTGCACGTCGGTCCAGGGGCCGGTGGCTCCAAGCCGTCGCAACCATTGCTCGGGCGCACCGTATCGGCGTGTGAATACGCACTCCGCGCCGGCGGTTCGATCGAAGAGCGCCGTCATCGAAGCCGATTGGTCCAGCGCTTTCGCGAGCCCGAAGTCGAGGAGCTTCGCGTCTACGCCCGTCTCCCGCCGGACCAGGAATACGTTGGCCGGCTTCAGATCCCGATGGGCAATCCGATGCTCGTGCGCTGTGCCAAGCCCCCTCGCCACTCCGTCGAGCAGACTCATCGCTTGCGCGAGATCCAACGGGGGAACGTCATGCGTCCGGCGGAAGCGAAGCTCGTCGTCGAGGGCAATCCCCTCGAGCCATTCCAGCGCAAGATAGGGGCGGGCCATCCCGTCGTTGGCGATGACGACTCCCGCCTCGCGCGCTTGCACGATCGACGGGTGGAGCGAGCAGAGCCTGAAGAGCACCTTCCCCTCCTCGCGGAAGGCGTCGGTGAAAGCTGCACGCCCCTCGGAATCGAGGGTCTCCGGCACCTTCAGAATCTTCAACGCCACGGGCCCGTCGAGCACCAGGTGCGTGGCCTTGTACACCACGCCGAAGCCCCCCTCGCCGACGACGCGATCCACACGATAGCGCCCGTCGATGATCATCCCGGTCAAGCCGAAGGCGTCGCGAAGGGGCATCGGTCAGACCTCGGTCCCGCCAGGGTGACAAGAGCGGACGCGACGGGGATCGCTCATCGGTTGCGCAGGGATTCGGCTTCGACTCCGAAGCGTTTGCAGAGATTGTAGAAGGTGGAACGGGACACGCCCAGGATGCCCGCTGCCCTGGAGGCGACCCCCCCGGCCCGTGCCATCGCCAGCCGCACCGCTTCCACCGAGAGCTTGTCGTCCGAGCCGGTCCCGCCCAGCGGATCGAGGTCGGGAAGGTCCGACGCCAGGACCTCGGTACGCCCGTTGGCGACCGCCGCGGAGACGGCGTGGATCACGACCCGGCGCAGATTGCGGACGTTCCCGTGCCAGGAAGCGTTGACGAGCGCTTCTGCGGCGTCGATCGTGAGTCGCACGGATGGAGCCTGCCGCTGGAGGATGGACAGAGCGAGCAGGAGAATCTCGTCGCGTCGCTCGCGCAGGGGAGGGATGCGCAGCACGACGCCGGCGAGGCGATAGTACAGATCGTGCCGGAAATCGCCCTTGGAGCACGCGTCGTGAAGGTCGCGGCTGGTGGCCGCGATCACCTGGACATCGATGGCAGCGTCGCAACGGCTGCCCAGCGGACGCACGCGGTGGGTGTCAATCACGCGCAGCAGCTTGACCTGCAGGTCCTGTCGCAGATCGGCGACCTCGTCGAGGAACAACACGCCGCCGGAGGCTTCGCGGAACGCTCCGGGACGGGATTCGGTAGCTCCGGTAAAGGCACCGCGCTCGTGGCCGAAAAGCTCCGACTCGAACAGGCTCTCGGGGATCGCCGAGATGTTCAGGCCGACGAACGGTCCGGGGGCGGGGCGGGCCGTGTGGAGCGAGCGGGCGACGATCTCCTTGCCTGTGCCGCTTTCGCCGAGCAGCAGGACTGGCTGCCCGAGTTGAGCGACGCGCGCGGCGTGGTCGAGCACCTGACAGAAGGCGGGACCCGCCACGACATCCTCGCGCAGACCGAGCCCGTGGGCGGAGACATGTCGAGGCCTGGACAGGTGGGGGTCGAGGTCGGAGACCGCGAGCAGGAGTGTGTCTCCTACGCGGACCACCTCTCCGAATCCCAGGCGAACGGGCTCCGACTTCAGCGGAGACCCCGCCACGTACGTGCCATGGCGACTGTCGAGGTCGGTGATCAAGAGGCCGCCGGGGACCGATTCGACCGAAGCGTGGCGCCGCGATACGCGACGGTCCGCCAGGGTGATCGTCGCCCCGTCGGCGCGTCCGATGATCGCTTCCCCTCGGATCTTGAAAGCCAGCGGCGTGGCATCGAGCGCCCGCGGAAACACCTGAACCAGCCCCGTGGTGGCGTGCGGCTTGCGCGGAAGCGGTGCACGCTCGGGTGTGTTTCCCGTGCCGTGCGGCCCGCTCGCGGTCGTTACGTGCGAGTCAGTTCCCTGCATGATCCCATCGACCAGGATAGATCAGGTCGTCCGGACACTGCAAGGACTGCGGCATTTGCGGACAACTTCCTCGCGAGTGTCCAGCGTTGCACACGACTGTCTCAGTGTGGACACTTGCCTCGACTGGCGTCGCTCCGATCCCCGGACCCGCGCCGTCGCTTGCCTCCCGCTTCCAAAGCCGATAAGGAACCTGCCCGCGCTCAGCGCGGCCGAAGGACCTTTGTCTGTGGGTCGGACCATGATTCACGAATCCACGTGCGCCGAGGGCGCGATCGCGCCAGCGAGTTGCCTGCTGCTCGCAGTTGCTGTGCTTTCGACGGCTTGCTCTGGGGGGGAGGCAGCCGGAATCCCCGGGGCGGTTCCCAGCGTCGATGCAGCGGGAGCAGAAGCCTCCACGATCGGGGATGGATCGGGAGATGTCGCGAGGGATGATGGCTCGGAGCCCGAGGTGTCTTCTGCGCTGGAGGCGTGCAACTTTCTCGATGACGACGGCGACGGAGAGGTGGACGAAGGGTTTGCGTGGCGGAGGGGGGCGTGGAGGCACCTGGTGTCCACGACACGGTTTGCGCAGCTCGGGGCCGTGCTCCCGCTCGGCCACGACGCGTTCGCCGCAGCAGCCTTCGACCAGTATGGGGAGCCTCACGACAAGGCATTCGTTGGACGATGGGCCTCGGATGGGACCCTCCAGGCAGGACCGACCTGGGTGGACTTCCCCTTTGTGTCCGAGGAACCCCCCAGATACTGCGCGGGCGGCGTTCCGTCGCTGTCGAGGCTCGGCGAAGACGGTTTGCTGCTCTTGTTTGGCAGTACGGATTGGGGTGGATGCGTAGGGGGGTGTCCGGTGACCGCGACGGTGCTTTCGGCAGCGGACGCATCGCTCCTGCAATCGGGCTCGTGGTCTATCCCCTTCCTCCGAGGCGACGAGGCGCTGTCCCTCGCCTGCGTGTCTGCCGAGCAGTGCCTGGTGCTGGCGACGGGCGGAGGGCTCGCGCACCCGGCGGTGATATCCATCGCGCCGATGAGCGGTGCGGTGTCGTGGACTCTGCCCCTGGAGCGGGCGGGGGCAGCGTGGCTGGCCCTGGACGGCGGCCGCGCGTTCGTGCTGCAGAGCGTCTCCGATCCCGACGCTGGGACCCAAACCCTCTATTTGCAGGCTGTCGGCTTCGACGGCAAAGCATTGGGTGAGCCGAGACTCGTGGGCCCTGCGCCGGGCTCCACGCGGCTCGCGCTGCGGCACCTGGGGGATGCGGCGTACGTCGAGGTCGGGGTGCTCGACAGTCCGTCCGCGTCTCGAGCGCTCGCGGCGATCCCCGATGATGTCTCGTTGCCGATCGTGCAGACGTCGCTCCTCTCGCAGGAGGGGATCACGGGTCTGGTCAAGATTGGCGACACGCTGGTGCTCGCAGAGGCGACCGGCTCTATCGGGCTGCAGATTCGTCGCCTCCGCCACGACTTGGCGCCCGTTCCTTCGCCGCAGAACCCCTTCCTCCTCGAGGGGGCGTACGCGAGCGCCGTGCAGCTCGCATGGACGGGGACCCGGATCGTGCACGTGCAATCGAACTACGACGGACGGAGCATCGACATGGCCGAGCTGGAGTGTGCGCCATGACGAGGTCCCGAGTGATCCCCTTGGCAATTGCCATTTCCCTCGCTGCCGGCTTATTGCCCGCGTCCGCTTTGGTGGGTTGCGCCTGGGTCGCCGGGGTGGAGGAGCGCGAAGGCTATCCCGAGGATGCGGCGACCGACCCAATCGCAGAACTCGCGTCAGATTCCGGCGGGGAGGCCTGGGATTCGGCCGAAGACGCGGGGACCGACGCTGCGGATGCATCCTGGGGGAAGCCAGAGTCATGCAACCTCCTCGACGACGACTACGACGGCATTGTGGACGAGGGGTTCGATTGGTCGATCGGGACGTGGCAGAAGCTTGCATCGCTCTCGGGCGGCAGCGGGCTGAAGACCGCACGGCTGTCGGACGGCAGGGTCGTGGTGCTGATGGCCGAGCAGCCCGGGCCGGGGCTCACGAAGCTGTCGTTGGTGCGTGTGGAGCCGGACGGCACACCGTCGGCGCAGGTTCCGCTCGAGGTCGTGCCCGCGCGAAGGATATCGGGATACGGAATCGCGCGGACGTTCGACGACGAGGTGGGGGTGGCCTACGTGGAAGCCGACGACGCGCAGTGCGCTCAGGGGTGTCCGTTGCGGCTTTCGCGGTATCGCGATGGCGCGATGGTGGAGTCCGAGGTGGTCGCCATCGAGGTGCCCGGCGACGGAGCGGTGGCTGTTTCATCGCTCTTCGACCTCGCCACGACCACAGCGGGATACGTGTTTCTGCTGGCCGACGAGAAGGGGATCGCGCGGGTTAACTGGCGGGAGCAACGGTTCGTGGGAAGCCCCTTCTGGAAGGGGTATGTGTCCGGCATCCAGCCCCAAGCTGGTTCGCTGAGCGCATCCGGACCTCTCGCGTGGGTGCTCGGCGGCAGCAACGAGAGCGATCAGCAGTCCGTGGTGTTCGGGGTCACGACGCCCGGCGGCTACAGCCAGGCGTTGCCCCCGAAGGAAGCCATGTGGGTGGGGGGGGGGAGTCACATCACGGTTCACCCGGGTGGACGCTCCCTCGCCTGGATCGGTACGGACATCGTCCTGGGGTTCACGAACCGTCCACTCGGAGCGCGCCAGCCGACGCTTGGCCGGTACGACGTCTCCGGCGCGACGAAGTACAGCAAGACAATCGCTTCCTCAGGTGAGACCCACTCCATCATCGACTTCCGCGGGGGACTGATTGGCTCCTTCATTGAGGGCGGCGAGGTCAATGTGCAGCGGATGGACCCTCTCCTGGACAAGGTCGGCGTGCCGATGACCTTCGGGGACGCGGTGGAACACGCGCTCGTCACCGACGGTGGCGACCCGTTGATCGTGCGTATTGCGGAGGATGGCTCTGCCGCGTGGGTGGCGGTGCTCGGCTGTCCGTAGCGCCGTGGCCTGCTACTCCCAGACAACCTTCGGATACGGCCCGGAATCGGTCCAATCGTATCCGACTTGAAGGTTCTTCGCCTCGAGCTGCATCGTGGCGACGCCTCGCCGCCCGGGCGACATCCTGACGACCACGTCGGCAACGTCCGGCGGACGAACCCACACGAAGTAGTCGGAGTACTCCGTCCCGTAGTTCGACAGGTCCGTGAACCCGCTCGGGTGCGGGTGGTTGGTCTCGCTCTTCGAGCAGTTGAGCTTCATCCACTCGCGTACGACCTTCCGGAAGCAGCCCTCGGGCTCCATCTTCACCGTCGGCGACTCCGACCACTCCTTCACCGTCGGCGGCTTCGTCCTGCTGCGCGGAACCTCCTCCGGGAACCCTTCGGGACGGTCCGCTGCCCCGGCCACCGGAGCGACCAGGTCCCAGAGCTGCCAGTCCCGATCGCGCTCGAGCCTGAATCCACGGCCCGAGAAGCTGCTCACGCGATAAGTGAGCCGCACCTCCTTGGCCTTGCTGCACACCGTGGTGAAGACGAGAACAGCCTCGTTGGACCCGCTCTGGTATTCAATCCTCCCGCTGTTAATTCCGCACTTGTCCTGGCAGGAGAAGCTGCCATCGGTGCCGGTGGAGCAGGGCATTGAGTAGGCCGCGGCAGCCCCGGTCAGCGCGGTCTGGGTCTGCCAGCGGTGCGAATCGCCGCGGAGCAGCTCACCGAGATTCGTCGGCTCCCGGCCCGGCGCCGGGCCGGCGGTGCTCGTGGCCGCTCCCCCCGCGGTTCCGTTTCCCGCGGCCGCCGTGGACGCGCCCCGCTCCTGGCCCGCGCGGCTGGCGCTCGACCGCGGAATGTCCTGATCCTCGTCGTCGTCGTGGTGGGAAGAGCGGCGGAGCCCCGACGACGCAGTGGCAGCCGCGATTCCCGCGAACAGGATCAGCGCGGAGAGCGCGAGGAACCCAGCGGCCGTTGCGAACACGACCGCCCACTGCGCGGGAGTGCGGGGCCCGAGCGGGACCTTCACCGGAGGAGAGAGGTCGTCGCTCGTAGAGGCCCACGACCACCTCTCGAACTGGGTGATGGCGAACGGCAGGTACAGACCCAGCGTGAGCTGAACGAGAATGCTGCTGAGAATCGCCTGGACCAGGAAGGCAAGGGCGCCCGCGTCGAAGCGAAGCCTGCACGCACCGGTCGGCGACCTCAAGTCCTCGACCGTGACGTGCGACGTGAGCCAGCGGCGCCACGCGACAGCAATCCACGGCCACGCGAGCCCCAGCGTGAGCATCAGTCCGAAGACCGTCATCAACCACAGCCCGAGCACGCCAAACCCGTCGCCGTCGAAGTCGAGCCTCCGACCGTCGGTCGTGGTGGCATGGCTGTACCGGAACTTGTTATTGCCCGCGATTACCCACGGCGCCGCAAGGCCGCAGGTGACCAGCAACAACAGCTTGTTGAGCAGATGGTGCCCCCACTCGTCACCCCACGACGCGGTGTATCGCAAAGGCTGACCGTCGATCGTGATGTGCTCCACCTTGTACTTCGAGGTCCGCCACGAAGTGTATCCCACCACAGCCGCGAGCCCGCACGTCACCAGCACGAGCAGCAAATTCACTAGGTGCAGTGCAAAGCCGTCCCACCCGCCGCCCGTGTAGCGGTAGCGTCCCTCCTCTACCGCGTTGACGGGTTGCGCCGCGCCGGGCGCAGGTGCGGCAGGAACGGTGGACATTGCCTGATCAACCGGTTGCATCGTGCCTCCTCTCGACAAGCGCGGTTCAGACCAATTGGCGCATCCTACGCCGGTTCCGCGCGCGAATGGCACCGAAATCGGCGGCATGGTTGCCATACAATGAAGTGTCCACCTCGAGTCGAACACTGCCCATCGGTGCACACCGAAGGCCACGACTCAGGGAGGTACGCCCTCGGCCGTCGAGGCCGATACTGCTCCAAGGCTGGCGAGAAAACACGAACCGCAGACGGTCCAATCGAAATCATGAGAGGGCCGTCGGCCGTCCTCCAGCGTGCTGGCACGACGCGTGCCTGGGCCGCGGCGATTGAAGTCACCCTTCGACTGCGGAGACCCCTTCCATGAATTCTTCCTGCCGCGCCATCGCGCTCGGAGTCTGTCTGAGCTGTCTGGCTCTGGTCGCTTGCGACTCCGTGCGCTTCGCCAAGGTCGACTCGCCGAACCTTTCCGCGTTCTCGGCGAAGCTCCCATCTGCGCCGGACCCGCGCCCCGTCACCGAGGCCGATGGTGAGCTGAAGTGGCAAATCGTGGACACCTCGGCCAAGGCGCCGCTGCGAAAAAAGACTGTCGGCGTCCAGGTGGCCGCGGGCCATGGGGATGGCGAGCAGCTCCAGCGTGCTGCGCGCACCTCCCAGCTGATGGCCCGGCTCATGACCGGTGGTTTTGCTTCGCTGATCGACCTGTCCTGCGCACCCCACGTCAACGCCGAGGTCACCCGCGGAGGCGCCGGCAACTCCGTCGTCCTGAGCGGCCCCCTCCACCAGGTGCTGCCCGTAGCCTCCCCTCTGCGTGCAGACTACGTGCTCTCGGTCTCGTTCGCCGCCTTGCCGGCCGCGCGGTCCTCGAAGCAGATCCGGTATTCGATCGGAGACCAGGACATGCAGGCATACCGCGAGGACTACGATCGATACCAGGGCGAGCTGCGGAAGTACCTACAGGGGCTCGACAGCGCCTGGCAGTCTTACGAGTCGGCGTTCCAGCGTTCGAAGGAAGAGTACGACAAGAGCAAGGGACGATACGCGACCTTTCCGTCTCCCACCGAAGGGCAGCGAGCGGTGACGGAGCACGATCGGTTGGAGGGGGAGTACCGGAGGTTCCGTGCTGCCGCGGAATCCGCCAGATCGCAGGCGGTCTCTCCCGAGGATTGGAGCAAGTCGGTCGCCGGGCGCAAGGACACCGAGGCCCACTCCCAGACCCGGTTGCTCGCTTGGGCGTCGGTCCAGGAGGCCATGTCGAATCGGGTCGTCTGGATCGCGTGGGTCGATCAGCCCGTCGCGGACCCCGACTCCGGCGTGACAGCGCTGCTCGACCGCCTCGTTTCTTCTCTCCCCAACGATTCGCGGGGTGCCCGATGAACTCCTGTCGATACCTGTTCGCAGCCGTCACTTCCCTGGTCATCGCCGTAGGTTGCGGAGCCCCCAAGTTCTCCGTCGGTTCACCGCCCTCCCTGCCGGGGTCGTCCGTCAGACCGCCCGATGTCCCGGATGCTCAACAGAAGAAGGCCGCCGGCCCTTCCGCGGATTCGGTGGCGGTCACCGTGCACAAGACTCGCGATGTCCCGGATCTGCGCGGGAGACTGCTGGCTTTGGTGCGTCTGGAAGGCGACCCCGCCGCTTCCGCGCGACTCGAGGAGCTCCTGACGCTCGGCCTGGTGGACAAAGGGGTCACGAGGCTGATCCCGGGACAGGCCCTGGCTGAGGTCACCGGCTCGCTCGAGAGGTCCGAGGGGGCGGCCCGTGGCA
This sequence comes from uncultured Polyangiaceae bacterium, assembly GCA_964393505.1. Lineage (GTDB taxonomy): Bacteria > Myxococcota_A > Polyangia > Polyangiales > Polyangiaceae > JACRCQ01. The sequence goes on from CAYMUE010000070.1 coordinate 14,151, forward strand.
GCGTGAAGCTCACCTCGAAGCTTGCAGCCCTGTCTCTGGTCACGCAGGCGAGCGGGGCAGACTACCTGCTCTACGGGATTCTCGTCCCCGCCGCCGCCCAGAGCGAGACTCTTGAAGTGGGATACGAAATCCCTGCGGAGCAGCTCCAGGAGTATCGGCGTGCGTACGCCGAGTTCTCCAAGGCCGTCGCCGCCGACCTCCGGAGCACCCAGAGGCTCTGCGACAACTCCCTGGCGACCTACGAGTCCGAGATGGAGCAGTTCCGCAAGGCAGGCGGCCGTCCGGGGCCAGCGGAGGGCGCCCCGTCGGAAGCCCTGCGCGCGCAGCAGGAGTATGCCGGATTCAGGACCTCTTGCGCAGCGGCTCAGGCCCAGTTGCGCACCCGGCTCGAGGGCGCTCCCGCGCCCGACAAGCTCGTGGCCGAGGCGAGCCGCCGCAAGGCGCAGCTGACCGCGAACTTCAGCTCCTTCTCCGCAGTCGTCAAGCTGCGCCAGGCGAGCACCGACGAGACCTTCTGGATTGGCAACTTCGAGGTCCGCGCCCCGACGGCGGACGCCGCGGTCCGTGCGCTCGCGGACAAGATCGTCTCCGAGTTCTCCCAGAAGTGGGGGGACACTCCTCCGCCCGCGCCCGAACCCGACAAGAAGACCAAGAGGAAGCCATGACCGGATACCCTCTTCACCCTCCTCTGCCCGTCTGGTAGCGTACTGCGCATGCGCGCCATTCTGATCGCGAGTACCATCCTGCTCATCGGGTGCTCGGACGGTGCCACAGAAGCGCCAACATCCACGGGCCTGAGCGTGGCGGATACCTGCAACTTCCTGGATGACGATGGCGACGGCGCGATCGACGAGGGGTTCGCCTACGAGCCGGGGGCCTGGGTGAGCATCGGGCGAACCGCGCGGTTCGCCTCACCCACGAGGTCGCTGTCTCTGGCCGACGGATCCATCGCAGTCTCATGGCTCGATCACTTCAGCGAGTACGGCGACAAGCTGGCTGTTGTGCGTGTCTCGCCCGACGGAACGACCCACGCTGGCCCCGCCTTTGTGGAGCTTCCCGCCCCGAGTGCCCAGCAGTCGGGCCCGGTCCTGCGCGAGGGAGTCCTGCACTTCATCCTGGGATCGAACGACTGGAAGGATTGCGCCGTGGGGTGTCCTATCACGTTTGCCCGATTCGACGCCCAGACGCTCGCGCTACTCGAGACTCGTGAGCTGGAGTGGGCGACTGCGAACGGGCAGGGCATCTTGTCGACGGCGTCGTGCAACGCCGACGTCTGCGTCAGCTCCGTGGTCCATGCGCCCACCGGAAAACAGGGCTTGCTCTGGTCCGAGCCGAAGACGGGCGCTCTGGTGCGCCACACGACCAGCGATGCCCCAGCCATTCTTCACTCGCTCGGCGACTCCGCCCTCGCCCTCCAGGAGCGTTTTCCGACCGACGACGTCTCACCGTCGTGGAGCCTGCGACTCCGATTCCTCACCACCGATGGCTCCGCAGACCTCTTTGCCCCCATCGATCTCGGCGCCTGCGGAGCAGCGCTCGGCCCGATGGCGTGGTCCGGCGACTCCGTCGTGCTGGTCCACAGGATGCCCTCGAACGACAAGCTGCAGACGGTCGTGCGTCGTTTCTCTTCGGTGGACGGCCTGGAGATCGGCGAGGCGGTAGTGGTCGGCGACCCGGGGTGGACTCCGTCGGCGCTGGTCCCCTTCGGCAGCGGATTCCTTCTCGACGGTTGGGCGGTACCCTATTCCCACGAGATGCGCCGGCTCGGAGCTGACCTCAGGCCCCTCGAAGGTCCACACAACGTCATCGACGTGAGCGCCTACATGTTCCTGGAAGCGTTGTCACTTCCGGCCCCTGTGCTGATCAACTCCTCGTACGACGGTCGTTCCGTCAATATCGCGGAGGTCGCTTGCCGATGAACCGCCGATTCCTCTGGGCTGCGCTGTCTCCGGTATTCGGCGGCTCGGCGCTCGTCTTCGGCTGCTCCGAGTTGGCGGGGCTCGAGGACCGCGAGCCGATCCCGGACGCAGCACCCGATGCGGCCGCCGAGTCAGCGCCGCCGGCTCCGGAGGAGTGCAATCTGCTCGACGACGACGGTGACGGGGCTATTGATGAGGGGTTCCCCTGGCGGCTCGGTGAGATCAAGCAGGTCTCGACGGGCACGCGCGTCGAGGCGCTGCGCGCGGCGCGAATGGCGGACGGTCGCGTCGCCCTGGCTTGGGTGGACGCGGTGCAGGAGGGCTCGCGGGCGGTTCGTGTCGTCACACTCGATGCTGTGGGAGCGCGAATGGACGGTCCGCATGACGTGGCGACAGGCGGCGTCCAGCTGGGATTCGGAATCGCGGTGTGCCCCCTGGATCCGGAAGTGGGAGTCGCGGTGGGCGAGGCGGACGACCCATCCGGGGATGGCAGGATCAGAATCGAGCGATTCTCGTCGCAAGACCTGAAACCGATCGGGACCCGCGTGGTGAACGATCTCGACTGGGAGGAGCCAGTCGTGGTGCCCGAGGCGCTTCTCGATCTCACCTGTACGTCGGCGGGATACGCTTATCTCGCCATTGACGCGACGCATCAGCCCTGGCTGCTGTGGCTCGATCAGGTGTTCCACAACGGCAAGGGGGTTCTGACCGGTGCGAGAGGCACCGCGGGGACGCTGTCGTCGGGCCTGCTCGTCGGGTGGGCAGTCTCCGGCGTCGGCGAGAATGGTCTCGAGACGGTCTCTTGCGGCATGGTCAGCCCCGGCGGCTACCGGCAGGTTCTCAAGGCAACCGAGATTGCAGCGGTCGGCGGAGGCGTTGGGGTGTTCCTCGAGCCCCACTCTCGGGCCGTCGCCTGGCAAGGCGACGCGCTTGCCGTCGCGGCCAGTCGGGGCGGGGTCACCAGCGCGTACACTGTGCTGGCCCTGACGCGAAGCGATGGAGTCCAGGCGGCTACGCTCGGGCTGCAGCTCGACGCGCAGGCCGCTTCGGTCGTCGGCTTTCGCACCACGCTGGTCACCTCCAGCGTGACGAACGCGGGTGTCACGAATCTGTTCCGTGTGGACTCGAAGCTGCACGCGGTCGACAAGCAGCCGCTGGTGGTTCCTGGGGCCTCGGCGCACGCGCTGGTGGGTGATGGCGAGGCTCCGGTGGTGATCTGGGCGAGCGACGACCGAACGAGAATCCTCGCAGCCGCGCTCGAGTGCGAGTAGCGGGGACTCGTGCCATCCTGCGCTTGCCAACCCGCGCCGTTCGGACTACGCGCACGTTCACCATGCAGCACAGAGAGAAGGTCGCCCGCATCGCAGGGCAGCTCCGGGATCGCAGCCGCGACGGCGGCTACGCGTCCATCCAGAAGTCGGCCGTATCGCACTTCGTGCCCAATCCTCACGACCCGAAGCATGGGGATCGCAAGGTGGACGTGCGCGGGCTCGACGAGATCCTGGAGATCGACGTCGGGGGCAAGCGGTGCGTGTGCGAGCCCGGGGTCACGTTCAAGGAGCTCGTGCACCGGACGCTGCCTCTGGGACTGGTGCCGAAGGTGGTGCCGGAGCTCGAGACCATCACCCTTGGCGGCGCCGTGGCGGGCTGCTCGATCGAGTCGATGTCGTTCCGCTACGGGGGGCTGCACGACAGTTGCCGGGCCTACGAGGTGATCACGGGGACGGGAGAGGTCATCGAGTGCTCCCGGGAGCACGAGGGCGAGCTGTTCGAGATGGTTCACGGTTCGTACGGCACGCTGGGAATCCTCGCGAAGCTGGAGCTCGAGCTGATTCCCGCGCAGCCCTACGTGCACATGGACTACCGCCATCTGCGCACGTTCGAGGAGTTCAACGAGCAGATGATGCGCCACTGTCGCGAGGGCGACGTGGACTTCATCGACGCGATCGTGCACGGCCCGGATCACTTCGTGTTGTGTCTGGGGAACTTCGCGAAGCAGGCTCCGTGGACGAGCAGCTATCGCGGGACGAAGGTGTTCTACAAGAGCACGGCGGAGCGTCGGGACGACTACCTGACCACCGAGGACTACTTTTTCCGCTACGACACCGAGTGCCACTGGTGCAGCCGCTCGCTGCCGATTCCAGGGATGGAGACGGCGCCGATGCGCCTGCTGCTCGGCAAGGTGCTGCTGGGGTCGTCGAACATGCTCACCTGGTCGAAGCGGTTGCGCCCGCTGCTGAAGCACCAGCGCACGCCCGACGTGATCGTGGACGTGTTCATTCCGGATCCGCGGCTCGGGGAGTTCTGGACCTGGTATCGCGACACGGTGAGCTACTACCCGCTGTGGGTCATTCCCTATCGGGCGCCCAAGCCCTATCCGTGGCTGGATCCGGCCCACGCGGCGCGCAACACGGGGGAGTTCTACATCGACTGCGCGGTCTATGGAAAGCGCAACGACGAGCCGGGCAGGGACTATCACAAGCTGCTCGAGGACGAGACCTATGCGCTGGGGGGGATCAAGACGCTGATCTCGCGCAACCAGTACACGCGAGAGACGTTCTGGAGGATCTACGACAAGGAGCGCTACGACCGGGTGAAGGTGCGCACGGATCCGGCCAATCTGTTTCGCAATCTCTATGACAAGTTCCACCCGCAGGGGTGAGGATCAGGAGACCTCCACGGGGAGCCCGCCGGGCGTGAGGGGATCGTGCGGCAGGCTCCCACGGGGCGAGCGCAGATACACGAACGGAGTCGCATACAGCAGATTCGAGACCCTGGACGTGTAGATGTCGGCGTAGCGCTCGATTTGCCTCGCAAGGTGGCTCTTGTCGTTGCCCGCCCGCGTCAACAGACCCCATACGGGATTGAGCAGCTCGGTCGCGGCCTTTGCCATCGGCGCAATCCCGGCGTCGAGCTCCAACAGCTCCCCTCGAAGCTGCTGGATGCGGGACTCGAGCTCATGCTCGGAGCGCCCCGGCTGCGGACCGTACCCGCAGCGCTTGCGCTGCAGCTCAAGGCGAAGCCCCGAGTACTCGGCCTCGAGCGCCTCCTTGCGCGCCATCCCCTCCACCAGCTTCGACTCCGTTTCCGCGAAGCCTTCGATCGCCGCGATCTCGAGCTCCAGCTCCCGCAGGATCAGCGCGGTCCTCCAGCGCAGCGCCCGCTTCGACACGTGCACATCGCCGAACATGTGGTCACCCACGTACAGGACGTCGTCGCCCGACACCCCCAGGCACTTCTCCACCTGCGACGCGCTCCCCCCGAAGTACGCCCGCCCGGGCCGGATGGACTCCACCGCAGGCCGCAGCAGGCCGTCTTCCGTGACCACCTCGAACAACGGTGCATGCCCGGTGAAGAAGTCGGGCTTGCGCGCTCCCACCACGATGACGTCGAACAGCTCCTGCCACGTCATCCCCTTGGGCAAGTAGCGCTCAATCGAGAAGCGCATCAGCTGCGTCGTGTAGGTCCACTCCGAGTTGGTGATGAGCATCAGCTTCTTGCCCGAGTTCTTCTGATCGAGCAGGGTGAGGGCGGTCTCGGGGTCTTCGAGGACGTAGTCGCCCGGGGTGGCCAGGACCTCGGCCTTGAGCTGTCCCTCGAGATGAGTGCGGTCGAGCTGGAGGCGTACGGTCTCGTACAGCTCCCTGTACCCCATGGGGCCGGGCAGGCGGCCGGCGTCGAGCAGGTCCACCGTCTGGGCGTACAGGCAGCCCTCGGACAGGGAGAAGAGCGTGTTGAGGAAGACCCACCGCGGCTCGGCGAGATCGACCATCGTGCGGGCGTAGGCCTCGCGCTGCTCGGCGAACTCCAGGGGGCGGGTGCCGTGGATCACCTTCTTGACGAACCCGAAGCGATTGGCCTTGAGGACGTTGCCCCTGTCGACGTCGACCACGAGGCCTCGCACGATCATGTGGGGGTCGAAGCGCAGGTCCTGGACGGGCCAGCCGCGGGCGGCGAGGCGTGCGCGGGCGTATTCGTAGGCGCGACGCTCCCAGGCTTCGACGTGATAGTGCACCAGGGTGTAGTCCATGTCGTAGCCGATTGCGCGAATCGACCGGAGGTTGAGGGTGCGATTGCAGAACACGCCTCGAGCGACGGGCACGGTACGGGCTACCTGGGTCATGGCGCGCATCATGGACGCAAGGCGCGGGCCCGGGCAAGCCTCCCTTGCCCCTGGAATCACACGCACCTCCGGCGTAGCCTCCTCAGGTGCGCCAGATCCTCCACGTCGACATGGACGCGTTCTTCGCCTCGGTCGAGCAGCATGACGACCCGTCGCTCCGGGGACGCCCCGTCATCGTGGGAGGTGCCTCGCGCCGGGGCGTCGTGTGCGCCGCCTCCTACGAGGCGAGGCCTTGCGGTGTGCACTCCGCCATGCCGATGGTCGAGGCGATGCGCCGTTGCCCCGACGCGGTCGTGATCACCCCGAGGCACCTCCGATATGCCGAAGTGAGCGCGCAGGTGTTCTCGATCTTTCACCGATACACGCCCTTGGTGGAGGGGCTGTCGCTCGACGAGGCATTCCTCGACGTGACCGCGAGCCAGTCGCTGTTTGGCGACGGGGAAGCGGTTGCCGTGCGTATTCGGGGCGACATCCGCAGGGAGCTGGGGCTGACCGCGTCGGCCGGCGTGGCACCGTGCAAGTTCGTGGCGAAGATCGCCAGCGATCTGCGCAAGCCCGACGGGCTGGTGGTGGTGCGTGAGGATGGGGTGGAGGCATTCCTGGCGCCGCTGCGGATCGAGCGGATGTGGGGAGTGGGACCGGTGGCAGCGGAGCGTCTGCACGCGGCGGGGTACTCGACCATCGGAGAGCTTGCGCGGGCGGATCCTCGGCGGCTCGAGAGGCTGCTGGGAGCCTGGGGGCGGGACGTGTCCCGGTTGGCGAGAGGGGACGATGCGCGGGCCGTGGAGCCGGCGGTGCCGGCGAAGTCGGTCGGAGCGGAGGAGACGTTCGAGCGCGACCTGTTGTCCGTTGAGCAACTCGACGAGCCGTTGCTCGAGCAGTCGCAGCGGGTCTCGCACCGCATGATGCGGGACGGGATCTTCGGGGCCACGGTGGTGTTGAAGCTCAAGTTCTCGGACTTCACCGTGATCAGCCGTCGAAAGCGGCTTTCGGAGCCGGTCTGCGACACGCAATCGATCCTCGAGGCGGCGTTGTCGCTCCTGGGCAAGATTCCGCTGCAGGGGCGCCGGGTGAGGCTGACCGGTGTCGCCGTCACGGACCTCGGGGGCGCTCCGGCGCCGAGGCTGTTGCCCGAGAAGGAGCAGGAGAAGCGGCAGAAGGTGGACGAGCTGATGCTGCAGGTCAACGACCGCTTCGGGGATGCGGGGCTGGTGCGGGCGGCGCTGCTGCGGAGGAATCGAACAGGGGAGTGACGCGACGGGCTCAGAAGGCGGGATACGCGGCGATCTCGGACATGTAGTAGCCCTGGGGCGGAGTCACGGTGCGATTCGAGCCCTTCTCCCACTTCACACCGTTCGTCGAAATCGCGGTGTCGTCGGACCAGGGCGCGAGCACGAGCTTGAAGGGGAGTCCGACCGGCAGGTTGCGATGGAAGACCCAGGCGCTCCTGCTCGAATCGTAGTCCATGCGAGTCGCCTGCTTCCAGTCGCCCAGGTACTCGCTCGCTCCCGTGATGTACACGGCATTGCCCCAGCCGGCGTCGCAGTGCGCGTGGACCAGGACCTCCAGGGGAGCCATGTGCAGCTTCCGGCTCACGTACTCCCCGGCCTGCACCGTCAGCGTCGTCGACGCCGATGCCATCGAGTGGCTGCTCGTCATGAGCATCGCGCTGAGCGTCTGCTCTCCCGCGGGAACCATCAGCGACAGCTTGCCGTCTTCCCCGGTCTGTCCGAGCATGTTCCCCGCGTGCCAGTCGCCGAGAAACACGCTCACCGAGCCATAGGGCGACGACACCATGGATCCGCTCTCCCAGCGATCGGACACCACCTCGAGGTGCACCGCACCGTGGCCCGCGAGGGAGGCCTCCTCGAGCTGCATCTGGATCGCAATCGGGTCGGAATTGCCATCGACGGCCCAGGTGGCATTTCCAACGAGGCGCCGATTCCCGATGATCGAATCGAAGGTCAGGCTGGCCTCTGCGCCCAGGGCGAGACCGCCAATCGGCGCGTACGCCGTCGGGTGCTCGTCGTCGACGTAGATGTAGCTCCAGCCATAGGGCTGTCCGTCGATCGACAGGTTCACCTGCTTGCGGTCGAGGGCGCGCCGGTCGATTCCGCTCGGGAGCCGGATGGCGACCTCGGCCTGCCAGGTGCGCTCTTCGACCCAGTAGTAGTTCGAGACGTCGTTGAAGTGGACGATGAGGCGCTTTCCGGGCGGCAGGGCGATGTCGTGGCCCGACGGGTCGGCGATCTGGTCGCCTTCGTCGTCGCCGAAGTTCACGCTCCAGTCGCCATACACGTCGAACTTGAAGCGTTCGGAGTCGGTGGCGCCCGAGGCGAGCTCGAGGCTCCAATCGTGGTCGCCGACGAGGCTCATGGCGGAAGCGGCCCAGTCGTTGGGAGTGCCGCGAACGAACACGGTGGGGTAGGAGGATTCGAACGGGCTATCGGTGGTGGCAGCGGAGGTGACCCCGGCGCCGGACCGGTCGGTGGCGTCGAAGGGGGAAGCGAAGGAGCCGCAGGCCGACAGGGCAGCGGTGAGGGCGATGGGGGTGAGGAAGGAAGCGAAGCGGGACATGGGGCACCTCAGGACTGAGTGACGCCCAAATACATTGTGGGAAGGTGTGTGTCAAGCGGCGGCCTGGGGGGTCTGCAGGGTCGACGGCGTGATGGGCGAGACCCCGGCGATCGTCGGGGCGACCGCGCCATCCGCTCCACCTCGCGCCGGGAAATCCTGCCTCCGAAGTTGAGCATCGCCCCTGTCTCGGCTAGGTTCCTGATCCAAAGCGGCAAGACGCATCGGGTTGACCCGTGACCGAGCACTTCATTCGCTGCCAGAAATGCGGCCTTCCTCACGACCGTTCCGCGACGGTCTGCGAGAACTGCCGCAGCCCGATCACGCCCCCCCACTCGGCGCGCCCGCCAGCGTCCAAGCAATCCCCGACCTCCGCGCCCGGGCGCTCGGACGCTCGCAAGGTCGGGTTCCTGATCGACGGCAAGTACCGTCTGAAGGCGAAGCTCGGCTCCGGGGCGATGGCGACGGTGTTCGAAGCGGAGCACGTCGCGTTGGGTCGAGGGGTTGCGATCAAGATGCTCCACGAGAGCTCGCTTCGGAGCCGTGGTGCGGTGCTGCGGTTCATTCGCGAGGCGAGGCTGGCGAGCTCGATCGGGCATCCGAACATCTGCGAGGTCTACGACATCGGAGATCTTCCGGACGGCAGCCCGTACATGGTGATGGAGCTGTTGCGGGGGCGATCGCTGGCGGAGCGGATCGCCGCGCAAGGTCGATTGCCTGCGCCGGATGCGATCCAGGTGGTTACCGAGGTCCTGGCGGCGCTGCAGGCGGCGCACGGCGCCGGGGTGATCCATCGCGACATCAAGCCGGAGAACATCTACCTGGCGCGTCGCAACACGGGGCCCTGCATGGTCAAGCTCCTCGACTTCGGGATCCTGAAGCCGAGCCAGGATCGGAGCTCGCTGACGCGCGCGGGCACGGTGATGGGCACGCCGTTCTACATGGCGCCGGAGCAGGCTCGGGGCGACAAGATCGACATGAGGGTCGATCTGTGGGCGGCGGGGGCCGTGCTCTACGAAGCCCTGACGGGGCGTCGCCCGTTCCAGGGGAACAGCTACTTCGAGCTGATGCAGTCGATCCTGCTGCGACCGGCGCGCAACCCGCTCGAGCTTCGAAGCGATCTGCCTCCCGGCTTCCTGCCGATTCTGGATCGGGCGTTGGAGAAGGAGCCCGGCGCGCGCTATCCCGACGCGCAGACGTTCCTTCGCGATCTGGAGGCATTGCGACGACACGCGGGGCTGTGGGATGGCCAGGTCGACGTGTTGCCGCCGGGGATGTCGGTGCCAGCACCGGCGCCTCCGCCGGTGGAAGAGGACTACGAGCCGGAGTCGGCGCACATCACCGTGGACATCGAGTACGGCAGTGGGACGCAGGCGGCGGCGCCTGCGCCGGCGCGCCATGACCTGCCTGTGTTCAACGAGGGGGAAGACGACGACAACGCGCAGACGATCGTGGAGCCGCGCGACTCGTTCCGGTGAGGCTCACTTGTACTTGAAGGCGCTGCCTCCGATGAACTCCCGGAGGATGGAGATCTGCGGCACGGCCTCGTCGAACATCGGCACGAAGTACTGCACGAACTTCAGCAGCCGGTAGGCATCGACGAACGACGGGTGATCCTGCGGCACCTCCAGCAGGAATCGTTCTGCGTACAGGCGGAGCACGGCCTGCTCGTAGACCATCGACGAGTTGAACATCACGTCGGCCATCTCCTGGAACGGGAAGATGTTCCGCTGCTCGCCCTTGCGCACGCGGGGCCAGGTCTCGATCGTGGTTGCAGCCGAGTACCCGCGAAACAGCCGGTCCCGCACGATGCGGCGGAGGAACCGGCCATCGGACGTGAAGATGCGGTTGTGGTCGTCGATGCAGAGCTGCGTCAACGCGCTGATGAAGATCCTGAACTTCTGATCGTCGGGGACGGCCTCGGTCAGGCGACCGTTGAGGCCGTGGATCCCCTCGACGACGATCATCTGCCCCGGCTCGAGGCGCATGGGGATCCACTTGTCCTTCGGGCGCCGCATGCCGGTGGTGAAGTCGTAGCGCGGCGTGAGCACTTCCTCCCCCGCGAGCAGCTTCATGAGAACTTCGTTGAACAGCGCCAGATCGATCGCTTCGATCGCCTCGAAGTCGTAGTTGCCTCGTTCGTCGAGCGGCGTCTCAGAGCGGTTGACGTAGAAGTTGTCGCACGACAAGGCCACCGGAGTGATCCCGTTGACCATGAGCTGCAGGCTGAGGCGTTTGGAGAAGGTGGTCTTGCCCGACGAGGACGGGCCGGCGATCAGCACGAGGCGGAGGCGGTCGGCATGGCTCGAGATGCGATCGGCGATCTGGGCGATCTTCTTCTCGTGCAGTCCTTCGGAGATGCGGATCAGCTCGCCCGATCGTCCCTTGATCGTGGTCTCGTTGAGCTGGCCGACGTCCTCGATCTTGAGGATCTCGTTCCACTCGCGGGTTTCGCGGTAGACCTGGAAGAGCTTGGGGGAGTCCTGGAAGGGGCGGATGGCCTGGGGTTTGCCTCGGGGAGGGAAGCGCATGATGAGGCCGCCCTCCCGGGGGATGAGCTCGAAGCTCTTGATGTAGCCGGTCGTAGGCGCCGCCGGTGCGTGGTGGATATCCACGAACTGCCCGCACCGCACGATGGGCACGAAGGGCTCCCACCACGTCTTGAGCACCCGGAGCTTGTCCTTGAAGCCCAGCCCCTCGAAGACCTGCCGTGCCTCGTCGAGGCTCACCAGCTCGCTGCGGATGGGCAGCTCCTGCTTGACGATCTGCCGCATCATCTGATCGAGCTGCTGCACGTCGGCAGTGGAGAACTCCTTGCCGCCTCTCATCAGGTAGAAGTAACCGTTGCCGATCGCCTGTCCGATCGTGACCCGCTTGTCGGGAAAGATGCGTCGAGCGGCCTCGAAGAGGATCAGCGAGGCGGTGCGACGGTACACGGCGACGCCTTCGCGCATCGTGTAGTCGACCGGGAAGATCTCAGTCGGCGCGCAGATCGGGAAGGTCAGGTCCACGCAGCGCTGTTGCACGATGGCCGCGAGCACCGAGTGCCTCGCGGTGGCGGTGTGATCGCGAATCACGTCGCCGACCGGCGTGCGGTAGGGGACCTCGTATTCCTTGTTGTTGAGACGAACGCCCTTGACCGTTCTGGCTTCTTCCATGCGTTCTCCTCGCATACCCCAGGCGTCCATCAACGGCAACCGCGCAGGCCGAAACCGCGGCGATCCGGTGAGGCACCGCGGTCCACAAGGCGCGCCGACGCATGCGTTGCGGACCGATCTTGGACCGCGATCCCATCACGCGCTATCGTGACCGAGCTCGCAACGGAGCGCGCTGCTTCGTCCGCCAGCAAGGGAGATCATCATGGAAGCCATGCATCGGGTTCCTTGCTTCATGGCACCCGCCATCGTCCTCGCCTGCACGCTCGGCTCCTTCGCCTTCGCGCAGACTCCTGTCGGCACGGCGCCGCCCACCCCGGAGACCGCCCCGTCGCAGCCCCCTGCGCTGCAGCCCCCTGTGGCTGCCGCCAACCCGAGCCCCACCCACGCCGCTCCCGTGTTCGTCGCAGTCCCCATGCCGGCGCCGATGCCTCCTCCGCCCCCCGCCTACGTTCCCGATCACGAGACAGTCGTGCGGAAGATCGGTCTCAGCTGGCTCGGGGTCAGCGACATCCCGATCGCGGTTGCCGTTCCCACGGGGAGCTCCGACAGCCCCGGCCTCGAGCCCAACGACAAGATCGTGACCCGAACCGTTGCTGCCCCCGCCCTCGGCGTGCGCTTCTGGCTCAATCGGCGTGTTGCGATCGAGCCCGGGCTCGGCGTTCACTACTCGGGGGGCAAGACGAGCTCCGAGCTCGGCGCCGTCACCAGCGACGTGGACAAGCGGTCGACGACCGCGTTGCTCGTGCACATGGGGATTCCTCTCGCCCTCGGATGGTCGAAGCACATCACGCTGCTGGCCATTCCCGAGGTCAACTTTGGCACGGCCTTCTCGAACGTGAAGTCCCCGGCGTTGACGAACGCGCCTCCCGAGGCGGAGCTGCGAGGGTGGAGGCTGGACCTGGGGGCGCGTGCCGGCGCGGAGATCCACTTCGGCTTCCTCGGGATGCCAGAGCTTTCCCTCGAAGGTTCAGTGGGATTGCTGATGTCCCATCAGCGGGTCTCCGCATCGGTGGGCAACCAGAGCGTGACCGACACGAGCACGCTGCTGACGACCTCCAGCTTCAACAACCCCTGGGACATCTTCCGCGGCTTCGGGACCGTCGCCGCGCGCTACTACTTCTGAGGAGGAGCGAGAACCATGAACTCCTACGCACACAGCGCATTGCTCGGCCCCCTCTTCCTGCTGGTCGCCGCCTGCTCCGGAGGCACGAACCCCGTGGACCTTGCCGGCTCCGACCACGGCGAAGATCCCGGCCCGCAGTCCATCGACTACCGCGTCGGTCTCGGGTCCAGCCTCTCTCCCACGACCGGAACCATGTCCGCGCTCTGCCTGCAGGCCTGCGCCCACCTGCACGCCGCCGACTGCTCCACCATGCCCGCGGCGCGCGTGGACGACTGCGCGTCCGAGTGCGGGACCTCCTCGGTCGGAGCCGGCGGTTCCAGCCAGGGGCCTGCTGGGTGCGACGACGAGCTGGCGGCGTACTTCGAGTGCGTGGCGAAGGCCGAGGTGACCTGCACCTCGGCGGGTGCCCCCAAGGCGGACTGCGCGGATCAGAACGCCGCTTGGAAGACCTGCTCGACAGGACAGAGCGGCGGTGCGGCCTTCGACGGGTGCGTCGCAGCGCCCTCCCTCGACACCTACTGCAGCCCCTACGGATCCATCTACCACTACTACCTCTGCGACTCCGCGACGTCGCCCGGGGCTTCCTGCATCGGCATCGGCACCAAGACCTTCTGCTGCATCCCGCCTGGCAGCGGCACTTGACCCGCGGCGGGCGCGGGGTAGTAGTCACGACCGCATGCCCCCGGTTCGCGCGATAGTCTTCGACTTTGACGGCACCCTCGTGGACGCATCGGACGCGATCGTGGCGTCGATGAAGGCGGTCCTGTCGGATCACGCTGTGGCCGTTCCCGACGAGCCCGCTATCCGCGCGTCGATCGGACGTCCTCTCCTGGAGATGCTCCAAGCCGCCGACCCGCGGGCCGACGTGGAGCGACTGCAGCGCTACGCGCGAGAGTACCGGTCGTTCTTCTTCGAACACGCGTTGCACCTGACCCGTCCCATGCCGGGCGTGCCCGAGGTCATCCGCAGGCTGGCGGAGCGTTGCCGGCTCGGCATCGCAACCACCCGCAAGGCCGACGGAGCGATCCACATTCTGCGCTCGATGGGGATGCTCGAGCTGTTTGGAATCATCATCGGGCTCGACGAGGTGTCGCGTCCGAAGCCGGATCCGGAGCCGGTCTTGCTCGCGCTTCGAAAGCTGCAGGTGTCGGCGGCGGAGGCGATGATGGTGGGCGACACGCCGGACGACATGATGGCCGGGCTGCTGGCTGGCGCGGTGCCGGTCGGGGTGACGACGGGAGCGCACGACGTGGAGCGTTTGGGCGCGGCGGGCGCACGCCACGTGATCGCGTCGCTCCACGAGCTGGAGGCGCTCGCGGTCCCGTGAGCGGACCCGGCAGGGGCACGCCCCGTGCGTGCGTGTTAGGCTGAGCGAGATGAAGGCAGGCCCGATCATCACCGCGTGTGCATTGGCGACGCTGTGCGCGGGGTGCGAGCAGAGCCGCGGCTCTGCGGACCGTGCCCCGTCGCCTTCTGCCTCGCCGGCGCCTCCCGCGGCAGCCGCGTCTTCCGCCCGTTCGGCGACTGCCGCTGTCGCTGCACCGACATCGTCGTCTGCGGCGGCTGAGCCGTCCGCCCGCTCGACGCTCGACGAGTCAGCCGTCGGAGCACCGTGCCCGCAGGAGATGGTGCCCGTTGGACGCTACTGCATCGATCGTTGGGAGGCTCACCTGGTGCGAGTGGCGGAGAGCGGTGAGGAGAGCGTACACGCGCACTACGAGCGACCGGTGCGTGGGGCGACGTACCGCGCGGAGTCTTCCGCCGCGGTCTTTCCTCAGGCGTACATCAGCCGTGTCGAGTCCGAGGCGGCTTGCAGGCAAGCTGGCAAGCGGCTGTGCACCCTGGGGGAGTGGTATCGGGCGTGCCATGGTCCGCGCGGGCAGGTCTACCCGTACGGCAATCACGAGGAGCGCAGTCGCTGCAACAGCGGGAAGCCTCATCTGCTGTCGCACCTGTTCGGATCGAACCCGAACCGGTGGAAGTACGAGGAGCACTTCAACAGCCCGCGGCTGGCGCAGGAGCCGCGATTCCTGGCGCGGACGGGGGAATACGCCGAATGCGCGAGTGGCGAGGGGGTGTTGGATCTGGTCGGCAACCTGCACGAGTGGGTGAGCGACAAGGTGGACTCGACGCTTCCGGCGAAGGTGCCGTTGCAGGAGGACGTGCTGAAGAAGGTCGGGCCGAGGACGGGCAACGCGATCTTCATGGGAGGTTTTTTCAGCACGACGAGCGAGCACGGGAGAGGGTGTCGATTCACGACGATCGGGCACGAGGCGACGTATCACGACTACTCGACGGGATTCCGGTGCTGTCGCGACGCGAAGCCGTAGGAGGCTCGGGGGGCTGGTTGGATCAGGGGTAGTAGCAGTAGTTGGGGCAGCCCGACACGTTCTGGAAGCTCTCCCCTGAGGCGCAGTATTCT
>CAYMUE010000071.1:0-25522 GCA_964393505.1 uncultured Polyangiaceae bacterium
GGGGGCGGCGCAGGCGCGGGCTGCACGGGCTGGGGAGCGGGGACCGGCTCTGCGGCGGGGGCAGCGGTCTTCTTCGGTTCGACCGGTGCGGGGGGCGGCGCCGCGGTTGCGGCGGCGGAACGAACGGCGGGCGCAATGCCCGCGGAAGGGATGGTGCTCGCAGAGGGGACAGGTGCCGACACCGGCGCACGCACCGGAGCGCTTGCGACACCGGGCTGGGAGGTCCAGTCGATCTTGATGGGCGGCGTCAGTTGTACGCTGGAGGAGCCAGCGGGAGTCGAAGAGGGGGTGGACGCGCCCGTTCCGGAGAAGGCGAAGTAGAGCACGAGCGCGAAGGCCATCGCGACGGCGAAGTAGATCCCGTAGCGAGTGGTTTCGGGAAGCAACTGGAAGCGCTGCCAGAGCCTGGCCGGCGCTGAAGTCGGAGCGGCGGGAGCCGGCGGCGGCTCGGAGACCGACTCCTTGACGATGTTGGAGCGCTTCTCGGGACGCGTCTCGTCGTCGCGGAGATCGCGGGAGGAGGAGGGAGCGGTCGAGCTTCGCCTCGCGGCGGTTGCGTTGTCCGGCGAGGCCGACTTGGGGCGACGAGGGCCCGAGCTACGTGACTTCTTGAGCTTGTTGCTTCCGGAGCGCTTCGGCATGGCGCGAACCCTACCTTGAATACGGCTTCGTTGACAAAACCTAAGCGCCCAGCCCGCCGAGGAGTGAGGGCATCGACGCAGGATCCCCGGCCGCAGGCGAGCTTCCCCCATCCGCCCCCGGGGGGCTTCCACCGCAATGCACGCGAGGTTATGCCTGCGCGCACATCTTTCGTCCCACGAACCGCAGGGAGGTCGTTCATGCTCGTCGTCCACGTTCACGTCCACGTGCACCCCGATGCCGTGCAGGCCTTCGCCGAGGCGAGCGGGGAGAACGCGCGTTGCAGCATTCGGGAGCCGGGAGTCGCGCGATTCGACGTCGTGCAGCAGCTCGACGATCCGACGCGGTTCATCCTGGTGGAGGCGTATCGGACGGCGGAGGCGCCCGCCCAGCACAAGAGCACGGCGCACTACGCGAAGTGGCGGGACGCGGTGGAGTCGATGATGGCCGAGCCGCGCAAGGCCGTGAAGTTCGAGAGCGTGTTCCTTCCCGACGAGACACGCTGATGCACTTCGAGTTCATGACGTCGGCGCGGATCGTGTTCGGCGCCGGAGCACTTGCGCAGATCGGACCGGCCGCCCGGAAGATCGGCTCGCGAGCGCTGGTGGTCACGGGCAAGGACTCCTCGCGCGCGGCGGGGCTGCTGAAGCTGCTCGACGAGGCCGGAGTGCAGGTGTCGCTGCACCGGGTGGGGGGCGAGCCCACGGTCGACGACGCGAGGGCCGGGACGATCGCGGCCCGGCGGCATGGTGCGCAGCTCGTGATTGCGGTCGGAGGGGGCGCGGCCCTCGACGCTGGCAAGGCGATCGCTGCGCTGGTCACGAACGCGGGCGATCCCCTGGACTACCTCGAGGTCGTGGGCAAGGGCCGGGCGCTCGGGAGTGTTCCCCTGCCCTGCTTCGCGGTGCCGACGACTTCGGGCACGGGGAGCGAGGTGACGCGCAACGCGGTGCTGACGTCCCCGGAGCACCGGGTGAAGGCGAGCATGAGGAGCGCCTCGATGATCCCGCGGCTCGCGGTGGTCGATCCGGAGCTCACGCTCAGCGTTCCGCCCGCGGTCACCGCCTCGACGGGGCTCGATGCCCTGACGCAGCTGATCGAGCCGTTGGTGAGCCTGCGTGCGAATCCGATGACCGACGCTTTGTGTCGCGAAGGGATCGTTCGTGCTTCGCGGTCGTTGGTGCGGGCATACGACGACGGCGGCGATCGCGTGGCCCGGACGGATCTGGCGCTGGCCAGCCTGTTCGGGGGCTTGGCGTTGGCGAACGCAGGGTTGGGGGCGGCGCACGGGATTGCGGCGGTGCTTGGCGGGATGCTCGCGGCTCCGCACGGGGCCTTGTGCGCACGGCTGCTCGGGCCGGTGATCGCGGAGAATGTCCATTCGCTGCGAAAGCAGTCGGGGATGGAAGACAGGCTGGGGCGGTTCGACGAAGTGGCCCGTTTGCTGACCGGGGACGGACACGCCACGGCGGAGGACGGTGTCGCGTGGGTGCGAACGACGTGCGATCGGTTGGGGATTCCGCGGCTGGCGCAGCTGGGGCTCGAGGCGGGCGCGATCGGGCAGGTGGCGGAGCGGTCCGCGCAGGCCAGCAGCATGAAGGCCAACCCGGTCGCCCTTGCGCCCGGGCAGCTGCGCTCGATCCTGGAGCAGGCTCTCTGACCGGGTCGCTGGTGTGGCTTCCTCGTGGGTGGGGTCGTGCTATCATGCCAGGGAGTCGATGGCTTGCCCCGCCTCCCTGTCATGATCGCCGGGGAGTCCAGGGCGTGGAGGATGACCGCATGAGCTCGTTGAGAGTATCCCGGCGCCAGATGGTGGGCGTAGTCGGAGCAGCCGCAGTCGCTGTGCCCGCGCTCTCCACTTCGTCGACCCCTGCGATCGCCGCCACACCGGTCGCGCCCTCGATGGGCGGACTGCTCGATCCGCTCCGCGCCGGCTCCCGGCTTGGCGAATGGATCGTCGTTGCGATTGGCCCGGTGCGTGCCGGAGCGATCTCGGTCGCGATGAAGGATTCGACCGGGGCGCGGTTCCACATCGACGTGTGCCGTCGCGACGCGGACCCGGCAGCACCTTCGCCGCCGGCGCGATCGGAGCGGTGCGACCTGTTCCTGTCGAACGACGGAGACGGGGCATCGCCGACGCGCGAGGGGCATGGGCTTGCCGCGATTGCGCTTGCGGAGATCGTGCGGAGCAACGAGCACGCGGTGAGCCTCGATGGGATGTTGACGCGTCGTGAGAGGTTGGAGCGCTACCCGCGGCAGGTGGCGGAAGGATATCGGCACCTCGGGTGAGGCACCGGACCGGTCGGCACGCCGCGCGGCGGCCGTCGGGATGAAGTCGTCGGATCGAGTCGAAGAGCCAGGCTGGAGGAATCCGAATGTCATCACAGAACGGGAACCGACTTCCGAGCTACGGGCGAAGAGCCCGGGGCATGCTCTCCTCCGACGAGAACGAGACGCTGGACCGCGCGCGCGACGCATGCAACGCGGCGACTGCCGGGGAGTCACCTTCCAACCTGCCTGCGCAGCACTGCTCGCACGCGAGCCACGGTTCGCACGGCAGCCATGGTTCGCACGGCAGTCACGGTTCGCACGGCAGCCATGGTTCGCACGGGAGCCACGGCTCGCACGGCTCCTGGTAGCGCCTACGGCAGCTTCGGTCCCTGCATCACGCTCCCATTCCACACCCAGTACACGTGCTGGTCGGCGATCGCGAGGTCGGTGGCCGGGCCGTTGGCGACGAGATTCGACGCGCTTGCGCCGAGGGGCAACCGCATCGGTCCGCGTGGGGACAGGAAGTACAGCGCGCGCGCGTCCATGAGGAGCCGGTGGCAATCGGACTCGGGGACGGTGGCGACCTGTACCGCCTTGCCGCCGTCGGCAGGGATGCGCAGCACCGCCGTGCGCGTCTTGTAGTAGACGCCGGCGTCGTCGGCCGCAAGCCCGGGGACCGTGCCCGTGTCCGCCTCCGGCACGGTCGCGAGGGGGACCGGCGCGCCACCGGCCTTGCGCGCGCTCATGATCGTGCTCTGACGCCCCGGCTCGGCGTTGACCCAGTACACGTGCGCCGCGCCGAGCGCGATGCTTCGAGGCTCTCCAGGCTGCCCCATCACCACGTTGAAGGGCGTGCCGCCCGTCCGCATCACGCGAAGCACCCCGGGAGAGCTCGCGTCGTCGCCGGCAACTCCCGGCCCCGCTTGCGTGAAGTACAGGTGCGTCGCGTCGAACGCCATCGACGTGATCCGAGAGCGCGACTGGACCAGATCCTTGGGCGGCGCCGATCGTTTGTGCGAGACCTTGCGAATGACGCTCGCCGCCTGCGGGGATGCTCCCGACACGGCGAGGTACACGATGCCCTCGTCGACGGCGATCGCGTCCACGGTGCCGGGGAGCGTCGAGACACGCGCCGCGGGACGATCGTCGTCGGCGTGAGCCACCATCAGGGAGCTCGAGCCTGCCTGGGAGGTGACCCAGTAGACGTGTCCCAGATCCGCAGTCACGTGCGACGCGTCGGGCTGCGTGGAGGCGATGGTGCGCGGCCCGGGAGGCGCGCAACCGATCGACGCGAGCAGGAAGGCCAACGGGAGGATTCGGCGCATTTCGCGCGGAGGATAGCACGGAGGGGATCGCGTCGGAGCCCGACCGATCGCGCACCGGAGCGGGCGGAGGTTCGACTCCGCGCCCACGAGCGACGAGATAGAGTGTGCCCGCAGCGCGGGCGCTCAGCGAGACGCCGCGGCGGAGGGTGCGGGGGGCGCGATGGGGGGCGCGGCCGGCGGGGCGGAGGCAACGGGTGGGGCGTGGGGCTCGATCGGCGTCGAGGAGGTCGGTGTGGCTGGCGCCTTGGGCTTTGCGCACAGGGCGCCGGTGAGCCGGGAGGAGAGCGAGGAGGTCTGCTCCGCGGAGAGCTTGAGCTGGGCGACGATCGCCTTGTCATCGGCGACGAAGACGGGATCGGGGAGCTCGACCGGGCCTGCGGCGGGGGAGGTAGTGAGCAGGCTGGAGACGTCGGCGACGCGCTTGACCTGCCAGAAGAAGTCCTTCACGCGTCGGGAGACTTCGTCGGCATGACGCGACGCACTTGCGGCATCCTTGTCCTCGAAGCGCATGGAGATCTCGGCGTCGCCGGTGACCGAGAGGTAGACGTCGAGGCGCAGCTCGGCGAGCGACTCGGGCAGGCGCAGCCCCAGCTTGCGGAACGGGATGGAGGGGCGCAGGAGGTTGAGGGACAGCACGCGGCCTCGGGGCTCAGGGATGCCGAGGGGATTGCGGATCGCACGGACCTGCTGCCAGCCCTTTTCCGGGGTGACGAAGAGCATCCTGGCGCCGTGGGGGAAGGCCACGCGTTGGGCGCGCACGGCGTAGAACTTCGCCGCGTGCTCGTCGATCCACTCGCCCTTGGGCTTGACCAGCCGATCCATCGCGTCGTGGACCTGCTGCCCGTCGAGCGTGTGCTGCACCGCCACGGTGAAGCCCCGGGGATCGTTGAGCTGCTGCCCTGCGAACATCGCGCCGTCGATGTCGCGCACGGGCTCGATCCCGGCGCGTTGGAACGTCGCACCGAGCAACCCGCACGACAGCAGGGGGCGAATGGATTCGTCGTTGGGGTAGTCGCGGATCGAGGAGAACCACACGGTCAGGGTCACGTTGGTCTTGCCCTGGACTGCGCGGTTGATGTCGCCGGTGAGCCCGAGCGCCTCCGGGGTCTTCTTCTCGGGCGGCTTCTTCTCGGGCTCCTTCTTGGCCTCGGGCTCACTCCTGGAGTCGCGCGCTTGGGGCTCGGTTCTGGCCTCAGCGGTACGCTCCTCTCCCTTGGGGAGCTTGATCGCCGACTCGGGATCCGCGGGGGCTTCGACCTGCTGGGCGTTGACGTTCTCCTGCGGCGGGCGCGGGGGTTGCTGCGCCTGCGAGGGGTCGAGGTCGACGGAGATCGTGGTGACGCCCGCGTCGTAGTCGACCTTCTCGGCGTCCTTGATGTCGATGAGAGTGCTGATGAAGCTGAAGACCAGCATCACGGGGGTCATCGGCAGATGGACGAGGGCGGCGACGACCAGGGCGAGGAGGAAGGGGGCGCGCAGATCGCCGGAGGCGAAGAGCGAACGGAGACGGGAGAATCCACGAGGAGGCATGATGCTGCGATCGAGCGCGTGTTAGCACACGGAGCGGTGGTGCTCCACTCGCCACGTGATCCGCGAGCGTTGCGACATGGCACGGATCGGGAGCGCGGCGTCGCATGCGCAGGGGCAGCGCTTCGTGACAGGAAGTGTGAGGCTCATTCGCCGTCTGCGACCGGCTGCGCAGCGAGCTGCACCGCGGTCTTCCGCCGCGTGACGCGCTGCTTGAGCCCGTCCGCCACGACGTAGAAGGCGGGGACGACCAGGAGGCTCAGCAGCGTGGAGAGGGCGAGGCCGCCGAGCACCGCCAGGGACATCGGACCACGCGTCTCGGAGCCGGCGCCGAGACCCAGAGCGGCGGGGACTGCGGCCATCATCGTGGCCGCCGTGGTCATCAGGATCGGTCGAAGGCGGATCGGCCCGGCCTCGAGCATCGCCTCGCGCGCGTCGATCGGCTTGTCGGCGCGCGCCGCGTTGGCGTAGTCGACGAGGATGATGGAGTTCTTCTTGGTGATCCCCATGAGCAGCAGGATGCCGATCATGCTGTAGATGCTGAGGGTCTTGCCGCCGGCCCACAGGCCGACGAAGGCGCCTGCGACGGACAGGGGGAGGATGGTGAGCACGGTCACCGGGTGCAGGAACGAGTCGAACTGCGCGGCAAGGATCATGTAGGCAGCCGCGATGCCGAACAACAAAGCGAACAGCAAGCTCGAGAGGGCAGACTGGAACTCGTTACTCTGACCGCCGAGCACGGCGCGATAGCCGACCGGGAAGCCGGCGGACAGGGACTTGACGACCTCGAGCGCCTCGGACTGGAAGTGCCCGGGGGCGACGTTTCCGTAGACCGAGATCGAGCGCTCGCGATCCACGTGGTTGATCGCCTGGAGCACCGGCTTCTCCTGAACGTCGACCATGGAGGAGATCGGCACGAGGTGGCCGCTCGACGACCGAACGTAGATGTTGCCGATATCCTCGGGCGTGAGGCGCTGTCCGCGCAGCAACCGCATGCGGACGTCGAGACGCCGGCCGGCAGAGGAGTACTTGCCGACGATGGTGCCGCCTACGAGCGCGTTGACCGTGGTGGCGAGGTCCTGGATGGAGACCCCGAGGTCGGCGGTGCGCTTGCGGTCGGGCTCGATCAGGATCTGGGGGAGACCGACCTGGTAATCGGAGTCGACGTCGGTGGCGACACCGCTGCTCGACAGCTCGTCGCGGACGCGCAGGGCCTGCGTGATGAGGGTGTTCCAATCCGGGCCGCGGATCGAGACCTGGATGGGGTACCCCTTGCTGGAGCCGATGCCCTGCTGGGAAGGGTCCTGGATGGAGACGCGCGCTCCCGGCATCACGAGCTCCTTGCGCAACGTCGCGGCGAACTCCTGCTGGGTCTGCTTGCGCTGTCCGGGAGGGACCAGATCCACGGTGAGGTTCGCCGAGCCGGGGCTGACGCTCGTGAGAACGCGGTCGACCTCGGTGTGCTTGTAGAGGGTCTCTTCGGCGCGACGCGCGAACCGATCGGCCTCGGTCAGATCGCTCCCCGTGGGCGCGGTGATGCGCACCGAGAAGCGGGACTGGTCCTGGGCGGGACTGAACTCGCTGGGCAGCGAGAGACCGATCGCGAAGCATCCGGCGGTCACGACCGTCGAGACCGCGAGCACCTTCCAGGGGTGGCCGAGGGCGAGACGCAGGACGCGCGAGTAGCCTTGGGCGAGACGATGGAACGCGCGGTCCACGGTGCGGAGCAACCAGCCGGGCTCTGCGGCGTTCCTGAAAAGCCGCGCGCATCGCGCCGGTGCGAGCGTGATCGCCTCCACGTACGAGATGGCCACGGCGACTGAGAGCGTGACGCCGAACTGCAGGAAGTAGCGTCCCACCACGCCATCCATGAACACCACGGGCAGGAAGATCGCAATGACCGCCGCCGTAGCGGCGAGTGCGGCGAACGAGATCTCCTTCGTTCCCTCGGACGCCGCACGGAAGCTGTCCTTGCCCATCTTGTTGTGACGGTCGATGTTCTCCATCACCATCACGGCGTCGTCGACCACCAACCCGATCGCGAGCGAGAGACCGAGCAGCGTGAAGGTGTTGAGTGTGAACCCCGCAGCCCAGATCACCGCGATGGTGCCGAAGAGCGACATGGGTATGGCCAGCAGGACGTTGACAGTGGCCGAGAAGGAGCCGAGGAAGAGCCAGCAGACGATGGAGGTGAGGACGACGGCAAGGGCGAGCTCGGTCTCGATCTCGTGGATCGACTCCTCGATGAACTTCGTGGTGTCGAACAGGACATCGAGCTCCATGCCCTTGGGAAGGGTCGCGCGCAGATCGTCGACCGCAGCGCGCACGCTGCCCGCCACCGACACCGCGTTGGCCCCTCGCTGCTTGAGAACGCTCAGCGCCTGCAGCGGCTCGCCGTCGACCCGCGCAATCGTGCGCGCGTCCTCGAACCCGTCCTCCACCATCGCGACGTCGCGCAGGTACACCGGGGCCGCCGCGCGATCCGCCACCACGATTTGCTCGAGCGTCTCGATGTCCGCAGCCTCGCCGAGCACCTGCACGTTGAGCTCGCGTCCGGGCATCTGCAGCTGCCCGCCGGCCACCACGACATGCTGCCGGTTCAGGGCGTTGGTGATGTCCGAGACCGTGACGTTGCGCTCGATGAGCTTGCTCGAGTCGATCCAGAGCCGGATGTTGCGCTCGAGGTACCCCGCGGTACTGACCTGGCCGACCCCCGGGATGGTCTGCAGCTTCTGCTGGACCTGGTAGCGGGCCACGTCGGCGAGCATCTGACGCGAGAACGGTCCGCGCACGCCGATAGTCAGCAACGGCTGATCGTCGGGGTTGCTCTTGGAGATGGTCGGCTGTTGCACATCCTTGGGAAGCGAACGCTGCGCCTGCGCGACCTTCGCCTGGACGTCCTGCAGCGCCAGGTCGATGTTTCGCCCGAGGCCGAAGACGGCAGTGAGCCGCGCGCTGCCGAGGCGGGCCGTGGCCTCGATTCGCTCGATCCCCTCGACCTGCGCGAGGGACTGCTCCAGCGGCTCGATGAGCCCGCGCTCGACCTCGGACGGCGCGGCGCCGGGCCACGACAGGCTCACGGTCACGTTCGGCGAATCGACGTCGGGCATCTGGCTGACGCCGATCCGCATGGCCGTGACGAGGCCGAAGAGGATCGTCGCGCCCATAATCATCCAGGCGAGCACCGAGCGACGGATGCAGATATCGGTGATGTTCATGGGACCTCGGGCGCCGGTGCGCTCGCCGAGCTTCTGGGACCGCCCTTTCCGCGACGTCCGCCTGCGGAGCCCGATGCCGGGGGAGCAGCGGAGGCTCCCGGGGCAGCCGAAGCGGAACCGGCAGGGGGGACGACCTGCACGCGCGCGCCGTCGGAGAGCGCTTCGAGTCCGCGCGTGACCAGGATGTCACCGGCCTTCAGACCATCGCGGACCTCGACCCATCCCTCGGCGGTGTGCAGTCCGAGCTGCAGCACCCGTTCGCGCACGACCTTGTCCTCGAGCACGTAGGCGAGGAAGCCCTTGTCGCTGGGACGGGTGGCGGTCTGCGGGATCAGGGGGAACGTGCGGCCGGGCGTGAGCTTGATGCTGACCTGTGCGAACGAGCCGGGACGCAGCCAGAACATCTTGTCGGAACGAACCTCGGCAGTCACGGGAACGAGGCGGGACTCTTCTTCCGCGGCGGCGGCGATCAGCGTGATCTTCGCCTCATAGGACTGCTGGCTCTCCTTGAGGAGGAACTCGACGGGCATGCCGACCTTGAGGCGCGGGGCCTCGGAGGTCGCCACGTGGAAGCGCAGGAGCATCGGATCGCGGCGCAGCAAGGTTGCAATCACGGTCCCGGCCTGCACGTACTGCCCGGTCTGCACGCTGCGCGTCTGGATCACGCCTTCGGCCAGGGCCTTGACGTTGGAGTCCTCCAGGTTGAGCTGGGCGAGGCGCAAGGACTCGCGTGCCTGATCGGCGTCGGCCCGGGCGGTGCGGAGCTTGGTCTTGTACGTCTCCAGCTCCTCGCCGGGGATCAGCCCGGGGTTGGTGGCGCTCGCGTTCTCGCGTCGCTTCAAGCTCGCCTCGTTGTCGGCAGCCATCGCCTCGGCCTTGGCGAGCGCGGCCTTCGCAGCGCTGACGTTGAGGGAGTAGCGACGGCTGTCCACGAACGCGAGAATCTTCCCCTTCTTGACCTCCTCGCCCTCGACGAAGTTGACGCGGTCGACCACGCCTGCGACTCGCGCCGTGCACTGCACGCGTTCGAAGGCGTCGATCACGCCGGGAGTGGTGATGACCATCTCCTGTGGTTTCGCTTCGACGGTCATCACCTCGACGGGGAACGAGGTCTGTCGCAGTCCGCGCTTGCCCGTCGGAGCCGCCTCGGTCTTCTTGCACCCGACGCCAGCCGACAGCGCGATCGCCGTCGCAAGACACGCAACCAGGATCGAAGCTCGCTTCATTTCACACCCTCGATCGGGAACTGGCCGAGAGCATCCCGCAGGTCGAGCTCCGCCTGGCGCAGGGCCAGCTGCGCCGCAGCCAGGCTCACCTCCGCATCGAAACGCGACAGGTTCGCGTCCACCAGCTCGATCGCCTTCGCCAACCCCTGCTTGTACAGCACGTTCGTCTCGTCGGCTCCCCGACGCGCCGCTTCGACCGTCTGCTCCGCGGACTCGAGCGTGACGCGCGCGCCCTGCAGCACGGCGACCGCCGCACGCACGTCGGCCTGGACCCGACGCCGCAACGCCCGCGCCTGCAGCTCCTTCGAGTCCGCTGCCGCGCGTCGCGACGCCGTATCGGCTCCTCGCGAGCCCGCGTCCCAGAGCTGCCAGCTCAGATTCAGAGTCAGCGTCGTGTCGTAGTGACGATCTCCGGCGATCTGCTGATCCGCCAGTCGCGCCTGGCCCGCGACGTTGAGCGTGGGGACCGCCCTCATGGTGGGCTCTTCCGCGGAGGCGGACGCCGCGGCGACGTCCTCTCGTGCGGCGGCGATGTCGGGGCGATCCGACATCGCGCGGCTCGTGAGCTGCGCCACGTCGAGGGCAGGCGGAGCGAGATGCTCTTCGGGTGCGCGCAGCTCTCCTTCGACGCTCGTGTCGAGGATGTACTCGAGGTTCACCCTGGCGGTGCTCAACCCCGAGCGCGCCGAAACGACGCTCTGCACGGACTTCGCACGCTCGATCTGCGCGCGCGTCACGTCGTTGGTGCTCACCATCTGCGCCTCTGCTCGGGCCCTGGTGTCCGCGAAGCTGGCGTCGGCACGCTCCAGCCTCCGCTCGGCAGCCTTGAGCACGCGCTGCGCCGCGATCACCGCGAAGAACGCCTTCGCCGCGTCGAAGCTCAGCTGACGCCGCTGGTCAACGGCATCCCACCGCGCCGCCTCCGCACCGTGCTTCGCTGCAGAATACGCAGGGAAAGCGGACACGGCCAACAGCGGTTGGGACACCGTCAACGTGCCGTTCATCGCGTTCGAACGCAGCGTCGTGCGCCCGTTCTGCTGCTCGCTGTAGGGACGCAGCGTCTCGGTCGCTCCGAGCGTGATCGTCGGGAGGAACCCCGCCCGGGCCTTTCGGACCGCGGCCTCCGCGGACGTGATTCCGATCTCGGCGATGCGGCTGCGCTCGTTGCGAGCGAGGGCGGTGCGCACCACTCGCTCCAACGTCAACGATGACCGCGCCTCGGGCGCCTGCGCGTCGCGGTCGATTGCGGGCGGCAACGACGCAGGCTCCTGCGCCCGGGCTTCGCGGGCACCACACGCGACTGCCAAACCAACCAGCACGAGCCAACGAGTTCCTCGGATCATGGGACCGGTTGACACTACGACTCGAAGACTCGTGCGTGAACCTTCTTCGGGAAGCGAACGTTCGCGGCGCTCGTCGGAAAGCATCTCCCCCGCCCCCCGATGCCACGGGGTTTCCTTCGGCCCACACCGTGCGCGAAGTGCCGAGCGCGCACGACGCCGCCCGTCCGCATCGCACCGGCACCCCGCGTCCAGAGGAACAACTCGGCCCGCGCCGTTCTTGGCCCATACCCTCGTGGGGGAGGAGCACCATGGGCAACACCATCGTCGGTCTGTTCGACAGCGAGAACAGCGCGATCCTCGCCATCCAGGCCATGCTCGACGCGGGCGTGTCGCAGGGAGCGATCCAGGCGATCTCCAACGAGCCGGACCAGCCGCTCGGCGGTGCGGAAGAAGGGGCCAATCGCACCGCGGCATCCGCGCTCGAGGCGTTCTTCGGCGAGCTGCGTTCCGTCGGCGAGGACGAAACGCACGGGGTCACCGAGGATCATCTCAGGGTCTACGGGGACAGCGTGCGCAGCGGCAAGACCCTGCTCATGGTCGTCGCGGACAAGGACGACTCGCCTCGCATCATCGACATCTTCCTGCGGCATGGCGCGCTCGACATCGACGAGACCCCGGAGTTGCGGCGCAAGGCAGGCTCCGCCTATGAGGCGCACCCTGGAGGAGTGCGCGTGTTTCCGCGCAAGCCGCGGTCCCGGGAGGCCGACGTGCGGGAGCGCCAGGTGTTCGTCGCACCGGCCAGCATCGCGAACACCGGGAGCGTTGCGACCGCGTCCACCGTTCAGGTCGTGGAGACCGACACCGGACCGGTTCGCGAGGAGTCGCCTCGGGTGGTCCAGAGCGGGCTGGAGCCGAACCCCGATCAGCTCACGTTCTCGTGGTTCGAAGCGGACTTCCGCGACCACTACGAGACGACGCTCAGCGGCACCGGATACCCGTGGGACTTCTACGTCCCGGCGTATCGCTACGGCTTCAACCTCGGAGCCGCGCCGGGATGGCCGGCCGAGTGGGAACAGATCGAGCCCTACGCGAAGGACCAGTGGGAGCGCCACAACCCGTTCACCTGGGAGCGTTTCGTCGATGCGGTCTGCTACGCCTGGCAGAGGGTCCGCGCCGCGTCGCGATCGATCCCCGGACACGTGAGCGTGGCGGATTCCCGAATCGAAGCGCGAACAGGCCACTGAACCAGCGATGGCGACAGCTTGACACCGCTCGGGCCGCGAGCATCGACACGCCGGCTACCTGCGACGTCGTGAGGCGCCGTCTCTCCGAGCGGGCTGTCCGAAGTCGTCGCGGATGTCGGCCTCGGTGATCGAATAGCTGCCCGCCAGGATCGCATCGTTCCCGCGCCGGGCGCTCTCGGCAGGCGCAGTGGACTTCGGGGCGCCAGACAGCGACTGCTCACGCAGCGAATGGAGTTCGGCGCGGAGGCGATCGCGCTCCGAGACGGCCTCCGCGAAGGCGGGCTGGACTTCCTGCAGCGCAGCACTGAGCGCCTCGGCACGCTCGTTGGCCGCTGCCGCGACTTCGCGCTCGCGGGCGAGCTCCGCGGCCGCGTCGATGATTTCGGCTTCCAGCTCCGAGCGGACCTGCTGGAGGCGCACGGTGTGCGCAGTCACGGCGCACTCCAGCTCGGCGGCGTGCTCTTCGGATGCGCGTGCGAAGGCCTCCGCGGATCCGTTGCCTTCCCGCTCGCGTTGCAGGGCGGACTGCAACTGGTCGTAGCGCCGCTTCAACGACTCCCCTTGCTCCTCCGCTGCAGCGCACGCGGTACGGGA
Organism: uncultured Polyangiaceae bacterium; assembly: GCA_964393505.1. GTDB lineage: Bacteria > Myxococcota_A > Polyangia > Polyangiales > Polyangiaceae > JACRCQ01. Next base: position 13,328 of record CAYMUE010000071.1, read on the forward strand.
TTGCTCGAGCTGGACCGCAAGCATCCGCACGCGTGCTTCGGCGCTCTCTGCGCGTTGCCTGAGCGCAGCGATCACCGCCTCCGCGGCTCCCGGCGGATCGTCCGTCGGTCGCTCGCCCTCCACGCGCTCCGATGCATCTGCGGTCAGGTCCCGGCCCATGGGTGCGAGAATAGACCGACGCAGCGCGAAGGGGAAAGCCTCGTCTGGCGCGACTTCACGGTGTCGAGAGTCGCTTCTCTGTGCCCATGGCCAGGGGTTGGAGGGTCGCCCAGAGCAGACGGGCCGACGCTTCCAGGTCCGCATCGAGGATCGTGTCGAGCGTGTCCTGGGGCGTGTGGTAGAAGGCGTGCTCTCCGGCGCTCAGCGCGAGCACCGCCGGCACTCCGGCTTGCGCGAAGCACGCGTGGTCGGAGTTGGGGACGTAGGCCTCGGGAAGCACCTGGAAGGGCAACGCGCTCGCCGCAGCGGAGGCCGACATGAGCTGGCCGATCCACTCCGTCGACGCTTCCTTGGCCCCGTAGAGCACGAGCCCGCTGCCGTCGCCCGCGCCGACCATGTCGATGCTGAACATCGCGACGGTCTTTGCGAGAGGCCAGGGAGGCTGCTCGACATACCGGCACGAGCCGATGAGTCCGACCTCTTCGGCGTTGAAGCCGGCGAAAACCAGCGTTCGCGCGGGCTTCAGGCCGGTGAGCACGACCGCGCGCGCCAGCTCCATCATGACCGCGGTCCCGGACGCGTTGTCGTCGGCTCCACGGAAGATCTCCCCGGTGGAGGGATCCTTTCCGAGGTGATCGACGTGCGCGCCGATCACCACGACCTCGGATCCGATCACCGGGTCGGTGCCCTGCACGGCCCCGACGAGGTTCGCGGTCTGCACGTTCTCGATCGCCGTCTCGGCCGACAAGGAGACCTTGACGTCGGTGACGACGGAGTGGGGAGCGAGGGTGGAGTTGATCGTTTCGACCCAGCTCTTCATGTCGGGCACTGCGGCGATCAGCTTGTCTCGATTGACGGCGAACACAGGAAACGAAGGGTCGTAGTAGGCGGCATCCACCGTGCCTTGCATCGGGGCTGCGTCGTGGGACCAGTCCTGCACGAACAAGGCGGCGCGCGCGCCGTGCAGCTTGGCGTTCGAGGCCTTGTAGCCGAAGTACAGAAGCTGCCCGTCCCCCTTCGCAGCCTCGTTCGCAGGACAGCTCGTTGCGATCGACAGGTTGTCCTTGGGGCCGTGCCGGAACAGTACGACTGTCTTGCCGGTGACGTCGACTCCCGCGTAGTCGTCGTAGCCGGTCTGCGGATCGAACGGGCAGTCCGGATGGAGCGCCGGGTCGAACGGGGGGATCGTGAGGCCGAAGCCCACGAATGCGAGATCGCCATTCGACGAGCCGGAGCCGGAGTACTGAAGCAGGGTGTGGTCGGTGCCCTCCTTCAGGGTGGAACCGGCGAGCTCGAGGATCGCCGGGCCGCTCTTGACCCACTGGTCGAACGCGAATCCCATGCGGAAACCGGTCGAGGTCACCGGTTGCAGGCCGAGCTTCCCGAAGTGCGATTCGACGAATTCCATGGCCTTTTCCCCGCCTGGGGAGCCCGGGAGCCTGCCTTCGAACGCGTCGGAGGTCAGCACCGCGATGTCCGCTCGGATGCGCGACGGATCGATGTCGAACGGCTCGGAGGCTTCGGGCTCGGCATCGGACGCGACGGCGGCATCGGGGACGGCGTCTTGATGGGCCGGATCGGCGGGGTTGGACGAGGAGCATGCGACGGCGACGGCGGCGACGGACGCGAGGGCAAGGCAGCAAGCCGCGGGGAGGCGCATCGGGAGAGGACTCCTGGACGGGGGTGATTCGGAGGGACGAGCTTCATGGTCCGCCATCGCGGGCAACTGTCAAGCTGCGGACGCGTGCTACACTCGCGTGCCGGAAAGCCATGTCGAAAGCCTTCGCGAAAGAGGACGACGATCGGGACGACGAGCCGGAGCCCGCCGAAACGCCCGCCGCACGACGCTCGTCGTACATCACAGTCGAGGGGTACAAGAAGCTCCAGGGCGAGCTCGAGCACCTCTGGAAGGCGGAACGTCCCAAGGTCACTGCCGAGGTGGCAGCGGCTGCAGCCCAGGGCGATCGATCGGAGAACGCGGAGTACATCTACGGCAAGAAGCGCCTGCGCGAGATCGATCGACGCATCCGCTTCCTCACGCGCAGGCTCGACAGCCTCACGGTGGCGGACGGCATCCCCGCCGATCGGGGGCGCGTGTACTTCGGGGCGTGGGTCACGGTCGAGGACGAGGACGGCGAAGAGCACACGTGGAGGATCGTCGGTCCCGACGAGTTCGACGTGGGCACGGGCAGGATCAGCCTGGAGTCGCCGCTGGCCCGTGCCCTGCTCGGCAAGCGCGTGGGGGACAGCGTGACGGTGTCGCGGCCCAAGGGCGACATCGAGTACGCGCTCCTGAACATCCGCTACGAGAGCTGACGGCAGCCGCGTCGCATGATCCGAATCGCGCTCCTCGTTGCGACGGCCTTCGCTGCCGGGGCCATCAACTCGGTGGCCGGCGGAGGGACGCTGCTCACGTTCCCAGCGCTGCTGTCGGCGGGGGTTCCGCCGATCGCGGCCAACGCGACGAGCACCGTGGCGCTGGTGCCGGGCTCGTTCGGCGCGTTCTGGGGCTATCGATCGGAGCTGGGGGACCGGCGGGTCGAGATGCTCTGGCTGGGAATTCCCAGCGTGTTGGGGGGTCTGATCGGCGCGATCTTCCTGCTGCGAACCGGAGACGCCATGTTCAGCCGGCTGGTGCCCTGGTTGATCCTGGGGGCCACGGGGCTGTTCGTGGCGCAGGGGCCGGTGCGACGGTGGGCGCTTCCCCTGGGAGGCGACGCCGAGGGAAACCCACCCTGGTGGCGGCTCGCGGGCGTGGCAGGGTTCCAGTTCCTCGTGGCCCTGTACGGGGGGTACTTCGGCGCGGGCATCGGGATCCTCATGCTCGCCGCCCTCGGAATCCTCGGACAGAAGAGCATCCACCGAGCCAACGCGCTGAAGAACTTCGCCAACGTGTGCATCAACGCCGTCGCCTCGATCACCTTCATCCTTCAGGACCGCGTCGTGTGGGGCATCGCCCTCGCCATGGCCGCCGGCGCGATCGCGGGAGGCTACCTCGGCGCAGGCGTAGCCCGCAGGATCGGCCAGCAGGTGGTTCGCAAGATCGTCGTGGGCGTCGGGCTCGGGATCGGAATCTGGATGCTGATCAAGCAGTACGGCTGAGCGGGCCCGCGGGGACACGGCGGCCATGCCGCTCCCGGCGGATTGATGCCCGAATGCTGGAAGATGGACCGCGCGGGAACAACCGCGCCGCGGGGCTCTCTGTCCGACCGGAGCAACCATGGACAAGAGTGCCCTGATCGTGCCCTTCGACCCATGGATTCGGAACCGGCGGGCATTGCCTTCCAACGCATGCACCCCGGGGCCGCAGCGACGGAGCGAGCGACCTCCGAAGCGAAGGCGAAGCGAGGCGGCCGACCCCGACGATGAAGGATGGGGATCGCGACAGGCGAGGCGGCCGTGGTCGTTGCTCGCGCGGGTGCTCACGACGCTTGCCGGTGTCGTCATCGCCGCATGGGCCGTCGGAGAGCACGCGGTGCAGCCCACGCTTTCCGATCTCGAAGCGAAGGCCGCGGCGGCTCCGCGGCGCCCCCAGACCTTCCGCCCGTCCCACCCGACCAGCGCGGCGGTGCTCGCCCAGATCGACTTCGAGCGGGTGCACCGGGAGCTGCTCCCCGCCTGGGTGATCGCGATGCAGCACGACCCGTACACGATCGGGCGCCATGAGGCCGATCGCACCTTCTCGGCGCTGCGCGACGAGGCCGGCAAGGATCCGAACCTGGGGGTGCTGCTCGACGATCTGCACGACAAGATGATGGACGACGTGCGGGGGCACGCGCCGGAGCTGGCGGAGCTGTGGCGCGGTTGGAACCTGTACATGGCGCGCAACGGCCTGGCCTGGCGCGTCGAACACCACCTGGAACGCAACCCGCGCGGCTCGCTTCTGTTCGCCCGCAGCTACAACGTCCTCGCGGACATGCAGGTCACCAGCGCCGGAGAACCGTATCGAGCCATGCTCCTCGCGAGGGCCGACCGCACCAATCTGGTCGAAGCGTTCTTCGGGCAGACTTCGATCGAGCACGATGGCGCCCTGGTGATCACGGATCGCATCGCGGAGTTCGTGACCGCGCAGATGCTCCCGTTGTTCGCGCGGGAGCCGGCTCTGGAGCGCACGGGACTGCAGCGGGTGTTCGCCCCGCACGTGCGTGAGGAGGCGGCTCGGATGCTGACCCCCGAGACGATCGACGCCCTCGAGCAGGGCGCGTCGAAGCGCGATCAGATCGTGGCGGCAGCCGCGGCGCTGCGCGCGCGCAAGGGGCCTGGCAGCACGGTGATGATCGACGAGGTTCCGTGGGATGGGCTGAGCGAGCGGGCATTGCGGATGGTGAGCCGCGCGGCGGAGAGGAACGAGCGCAAGCACCGTCAGCGGTTGACCCGCGCCGACGCGGACTTCCTGGCACGCACCTCGCGCGAGCTGTCGTCGGACGAGGCGTTGCAGCACGCACTGGGCCGGGCCGCAGCATGGCTGGCGCACGCGGTGGTGGTACACGAGGTGCGTCACCTGGCGGATGACCGGCACGCGGAGCCGGGGGGGAGAACACCGCCCTGCGCGCTTTGCCCGCCGAACATGAGCGCAAACGAGCGGGCGGAGCTGCGCGCCTACCTCGCGACGTTCGGCACCGAGGGGCTGGGATACCTGGCGCTGATGCAGGCCTGCGGTTCGGGTGCGCACGGACGGGGACCGAGCGGGGCGGCGCTGGACTGGGTCTTGAGCAAGCTGGCGCCTTCGGGATGCGATGGTCCGCTGCCCGACGATCTGTATGCGCGGGCGCGGGCGACAGAGGCGCTGCTGTTCGGCTCGAGCGACTCGGTGGATCTTCCGGAGGGATTCCCGACGGAGCTGCCGATTCCCCGCTAGGCACGGGGCGCACGAGGGCTCAGGCTCCGCGCCGGGCCCCCTGCTCGTACGGCAACGGCATCGCGTACTGCGTCAGACTCTCGCGCCGTTTGGCCTGCAGCTCCAGGTTGCGCAGCAGCGCGCTGGGCGCAATCGTCGAGACCGGAAGCGTGCCCGACTCCGCCCCGCACCACGCGTTGTCCAACGTGTCGTCATCTCCCATGCACAGGATCGCGTCGAGCGCGCTGAGCGGCGTCCCCACGAAGTCCACCCCCCGCACCGGCTCCTCGCGTCCGTCGGCAAACACCCGCACCGCGTGCATGATCTCGCCCTTGAACGCCTGGAAGTCGTAGCTCGAGGTCCCGGTCTCGCCCCCCAATGTCTCCTTGACCCAGATCCCGTACTTCTTCTTCTGGCGCCGGATCTCTTCGAGAAACCGCGCGCGCAGCTCGGCGGGCGCGACGGGCTCGCGGTTGACGACGAACAGGTTGCCCATGCGGGAGATGGGGCGCTCGTGGTAGGCGTTGCGCGCGTGGCCGTTGAGCTCACGCTGGCCCGGCAGCGGACCGGACCCCGTGAGGAAGCTCTCGAGCACACCGCGCTCGACAAGAGTCGCGCGGCGAGCGGGGTTGCCTTCGTCGTCGAACAGGAAGTGCCCGATCATGGAGCGGCCGCGGAACGTGCGCTTCGTGGGATCGTCGACGATGTCGATGAAACGCGGGGCGATGCGCTTGCCTTGCAGATCGCGGAACGTGGCTCCCTCTTCGGCGGAGAGCAGGCGCGAGCCTTCGAGGCGGTGGCCGATCACCTCGTGGAAGAAGAGCCCCGCGGCGCCGGGCGAGAGCAGCACGGGCCCGGAGTACGCGTGCAGGTGCGGAGCCTTCTCGAGAGTGCCGAGCAGACGGATGCGCTCCTCGATGAGCTTGACGAAGTCCTTCTCGGAGGGCAGGTCGTGCAGATCGCCTTCGATGAGGTTGAGCTCCTGAAGCACCGCCTTGCCGTCGGCGGGCAGGAGCCAGAGGTGGGCCCGCAGCTCGAAGACCGCCTGCTGACGGAGCTGCTCGGAGCCCTCGGAGTCGACGTAGAGGCTCTGGCGGTGGCTGGCGGTGAAGTCGACCCACGAGGTCTTGATCGCGGTGTGCTTGCGCGTGACCGCGCCAGCCTTGCGCACGAGGTGGCGCCAGTAGTCGACGTCTATCTCCTCGAAGCGCGAGCTCTTGAGCGCCGTGACGGGGCTGCGTCGGACACGGGAAGGGAGCTGTCGGTTGGCGTCGACGAAGTGCAGCTCGCGCGACCTGCGCTCGTAGAACTCCTCGGCGGCTTCCCGATAGCGCGCATCGGTCAGGCGCCACAGGCCGTACTTGAAGGCGTCCTCGTGGCACTCCGCCGGCATCGGGATGTAGTCGTACGACTCCTGCTTCTCGGGATCCTCGTGCAGCCCCCCCTCGGGCACGTTGTCGTAGCGGTAGGAGCCCACGCGGACGTCGCAGAACACGTTGTTCTGCGCTTGCACCACGTGCTCCATGATCGCACCGAGCCGTCCCCAGAAGGTCTCGCGCCGGTGGTTGCGGAACAGATACGAGAGGAAGTAGGGACGCGGGTGGCCCGGGCGCTTGAGCATGCGCATCGACCGGTCGAGCTCGGACTTCATGTACGAGCGGATCTTCGTGAGCTGCGCGGGCGTGTAGAGGCCGTTTTCGGAATCGTAGAGGCCGGGCATCGGGCGCGTATGCTAGCGCCTGGAGGCGCGTCGCGCGACCCGAACGGATGGGCGAACCGGACGGCCTCCCTCCGGGCTCAGAGCGGGATGTTGCCGTTGCGCTTCGCCCAGGACAGGTCGCGTCGGTGCGCGATGGCCCCGAGCATGCGCGAGAGCTTGCGACGCGTCTCGTCGGGAGAGATGATCGCGTCGACGAAGCCGCGCTCCGCAGCCTGGCGGGGCGAGAGGAACTGCTCGGCGTACTCGGCCTGCAGGCGCGCGACCTCGGCCTTGGGATCGGCCGCGGCAGCGATCTCGCGGCGGTAGAGGATCTCCACCGCTCCCGCCCCGCCCATCACCGCGATCTCCGCGCTCGGCCAGGCGAGACACACGTCGCCCCCGATGTGCTTGGAACCCATCACGATGTACGCGCCGCCATAGGCCTTGCGCAGGATCACCGAGAGCTTCGGCACCGAGGACTCGCAGTACGCGTAGAGCAGCTTCGCCCCGTGGCTGATCACCGCCCCGTACTCCTGATCGCTGCCCGGAAGGAAGCCCGGGACGTCCACGAACGAAATGATCGGGATCCGGAATGCGTTGCAGGTGCGAATGAAGCGCCCTGCCTTGCGCGAGGAGTTGATGTCGAGGCAGCCTGCGAGCACCGCGGGCTGATTGGCGACGATGCCCACGGGGTGTCCGGCGAGGCGCGCGAAGCCGACGACGACATTGCCGGCGAATCGCTCGTGAACCTCGAGGAAGCTGTCGCGGTCCATGACCGCGCCGATGATGTTGCGGATGTCGTAGGGCTGACGCGGATCCCCAGGCACCAGCCCGTCGATGCCCTCGCACAGCCGATCGGGCGGGTCGTCGCAGTCCGCCACCGGCGGCTCGACCTGGCAGTTGTCCGGCAGGTACGACAGGATGCGTCGCGCGATCGCGATCGCCTCCGCATCGTGGCGCGCCGCGAAGTGGGCGACGCCGGACCGCTCGGCGTGGACCCGCGCGCCACCGAGGTTCTCGGTGTCAATGTCCTCGAAGGTGACGGTCTTGACGACCTTCGGGCCGGTCAGGAACATGTAGCTCTGGCCCTCGGACATGATCACGAAGTCGGTGAGCGCGGGGCTGTAGACGGCGCCACCCGCGCTCGGTCCCAGCACGAGCGAAATCTGCGGCACGACCCCGGAGGCCCGCACGTTGCGGAAGAAGATCTCGCCGTAGCCTCCCAGCGAGTCCACTCCCTCCTGGATCCGCGCCCCGCCCGAGTCGCAGATGCCCACCAGCGGCGAGCCGTTGCGCACCGCCAAATCCTGCACCTTGCAGATCTTTCGAGCGTGCGCCTCCCCCAGCGAGCCCCCGAGCACCCCGCGATCCTGCGAGAACGCGAACGCCGAACGCCCGCCGATCCTCCCCACCCCCGTGATCACGCCGTCGCCCGCCGGACGCTTCTTGCCCATCCCGAAGGACTCGGTTCGGTGCACGACGTGAGCGTCGAGCTCCTCGAAGCTGCCAGCGTCGAAAAGCAGCTCGAGACGAGACCGCGCGACCCCTTGTGCGTCCTGCGCGTCGCCGGGGAGGGAGTCCCGCTTCTTGACCAGCGACAGGTCGGTCATGAGGCAACCTCCTTGGAGTCCACGCGCGCGAGCAACGCCCCCGCAGGCACCGTCGCCCCGGGCTTCGTTTCGAACCGGATCACGCCCGCGCACGGAGACGCGATCGCGTTCAGCATCTTCATCGCCTCCAACCGCAGCACAGGCTGACCGCGATCGACGCGGTCGCCGTCCGCCACGAGGAGCTCGGAGATGTTGCCGGCAATCGGGGCTCGCAAGTCGGCAGCTTCGAGCTCCTTGCGATCGGGCACGTGCGCCTCGACATGCTTGCGCCAAGCGGCCGTGGAGGCCTTCTCGACGCGCACCTTGCGACGGCGTCCGTCGGGGGTCTCGACCACCAGACAGCCGTCTTCGTACTTGAGGCGCAGCGCCTGCAGACGGCCGTCGATGCGCGCCATCAGCGTGCCGTCCTCGCGGGTTTCGATCTGGATGTTGCGCGTGGCGCCTTCGATCCGGACCTGCGAAGGCTGATCGCGATCGACGGACACTTCCCAGCGCTCTCCGCCTTCGAGCTCGACGACGTAGTTCACAGTCTCCTCCGAGGGGGGTTCGAGGGGAACGGGTTCGGGGTGGGCTAGAGCGAGACGTGGATCGGGAGACTCTTGCGCGGCGGAACGGGGACGAGGCCGCGATGGAGGGCGGCCGCGAGGATCGCGGCCAGGTCGGCGTCGCTGGCGCTGGCGGGAGCGAGGTCCCAGACTCCGGAGACCCGGGGGGTAGCAGAGACGGTGGGAAGATCGTGTGTCGGAGCGGTTTGCTGCGGCCTGCTGATCATCGATTCGGGCCTCCGCCTTGGGTCCGTGGGGAGCGCGGGGAACGCGCCGTAACCGCGCGCCACAATAGCAAGATTCGTTCCGCCACGGGCGGCTCTCTTCGGCCCGGCGCCAGAGGCCATGACCCGTGCCAAAGAGTCTTGCGCCACCGTCGCTCCATCGCGCAGCCCGCCCACCCACCGGGACCTCCGAGCGCCGCACCGCCACCGTCCCTTCGCACCTGCGCGCTTCGCGCGGTGCTACCGACCCTTTGCACCCGCACCCTCCCTCCCGGCCTCGCCCCGCTCCCGCTAGACTCGCGCCCATGCTCCTGCCGGTCGCCTACCTGCTCGACCGCCTGCGTCACCCCAGATCGCGGGCCGACGAGCTGCGCATCCTGCGCTCCCGCATGGCGCGGGCGCGCCTCGAGGCGCGGGCCGCCACGCCGCGGGAGCGCGAGCTCGCCGTCGAGCTGAGGGGCCTGCGGCTCAAGGTCGCCCTGGCTCTCGGTGAGGTCACGAGGTGCCGCGAGTGCGCCCGAAAGTACCCTCTGCCGCACGGTCGTTGGGACGGCGGGTACTGCTGCGGAACGAACACGGACAAGGTCTTCACCGACGACGAGATCGCGTCGCTCGTGCTCGCAGGCACGACGGCCGCCGCCCTGGCGCCTCCGCGATCGGATCACGCGGGGTGTGTGTTTCGCGGTCCCACGGGCTGCTCATTGGATCCTGGGGATCGTCCCTCGATCTGCTCGCGCTACCTGTGCCTCGAGCTGGTGCGCGAGCTGCGTGCGCGAGGAGATGCGGGGCCGATCGATCGGCAGTGCCGCGAGCTCTCCGATCGCTTCGCGGAGTTTGTCCGGGAGCGCGCAGGACGCGAGGAGCGCGACCGCCACGACGAGCTCGAGCGCGTGTTCGGAGGCAAGACGTGATCGCGTCGGGCACGACCGAGGGACCCGCGGGCAGCGCGAGAGGGCGCCGGGTCCGTGAGATGCTCTTCGTGATCCTGGCCGTCGGCTTCGCGCTCTCGGCTGTGTTCCACGCGGTGGCGATCGTCGCGCCGCAGATCGCGGAGCCTTCGCCGGCCTGGCGTCACGGGCTCTTCGTGGTGATCAACGGGGTCATCGCGGTGCTGTTCATGCGGCGCCCACGCTGGTTCCCTGTGGTCTTCGGGCTCCTCGCGTTGCAGCAGCTCTACAGCCACGGGACCTACGGCTACGCGGTGTGGAGGGATCAGCACCGCGTGGACTGGGCTTCGGTGCTCGTGCTCGCGGTCGTGCCTGTCGTGGCGCTGCTGCTGGTGGTGGACGCGGTGCGCCGCAGGCGTTCCACTCGGGCGGATTGAGGAGAGGGAGCGCGCGGTCAGAACGACTGCGGCATCATCGGCGCAGGGGCCTTGGGAGCGGGCTGCGGAGCCGAGGCCTTGGGAGCGGGCTGCGGAGCCGGGGCCTTCGCGGGCGCCTTGCCTGCAGGCGCTGGAGCCGCCTTGGGCGCTGGAGCCGCCTTGGGCGCTGGAGCCGCCTTGGGCGCTGGAGCCGCCTTGGGCGCGGGGCCGGTCTTCGGATCCGGCGCGGTCTTGGATGCCGGGGCCTTCTTCGGCGCAGCTCCCGCATAGGGGGAATCGTCGTAGGGCGACGGTTCCGGGTCCGCGGATGCGAGCGATCGCAGATCGATCATCTCCTCGACATTGGGGAGGACGATGATCTCGACGCGTCGGTTGCGCTGCATGTTCTCGGCGCCGTCGTTGGGGACGAGGGGATCGGTTTCGGCGTGGCCGGCCGCGCTCCAGTGCTTGGGAGGCAGTCCGCCGCCGGCCTGGGGGCGCTCTCCCGGACGCCTTGCGGTAGGGGTTTGCGACGACGTGAGCAGGAGCAGCACCTGGCGAGCGCGCATCAAGCTCAAGCCCCAGTTGTCGAGGTAGGGAGGTCCGTTGAACGGACGCGCGTCGGTGTGCCCCGCGACCTGGAAGTCCCGCTCCGCAAGCTGCGGATCGTTGCGAATGGTCTCGGCCACTTTGAGCAACGCCGTGCGGCCGTCTGCCTTGAGCTCCGTCTTTCCCGTGTCGAACAGCACGTCGGAGGGAAGGCTGATGACCAGTCGATTGCGGCGCACGTTCACCTTCAGCCCGATGCTCGTCAGCCCCTCAAGTCTGGCGCGCAGCACGGCCATGCGATTGCGAAGCGCCTCGAGGGCGTGGGCCCGTGCCTTGTACGCGTCGAGGGCACGACGCACCTCGGCGAGGCTGTCGCTGAGCTCTCCGGCGGTCCGGTCCTTCTCATCGAGGTTGACGCCCATGGCGGTGAGCTCCTGCTCGAGCTCGGCGACGCGATCACGTTCCTTGGTGAGCAGGGCCTGGAGCTCCGCGTTCTCCTTTGCGCGAGCACTCCCCTGTGTCACCTCGGCCCGGTACTTGCCGAGCTGCGCCTGCCACTCCTCTTCGGAGTGGCCGCAAGCGGACAGCAGGAGCGCCAGGCTGACGGGAGCGATCGCGAGGGTTCGGGACTTCATGGGGCTGCGGATCCTGAACTGTTCGGCGGCAAGTTCAAGCGCCTTCTTCTGGGTCTCGCGGGGAACGCCCGGGCGAACGCTTCGTGGCCCGCCGCCTCGCATTGACGCGAGCCGAAGGGCGATCCAGAACGCACCGGGTGAGCAACCGCGCCACCCGCAGACTCCTGGGAGCATGGCTCGTCGCTGTTGTCGCAGCGGTGGGGTGTGCAGAGGCCGGCGACGTAGAAACCCCGGGATACACGCCGGTGGACGAGACGGATGCTTCCATGGGAGGGGCGGGAGGCGTCAAGGACGCGGGGAGCAAGGGCGGCGCCGCGGGCAGCGCGGGCGTAGGCACCGGAGGGGCCGCCGGTTCAGGCGGCCTTGCGGGCGCAGCAGGAGCTGCAGGCGCAAGTGGGTCCTCGGGCACTGCGGGCAACGCGGGTTCCGCAGGCGCGGCAGGCGCATCAGGTTCCGCGGGTGCTGCAGGTGCTGCGGGCAACGCGGGCGCTGCGGGTGCTGCGGGCAACGCGGGGGCGGCAGGCGCTGCGGGCAACGCGGGGGCGGCAGGCGCTGCGGGCAACGCGGGGGCGGCAGGCGCTGCGGGCACTACCGGAATCGGCGGTGCTGCGGGAGCAGCAGGCAGCGGTGGGGC
>CAYMUE010000071.1:25622-29400 GCA_964393505.1 uncultured Polyangiaceae bacterium
CTGCGGGCACTACCGGAATCGGCGGTGCTGCGGGAGCAGCAGGCAGCGGTGGGGCCTGCATCGAAGCGGATCAGGAGCCCAACAGCACGGAGGACACCGCGATCGCGCGCCCGGATGCGAAGGACTGCGACGGCACCGGGTCGTCGTTCGCCGGAACCCTGAAGACCGATGCGGACCAGGACTGGTTCAAGTTCCACGGCAACGACCAGTTCGGCTGCGACGTCAACCCGACGTTCGAGGCGGTGGCATCGGGCACACTCATCGTGTGCGCGTACTTCGAGTGCGATTCGGGGACCACGAACGTGAAGTGCGGCAGCGACGCGCAGGAATCGACCTCGGCGCTGGGCAAGACGGGGTGCTGCTCGAGCACGAAGTTCACGACGGAGGTGAACTGCTCGGGCACGCTGGAGGACTCCTCCACGGTGTACGTGCAGGTCAAGAGCGCATCGAACAACGCCACGTGCGTGGGCTACGTCCTGGACTACCACTACTGATCGGGCCGCGGGCCCGGAGCGGCCCACGGTCGATTCGAGGGGAACTGCGGCTGCGGGGGCACGGATCGGCGTGGTGCCTCTTCCCTGGCGACCGGCTTCGGGCTAGGTAGCCGGACCCAAGATGACCCAGCCCCGAACCGCCTCCGACATCCGCTCCGCCTTCCTCGGTTACTTCCAGAAGCAGGACCACCAGGTCGTGCCGAGCGGAGCGTTGATCCCTCCGAACGACCCGACGCTCATGTTCGCCAACGCGGGCATGGTGCAGTTCAAGGACGTGTTCACCGGGCGCGAGAAGCGGCCGTACACGCGCGCGACCTCCAGCCAGAAGTGCATCCGGATCAGCGGCAAGCACAACGACCTGGAGAACGTGGGACGCACGGCGCGTCACCACACGTTCTTCGAGATGCTCGGCAATTTCTCCTTCGGCGACTACTTCAAGGAGGGGGCGATCGCGTTTGCCTGGGAGCTGCTCACGCGCGAGCTCGGCATGGACACCCGGCACCTCGCGATCACGGTGTTCGGGGGAGCCGAGGGCGTGCCGGCCGACGACGAGGCGCGCGCGATCTGGAAGAAGGTGACCGGATTCGGTGACGACCGCATCCTCGGGCTGGGGATGAAGGACAACTTCTGGCAGATGGGGGAGACCGGTCCCTGCGGCCCCTGCTCCGAGGTGCACTACTTCCTCGGCGGCGAGCCGGATCTCTCGCTGTTCGGCCAGGATCCCGACGACTCGGGCCGCGGCTGGATGGAGATCTGGAACCTGGTCTTCATGCAGTTCGATCGCTCGCTCGTGGACGGCAGGCCGAAGCTCGACCCGTTGCCCGCGCCGTGCGTGGACACGGGGGCCGGGCTCGAGCGCATGTCGGCGGTGATGCAAGGCGTCGTGTCGAACTACGACACCGACCTGTTCCGCCCGTTGATCCACAAGGCGGCGGACGTCGCCGGCAAGAAGTACACGGCGACGATGGCCGACGACGACGTGTCCCTGCGGGTGATCGCGGATCACGCTCGCACCACGGCGTTCCTGATCGCCGAAGGCGTGATGCCCGATCGCGCGGAGCGTCCATACGTGCTGCGGCGGGTCATGCGCCGCGCGATTCGCCACGGGCACAGGCTCGGCATCCGCCGCCCGTTCCTGCACGAGGTCGCGCTCGAGGTCGTCGCGCTCATGGGCCACCAGTACCCGGAGCTCGTCTCCCGCAAGGAGCTCATCGCCTCGATCGCCGAGCAGGAGGAGGTTCGCTTCCGCGAGACGATCGATCGCGGACTTCGGATCCTCGAGGACGAGTTCACGTCGATGCGGTCGCGCGGCGAGAAGGAGCTCGCGGGCGAAGTCGCCTTCAAGCTCTACGACACGTACGGGTTCCCGCTCGATCTCACGCAGGTCATCTGCGACGAGCGGGTCTTCCAGGTGGACGTGGACGGCTACGAGCAGGCGATGGCCGAAGCGCGTGCGCGCAGCGAGGGGAGCAAGGTGGGAGAGGCGGCCGTGGAGCCGGCGTATCGCGAGGCGTTGAGCGCGGTGCCCGGCGGCAAGGTGCAGTTCGTGGGCTACGAGCGCGAGCACGCCGACGGCAAGGTCGTGGCGATCGTGCGCGACGGCGCGTGCGTGCAGGAGCTCGGGGCGGGCGACGAGGGGGAGGTGGTGCTCGACGTGACGCCATTCTACGGCGAGTCGGGCGGACAGGCGGGCGACGCAGGCGTGCTGGTGGTGGCGAAGCGCGTGGCGGCGAAGGTGATCGACGCGCAGAAGCCGCTCGACGGTCTGACGGTGCACAAGGTGAAGATGGAGGAGGGGGCGACGCTGCGAGTGGGTGACGAGGTGCTGGCCGACGTGGATCACGATCTGCGCACGGCGACGCGGCGGAACCACTCGGCGACGCACCTTCTGCACTACGCTCTCCGCAAGGTGCTCGGCGCCCATGCTCAGCAGAAGGGCTCGCTGGTCGGCCCCGACCGTCTGCGCTTCGACTTCACCCACGGCAAGCCGCTCGACTCCGACGAGCTGCGTCGCATCGAGGATCTGGTGAACGCGAAGATCCTCGCCAACGCCCCGATCGAGACGCAAGTGCTCCCGATCGAGGAGGCGCGCAAGTCGGGGGCGATGGCGATCTTCGAGGAGAAGTACGGCGACGTGGTGCGGGTGCTCACGATGACGCCGGACTCGATCGAGCTGTGCGGCGGGACGCACGCGCGAGCGACGGGCGATCTCGGGCTGTTCAAGATCCTCTCGGAGCAGGGCATCGCGGCCGGGGTGCGTCGGATCGAGGCGGCCACGGGGTGGAACGCGGTCGCCTGGGTGCGCGGCGTCGAAGACACGGTGCACCGCACGGCCAAGGCGTTGAAGACGGGTGGCGCGGATCTCGCCGAGAAGGCCGAGAAAGTGATGGCCAACCAGCGCGACCTCGAGAAGCAGGTGGCGGAGCTCACGCGCAAGCTCGCGATGGGCGGAGGAGGAGGCGTCGAGGCGATGCTCTCCAAGGCCACGGAGGTCAAAGGCGTGAAGGTGCTCGCCCTGCGCACCGAGGTCGGCGATGCCGCCGCGTTGCGCGAGATGGCCGAGCAGCTGCGCGACAAGCTCGGAGAAGGAGTCGTCGTCGTCGGCGCCGCGGCCGGCCCCAAGGTCGCCCTCGTCGCGACCGTGTCCAAGGGGCTGACCTCTCGCATCAAGGCCGGCGACCTCATCCGGCCCGTGGCGAAGATCGTCGGCGGATCAGGTGGCGGGCGTCCCGACATGGCCCAGGCGGGCGGCTCGGATCCCTCGAAGATCGACGACGCGATCGCGCACGTGGTCGAAGCGGTGAACCAGTTGCTGGGGTAGCCCACCAACGCACAGACCGTTGAGCATCGACCGCCATCGTTCGTGGGGCGACCGGCGGCGCGGGGCACGGTTCGTCGGGCGACCGGTGGCGCGGGGCACGGTTCGTCGGGCGACCGGTGGCGCGGGGCGGCGCGGGGCACGGTTCGTCGGGCGCGGGGCGGCGCGGGGCACGATCACCCAATCTCCGCCGGCTGAAGCCGACGGCTGAACAGCACCGATTGAACGGAAACAAAAGCCCCCTCCGGGGGCTCCCCACGTGCACGGGGGCGACACGGCCGTCTCGACGATCCGGCACGCGCCGACGGCCCACCACCGTTCCCACCCCGCCCTATGCTTTCGCCTCATGGGAGCCCGCGGAGCGGGCTTGGATCTCCTACAAATCGGTTCTGTCCAGCCGTCGGCTTGAGCCGGCGGCGATCACCACGGCGGCGATCACCACGGCGGCGATCACCACGGCGGCGAT